>DATJQN010000210.1:0-11010 GCA_035505775.1 Rectinemataceae bacterium | reverse complement strand
GATGAGCACGCCGATGGCGATCTTGGACCACCAGGAACTCAGGGAACTGAAGGTCAGGAAGGTCTTGATGATCGCCTGGATGAGGACACCGACGAAGGTGCCGGCCAGGAATCCCACCCCGCCCGTGAGCATGGTCCCGCCGATCACGACGCAGGCTATCGCGTCGAGTTCCACACCCACGCCGGCGAGGCTGTTGCCGGCCGGCGTGTTCAGAATATAGACGATGCCGGCCAGCGACGAGAGAAGTCCGCTGAGGGTATAGATCAGCAGTTTCGTCCTCCCGATGCGCAGCCCCATGAGCAGGGCGGACTGCTGATTCCCCCCGATCGCGTAGACATCCCGGCCGAACTTCGTGTAGTGCGCGACATAGAGGAAGATCACCAGGACCGCCAGGAAAATCAGCACGGTGGATGGCACTTTGATGCCGCCGGGAAGCATGAAACCGAAGCGCATGATCTGTTTGAAGAGCGGATTGTAGATGGGAATGGATTCCAGGCTGATCACGTTCGCGAGGCCGCGGCAGAAGAACATGCCGGCCAGGGTGACGATGAAAGGAGGAGCCTTGAAAAAGTGAATGAGGCTCCCCATCGTGAACCCGATGAGCGAACCGCACAGGAGCGCGACGGCAAAGGCCAGGAGCGGGCTCAGCATCGCCTTCTCGATCAGGAAGGCGCAGAGCACTCCGACGAAGGCGATCATCGACCCCACCGAGAGGTCGATCCCGCCGGAGATGATGACGAGCGTCATCCCCACGGACACCACACCGAGGAAGGCGTTGTCCCGGAAGAAGTTCACGAACACGCGGAGGCTGAAGAAGTTCGGGTAGACGAGCCCCACCGCGACATAGAGCAAGAGCGCGACGGAGACGGTCGCCGCGATCGGCATGTACCGCTTATCTATTCGCAGCTTCATGAGCCTTCCTCCCGAACAGACTTCGCACCCTCATGCGGAAGGTCTCCGATTGGATGAGAATGATGAGGACGACGACGAGAGCCTTTATGACCCGCGTCACCTGGACGGGCACTCCGTTGGTGAGGATCGTGGTCGTCAAGGTCTGCATGACGATGGCCCCTATGATCGTGCCGGTTAGCGAGAAGGTGCCCCCGTCGAGCGAGGTCCCGCCTATGACGACGGCAAGAATGGCGTCCAGCTCGAGCCCGTCCCCCGATCTCGTCACGTCGGCGACCTTGATGTTCGCGGTATTGATGAGCCCCGCGATTCCGGCGCACAGGCCCGTGAAAACGTAGACTGTCTGCTTGATCATGCGGACATTTACGCCGGAGTATCTGCTTGCGACGGGATTGCACCCGACGGATTCGATGAACAGGCCGAGGGCGGTCCTCCGGGTCAGCAGCTGTACCACGACGAACACGACCGCAAGTATGGTGATCGGAAAGGGCAGGCCGAAAAGAAAGCCGTTGGCGATGTACTCGTACTGCGCATTCTCGAAGAGAATCGTCTGGCCGTTGGCGAACAGTGTGGCGATGCCGCGCGCCAGCACCCACATGATGAGGGTCGCGACTATGGGCTGTACGCCGATATTCGCCACCATGAAGCCGTTCCAGAAACCGAGCGCGACCGTGACGGCCAGTCCTATGACGATCGCCCAGGCGAGCGGCATGCCGTAGACGACGAGGAGGACGGTCGTGAAGGATCCGGAGACGGCGGACACGGATCCCACCGAAATGTCGATTCCGCCCGTCGCTATGACGAGCGTCATGCCGATTCCCATGAGCATGACCGGCGTCGCGCGGTTGAGGATGTCTATCAGGCTGCCGAAGAGGTGGCCATCCTTCACCTCGATCTTGAACATGACGGGAGTGAAGAATGCGTTGAACACCAGTATCGCGGCGAGCGCCAGGAGGGGCCACAGGAGATTCCCGAGGAGATCCCGGACGTCGAGAGTCCCCCTCGTTCTGCTATTCATCGTGTCGCGCTCCTTCGGCGATGTATCGCATGATGGCGCCCTCGTTGATGGCCTCGCCGTGCAGCTCGCCGATCTTCCGCCGGTCCCTGAGGACCGCGACGCGCTGGGAGCATCGAACGACTTCGGAAAGCTCCGAGGAGATGAAGAGCACGGAAATGCCGTCTTCGCTCAGCGAGGCGATGAGCCGCTGGATTTCCAGCTTCGCTCCGACATCGATGCCGCGCGTCGGCTCGTCCAGGATCAGCAGCTTCGGATGGAGGGCCAGCCATCGCGCCACCATCACCTTCTGCTGGTTGCCGCCCGACAATTCCTTGATCTTCTTCGAGGCGTTCGGTGTAGCTATGCCGAGCAAGGCGATGTAGCCGTTCGCGATCTCCTCCTGGGCGGCGCGAGACAGAAGGGGGAACCAGCCTTTGCTGGCCTGGAGCGCCAGGACGATGTTCTCCCGGATACTCAAGTCCCCGATGATGCCCATCGTCTTGCGGTCCTCCGGACAGAGCGCGAATCCCGCTGAAATGGCCTTGAGTGGCGAGTGCATCACCGTTTCCACGCCACCGATGAGCATCGCGCCCTGGTCGGCCCTGGAGATCCCGAAGATCAGCTCGGCAGTCTCGGTTCTCCCCGCACCGAGCAGACCGGCCAGGCCGAGAACCTCGCCCTTCCTGAGCGTGAGGTCGAAAGGCATCATGCTTCCTGTGCGCCCCATGCCCCGGATCTCGGCCAGTACTTCGTTCGCGGAGCTCGCCTGGGTTACCGGTCGCATGGCCCGGCTCTCGATCTCGTCGGCGTTCCTGCCCATCATCGCGCAGATCAGGTCGACCCGGGACAGCTCCGCCGTTTCGTAGTTGCCGACCAGTTGCCCGTTGCGGAGCACGGTGATCGTGTCGGAAACCTCGAAAACCTGGTCCAGGAAATGCGTGACAAAGACGATCCCCATGCCCTGGTCGCGCAGATTTCTCATCACGGCGAAGAGACGTTCGACTTCCTCGCCGGAGAGGCTCGATGTCGGCTCGTCGAGAATGAGTACCGAGGCGGAGATGTCGACCGCCCGGGCGATGGCCACCATCTGCTGGACCGCGATCGAAAAGTCGGAGAGCTGCCGCCGCACGTTGAGCTTCAGGTTGAGCCGCCCGAGCGCCGACTCTGCGCCGGCACGCATTCTTCGCCAGTCGAGCGAGCCGAGCCGCGTGGGTTGGCGTCCCAGGAAGATGTTTTCCGCGACGGTAAGACTCGGTATGAGGTTCACCTCCTGATAGACGGTGCTGATGCCGAGCTCTTGTGCCTCATGCGGGGAATGCGGCTCGATCTCGACGCCATCCAGCACGATTCTCCCCTCGTCCCGCTCATACACGCCGGTCATGAGCTTGATCAGGGTGGACTTCCCCGCCCCGTTCTCTCCCATGAGCGAGCGTATCTCCCCACGGTGCAGCGAGAAATCCACAGCGTCCAGAGACCGCACGCCGGGAAAGGTCTTGCTGATTCCCTGCATCACCAGGAATGGATCATGTGCAGTCATCCGTAGCCTCGCAGCCGAACTTGCATGAAGTCCGAAGACGGCCCCGCTCGTCGCCGCGTGACCGTCTTCGGCAAATGTTGCAGCAGAAAGATGAGTCTAGTACTTGCGACTCGGCAGCATCGCCGCGGCCTGGCTCATGTCATAGAGACCGTCGCTCTGGATGACCCACTTGGGGTAGCTCTTGCCGTTGATGGCGCCGATGAGGGTCTCGAAGCCGATCTTGCCGAGCAGCGGATTGCACTCGCATACGGCGTTGAGCAGGCCCTTGGACATGGCCTGGAATGCGGGCTTCGTGCCGTCGATCGACACGACGATGATGTCCTTGCCGGGTTTCTTGCCGGCTTCCTGGATGGCCTGGATCGCGCCGAGGGCCATGTCGTCGTTGTGCGCATAGACTGCGTTGATGGTCTTGTCGGCCTTGAGGAAGGCTTCCATGACCTGCTTGCCGTCGGCGGCGTTGAAATTCCCGGTCTGCGACTTGACGATCTTCATGCCGGGGACCTTGGCGATGGCCTCGGCGAAGCCCTTCTGCCGCATGATGGCGGGGTCCGCACCGGGGGTGCCCTGCAGCTCGGCAATGTTGGCCTTGCCGCCCATCTTCTTGATCAGCCACTCACCGATGCGCCTGCCCTCGGCCACGAAATCGGAAGTGATCTTGCAGACATAGAGGGAGTCATCGGAGGTCTCGATGCCGCGGTCGAGAAGGACCACCGGAATATGGGCATCCTTGCATTCCTGGAGCACATCGTCCCAGCCGGTGGCGACGACGGGGGCCAGGAGGATGCCGTCGACCTTCTGGGCGATGAACGAGCGAAGTGCCGCGATCTGGACGTCCTGCTTCTCCTGCCCGTCGACAAACTTCAGGTTGATGCCCATTTCCTTGGCGGCCGCATTTACCGATGCGGTTTCCGCATCGCGCCAGGCGCCTTCATTGCCGCCGGTCTGCGCGAAGCCGATCGTGTAGACTTTCTGCGCCGAGAGTCCGACGCCGACGATCAGACACATCGCCAGCGCCATGAGCAGCACGAGTGAACGTTTCACCATGAACCTCCTGTGACGGCCTTTCGGGGCCGTTCGTCGGCCAGTATGTGAGCCGAATCCGAAATCCGTCTTTGCACGCGCCCGTCGGATGAGTGCACTTTTCCGGGTTCCTTCGCCTTTTTCCCCGCGGCTCGAAAAAGCTCTGCTATACTCCGCCCATGTCCAGGGCATCGACGGATACAGGCGCGCGCACTCCACGATCGCGGAGAAGCCTCGGCTTCAGGTACCGTCTGCTGCTGTACTTCGCGGCGGTGATCTCCCTGCCCCTCCTCACCCTCGGCGTGGCGGCACCCCTGGTGTACTCGCGGGACGTGGAACGATCGGCCACGGACCACACCGGCCAGATGATCGGACAGGTCGCACGGAGCGTGGAGCTCTACGTGCAGGATGTGGAGAAGGTGCTCGACTTCGTGGCCGCCTCACCCCAGGTCCTCGCCTTTCTCCACGGAAGCGGCCCGGGCGGCGCCTCGGCGGTGCTCGACGCCATACACGGTTCGCGGCCGGAGCTCGCGGGGCTGCTCGTGCTCTCTGCCGGAGACCGGCTCGCGAGCCCGGACTTTTACAGGATCAGCACTGACCCGCTCTCGCACGAGTCCTGGTACAGTGTCGCCGCGGGTTCGCCGGATCGCGTCGCCCTGACGCCGCGGCCCGTCGGCCGCAACGTCCGCGTCCGCATGGGACCCTCGGCCGACGAGGTCGTCATGGTCTCCAAGGCGGTCGTCGACCGGAGCACAGGGCAGGTGATCGGCGTGGCGGCCGCCGACCTCGACCTCTCGGTCGTGCGCGGCCTGCTGTCGGAGGCCAAGGTCGGAGCCGACGGCTTTCTTTTCATTGTGGACGCCGCCCTGGAGCCGGTGCTGGCGCCGGTCAATCCCGTGCTGTACCGGGTCTCGCCCCGCTGGATCGCCGACAGCCCCTCCGGCACCGTCAAGCGCATCCATGGCATCGACTATCAGGTCCTCGCGCGTCTTTCGGCCTACACAGGCTGGCGGACCGTCGGTGTCTTCTCCCGGACCGAGGCCTTCCGCGAGGCCTCCTTCGTGCGTTACTCAGCGCTCATAACGGGTGGCCTGACCGTGGCGGTCGCGCTTGTCCTGTCGATATTGCTTTCCTCCTCCGTCGCCGGCCCTGTGATCGAGCTCGAGACCCTGATGGGGAGGGCGGAGGCCGGTGACCTCAGCGCCCGCTTCGTGGGCAACACGGACGACGAGGTCGGCCGCCTGGGGCGCAGCTACAACACCATGATCACGGAGATCCGCAACCTCATCGACCTGGTCTACACGGAGCAGCGGGACAAGCGAGAGGCCGAGCTCCGCATCCTGCAGGAGCAGATCAAGCCGCACTTCCTCTACAACACCCTGGAGACCATCCGCTTCATGGCCAAGCGCAGGGGCGCCACCGATGTCGCGGAGATGGTGTCCGCCCTGACCAAGCTCTTCCGGATCGGTCTGTCCCGAGGACAGGAGACGGTCCCGCTGCGCGACGAGCTGGAACACGTCCGGTCGTACCTCTTCATCCAGAGCTCGCGCTATGCGGGCAAGTTCGGGTATGAAGTGGAAGCCGAGCCCGACTGTCTCGAGCTTCGCGTGCAGCGGCTCATTCTCCAGCCCCTGGCGGAGAACGCGATCTACCACGGCGTGCGGGAGCGGCACGGCAGCGGTAGCATCCGGATCGATGCCGCCATCAGCGGGGGCCTGCTCTCGATCCGCGTCAGAGACGACGGGGCGGGGATGGACGATGTTCGGCTGGAGGCGGTGAGAAGCGTTCTCGAGAATCGCCGACCGCTTCCCGGTACCGCCTCGGGCTATGGAATCTACAATGTCAACGAACGCGTGCGTTCATACGGGCCCGAGTATGGTCTGGCCTTCGAGAGCGAGCCCGGACTCGGCACCACCGTCACCATACTGCATCCGGTCATCCGGGAGGAGGAGGGATCATGACGTGGAAGGGTCTCATCGCGGACGACGAGCCCATGATCCGCGAAGACCTGCGCGACACCGTCCTCGCCTCCCTCCCGGGCTGCGAGATCGTCGCGGAGGCCGAGGACGGAGAGCAGGCGCTCAGGCTGGCCCGTGACACCGCGCCGGATATTCTCCTCGTGGACATCCGCATGCCCTTCCTGAACGGCCTGGAATTCATCGATCGCCTGAAAGTCCTGGGCTCGGACTGGATCATCATCGTCGTCACCGGGCATGACGAGTTCGAGTACGCGCGCGCGGCCCTTTCTCTCGGCGTCTTCGAATTTCTGCTCAAGCCGGTGGACGAGGTCCTCTACGGCGAAGCCCTGGAGAGGGCCGTCGCCGAGCTCGGGCGGCGCCGGGAGCGCGCGTCGATGGACGCCCGCGTGCGCGCAGAACTCGAGCGGGCCCTTCCGCAGCTCCGCACACGGCTGCTCGCGGAAATGGCCGCGGGCCGGGCCGATGCCGCGGAGGTCCTCCCTCGTCTCTCAATCCTGGGCATCGAGCTTCCCGATCCCGCCGGCGTGACCTTCGCCCGCCTCGGCCCGGGGCAGCCGCTGCCGGCGCCCGGAAAATTGGTCGAGGCGGAGTTCGGCCTGGCCACGATCGTCGAGGAGGTTCTCGCCCCCTTCGCCCCGGTCCATGGCTTCGAGGACGAGGCGGACGGCTACGTGGTCCTCTCGTCGGCCCCCGGCGGGGAGACCTGGGCCGATGTACCCGCCGAGATCTCCGCCCGCGCGGAGCGCCGGCTCGGGCTGCCGGTCATCGTGACGCAGCGCACGATCAGAGGCGGCGCGCCCGTACTGGTCGGCTCGCTCAGGGAGACGATCGAGGAACTCAGGGACGAGGCCGGCCCCGGCGGAGACCGCTTCGTAGAGCGTGCCCGCGGCTACATCGAGCGCAGCTACATGCGTCAGGATCTCTCGCTCGAGGAGACTGCGGAGGCCATAGCCGTCTCGCCGGACCACCTGTCCCGCCTCATGCGCCGGGAGACTGGCAGGTCCTTCGTGGAATACCTTTCAATGTATCGCATAACGCGCGCAATGGCCCTGCTCGCCCAGCCGCGGGTCAAGATGCTCGAGGTCGCCGAGCTGACCGGCTTCTCGAGTCAGCACTACTTCAGTCGCGTGTTCCGCCGCGTCAGCGGCCTGTCCCCCACCGAGTATCGCCGGGAGGCGGCGCCGTGAGATCGACGCGGCGGAAGGCCGCCGGGCGGGCCGGAGGCGCCGCCGTCGGTACGTCGCTCGGCCTTGCCCTCTGCCTGGTCTGCGCAGCCCTGCTTCTGTCCTGCGGATCCCGGAGGGAGGAACCTGACGGCATCGGCCGGCTCATCGGGGTGTCCCATGCGAACCTCACCGAGCCCTGGCGGATCACGATGAACCGCGATATCCTCGCTGAGGCCAAAACCAGGCCGGGCTTGCGCGTCGTGGTTACCGATGCCGCCGATTCCGCTTCCAAGCAGATGAACGACATCTCCCGCCTCCTCGATCTCGGCGTGGATCTGCTCATAGTCTCTCCGGTCGACGGCGACGCGCTCACGCCGGCGGTGAACGCCGCGTATCGCAGGGTCCCGGTCATCCTGCTGGACCGCGCCGTCGAAGGCTACGGCTATACGCTCTATATCGGTCCGGACAACTACTTCATCGGACGTTCGCTCGGTGCCTACGTCCACGAGCTGCTCGGACCGCGGGGCGGCAGGGTGGTGGAGATACAGGGCAGGGCCGGCTCCCCTCCCTCGCTCGAGCGCAGTTCTGGATTCCGCGAGGTGCTCGCCGGTCAGCCCACGGTGAGGATCGTGGACAGCTTCGGCGCGGACTGGCTGCGAGACACCGCCCAGGAGAAATTCGCCTCCCGGCTGTCGACCGACAGCCCCGTCGATATCGTCGTCGCGCAGAACGACACCATGGCCTTCGGGGCCTGGCGGGCCGCGCAGGCAGCGGGCCGGAAGGACATCCGATTCGTCGGGATCGACGGATTCGCCGGAGAAGACGGAGGCATCGATCTCGTGCGCCGCGGCATCCTGAACACGACCTTCGCCTCCTCCACCGGCGGCAAGCAGGCTGTCGAGTACGCCTGTGACATCCTGGACCATGTCGAGGGAATACCCAAGAAGATATTCCTGTCCAGCCGCAGCGTGACCGCATCGAGCCTGGCCGTCGCGCCGCCCAGGCCCGCCGACCTGGTTGCGCAGGGCAGACGCATAGTCCTCGGCTACGCCCAGACCGGAAACGAGAGCGACTGGCGGACCGCCAACACGGACTCGATCAAGGACGCGGCACGAAGGGCCGACATCGATCTTCGTTTCGTGGACTGCCAGCTCAGGCAGCAGAATCAGATCGCCGCCATCCGCTCCTTCATCGCGCAGAAGGTCGACGTGATCGCCTTCTCCCCGCTCGTGGAAACAGGCTGGGACGAAGTTCTCAGAGAGGCCAAGGCTGCAGGAATTCCAGTCATCCTTTCGGACAGGAGTATCCGCTCTTCGGACGAGTCCCTGTATGAGACCTTCCTCGGGGCCGACTTCGTCGAAGAGGGCCGTCGCGCCGCGCGCTGGCTCGTAGCGGCCCTCGGCGACCGCGCCCCGGCCCGCATCGTCGAGCTGCGCGGGACCGACGGAGCCGACCCGGCCATAGGACGAAAGCAGGGCTTCGAGGAGATCATCGACGCCCACCCGAGCTATCGGATCGTGGCGAGCGCGGACGGCGACTTCAGGGCCGCGGAAGGGAAGCGCCTCATGGCCGAGATGCTGGATCGGGGGTTCAGGGACTTCAATGTGCTGTACGCCCACAACGACGATATGGCCCTCGGCGCCATCGAGGCGATGACGGAGCGAGGGATCCGCCCCGGGCGGGATGTGACGGTCATCTCGATCGACGGAGTGCGTGCGGCCTTCGAAGCCATGCGTTCGGGCAGGCTGAATTGCACGGTCGAATGCAATCCCCTGCTCGGCCCACTCCTCATGAAGGCCGTGACCGATTATATGGCAGGCAAGGAGCTCCCGCGGCGCATCATCACGGCGGAGGGGGTCTTCCCCTCGGAGCTCGCCTCCGCGGCGCTTCCCCAGCGCAAGTACTGACCCGGCCCGGCTTCCGCCACCCCGGCGGCCCGACATCTTGCCATCCGCCCCGGGACGCATAGACTGGTAGGTGGAAGCGAGGACAGGCGCGGGTCAATCGGCGGCTATTCTGCCGGTTCCCGTCCGTACCTGTTTCCCCCGCCCGATGATCCAAGGGGGGCGTATGGCCACATTGAAAAACGAGGTTTCCGATCCCGGCGAGTTGAACGACATCCTCGTGAAACTCGAGAAGCTGCATCACATCCGCGACCTCTCCACCCTGCTCGACAACATCCTCACCGAAACGCGGGCGCTCGCCTCCGCCGACGCCGGGTCCATCTTCCTGGTCGAAAACAACCGCCTCAAGTTCAGCTACGTGCAGAACGACACGCTGTTCCGTAACGACTTCCTCGCCAGCAAGTACATCTACTCCAACAGCGAGATGGCGATCGACGAGAACTCGATCGCCGGCTTTGTCGCCACGACGGGAGAATCCCTGCTCATCGAGAACGCCTACAAGCTTGATCCGGACGTGCCGTTCTCGTTCAATCCCTATTTCGACGAGATTTCCTCATACAAGACGAAATCCATGCTCGTGGTGCCGCTGCGCACCAGCAAGAGCGACCTCGTCGGGGTGCTCGAACTGATCAATCGGCTCGACGCGCAGGGCGACGTGCTCCCCTTCACGTCCAAGCAGCGCGCCATCGTCTCGCAGTTCGCGTTCTATGCCGGTGTCGCCATCGAGCGTGCCATCCTTCTGCGGGATGTCGTCTACAAGATGGTCCGCATGATGGCGCTGCGCGACCCCGAGGAGACCCGGCCCCACGTCAACCGGGTCGGCTTCTACGCAGTGGAGATCTACAAGCGCTGGGCCCTCGTGCATGACGTACCCAAGGCCGAGATCGATCAGTACAAGGATATTCTCCTCATGTCGGCCATGCTCCACGACATCGGCAAGGTGGGCATCCCCGACGCGATCCTCCGCAAGCCCGGCCCGCTCACGGATTCTGAGCGGGAATTCATGAAACTCCACGTGATCTTCGGGGCAAGCTATTTCGAGGACCCTCGCTCCGAGTGGGACACGCTCGCACGGGAGATCTCGCTCAATCACCACGAGAAATGGGACGGCAGCGGCTATCCGGGCCACATCACCGACCTCGACATCGACAGTCTCCCGGCCTTGCCCGGCAAGCGCGGCCCGGAGATTCCACTCTCCGCCCGCATCGTGGCGATAGCCGACGTCTACGACGCGCTCAGCAGCAGGCGAGCCTACAAGGAAGCCTGGGAAGAGGACAGGGTCCTCCACAAGATGCGGGAGGAGTCGGGCAGGCATTTCGATCCCGAACTCATCGACATCTTCTTCGAGATCTACGACGTGCTCCGGGCGATCAGGCAGAAGTGGGAGTAAAGGCCGGCGGCCGCCAGTCCTCCCCGGGGTCAGTCCCGCTCAGATCCCTCTCGTGACGGACTCGATGTAGCTCACGAAGGGCTTCATGGCCTTGAAGACGTTCAGGAT
>DATJQN010000209.1:0-7217 GCA_035505775.1 Rectinemataceae bacterium | reverse complement strand
TTCGCTCGTGGGCATGCCGCAGGTCGATTGAATCGGGGTAAGATGAAACGGGCGGCCTTCTTTCTGGGCACGGGCAGAGTGGGCAAGCCCACCGCCGGCGCTTCATCGCGCTCAGGAAAGGGCGGGACCGAGGTGATTTCTTCGAGGCCCTGCTCGCCCTCCTTCCCCTGCCGGCGGTCCTGCGGCATTGCTGTACCTTCCCCGATAGCAGGACGATCTTCATCCACCCTGCCCCGAGGTTGGGGGACCTCGATCCGGCTCTCCGCGAGCTGGAGTCCGCCTCCCGTTTGCTGCTTTCGTAGAAGGAGGTCCCGATGGACGAAGGGATCAAGGCGAAGGTAGACTCCGTGCTCGAAGGGGTCAGGGAGCCGCAGTCCTACCTGAGCGTGGCCGAGCTGGACCTGGTCTCCCATGTCAGCTGGAGCACCCAGGCACGGCGGATCGTCGTCGAGATGAACATCGGCATGCCGCGCTTCCAGTGCCCCGCCTGCTCGGCCATAAGCGGCGAGGTCAAGCGCGGCCTCGTGCGGCGGCTGCGGGAAGAGTTCGAGATCGAATTACCGGGTTATGCGATAGATATCGCATGAATCCGCATCAGGAGCTGAGAGTATGACGATTCAGGAAGTACGCGAGAAGGCGAAGCAGACCATCGGTCCCCATTGCAAGGTGTGCCCCGAGTGCGACGGCCGTGCCTGCAGAGGGCAGATCCCGGGACCGGGCGGCAAGGGCACGGGAAGCGGGTTCATGAGGAACTACGCCGATCTGAGGAAGATCCGTCTCGCCATGGACACCATCTACGAACCGCGGCCCGTCTCGACTGAGACGAAGCTGTTCGGCAGGACCTTCAGCCTGCCCGTGTTCGCGGCCCCGGTCGGGGCCGTGGGCCTCCATTACAGCGATGCGTACAACGACCTGAGCTATTCGGCGGCAGTCCTCAAGGGCTGTGTCAGGGCGGGGACCGCGGCCTTCACCGGCGACGGCGTGAAAGATGAGGTATTCACCGGAACCATCGAATCGATCAAGGCGGTCGGCGGCGTCGGGTTCCCCACCATCAAGCCCTGGAACGTGAGAGAAGTCGTCGCCAAGGCGAAGCTGGCCGAGGAGGCGGGCGCAGTCGCGGTAGCCATGGACATCGACGCCGCGGGACTCATCCTCTTGGCGATGCAGGGCAAGCCGGTCGCGCCGATGAGCGTGGAGTCCCTCTCCACGATCGTCAGATCCATCTCCCTGCCCTTCATCCTCAAGGGCATCATGACGGTCGAGGGTGCGCGGAAGGCCCTGGAAGCCGGTGCTCGCGGCATCGTGGTCTCGAACCACGGCGGCCGGGTTCTGGATGAGACGCCCTCCACCATTGAAGTGCTGCCGGACATCGTTCGTGCGGTGGGAGGCAAACTCACCGTCATGATCGACGGGGGCTTCCGGAGCGGACTGGACGTGTTCAAGGCGCTCGCCCTCGGCGCCGACGGGGTGCTGATCGGGCGACCCTTCACCTACGCCGTGTACGGCGGCGGCGAGGAAGGCGTATTCCTCACCCTTGAGAAGATCCGCGCCGAGCTCGCCGAGGCCATGCTGATGACGGGGGCGCGGACCCTCGCCGATATCGACGAAAAACGCATCAGCCGGGAGCCCGGGAATCCGGACATGACACGATGAGGGACGTTCCGGTTTCGATCATCGCGCAGGCCGTCAAGGAGCTCTTCCTCGACGCCAATTTCAACGCCTGCCCCGATCTTGTTGAAAGCCTCCGTTCCGCCCGCGACCGGGAGATTTCGGAAACCGGGAAAGAGGTGCTCGACATGATCATCGAGAACGACGAAATTGCGGCGAGGGAGCAGGTTGCGATCTGCCAGGACACGGGTCTCGCCATCCTCTTCGTGGAGCTCGGCCAGGAGGTGCATCTCACGGGGGGGGCCCTCGGGGATGCCGTCGACGAAGGGGTGCGGGCCGCCTACGGCGAAGGGTATCTGCGGACATCCGTCGTCGATGATCCCGTGTTCGATCGCAGGAACACCGGCAGCAACACTCCGGCCATCATCTACACGGATATCGTCCCGGGGGAGCATATCAGGCTCACCGGCATGGCCAAGGGTTTCGGCAGCGAGAACATGAGCGCGCTCGGAATGCTGAGGCCTTCGGCCGGGGCGAGGGGCGTCGTGGATTTCGTGGTCGAGACCATACGGAAGGCCGGCCCCAATCCCTGCCCACCGACCGTGGTCGGGGTGGGAATCGGCGGCACGGCGGACCGGGCCATGGTTGTCGCCAAGAAGGCCACCGCCAGAACGATCGGTTCGCACAACGCGGACGAGCGATACGCCGCCATGGAAGCGGAGATCCTCGACCGCGCCAACCGCCTGGGCATCGGTCCGGGCGGGCTCGGCGGAAGGATCACCTCGCTGTGGGTCAACGTGGAATACCTGCCCACCCACATTGCCGGCCTTCCCGTGGCGGTCAATATCTGCTGTCATGCCGTGCGGCACGCCGAACGCGTCATCTGAGTCGAGGGAACCATGCGCGAACCCAAGAGAATACTCGCTCCCCTGAGCGACGAGGCGATCGATTCCCTGGAGGCCGGCGACTCCGTACTCATCACCGGCCGGATCTTCACCGCACGTGATGCCGCGCACAAGCGGATGATCGAACTCCTGGAGGCGGGAAAGGAGCTGCCCATCCCGCTGGCGGGACAGGTCCTCTACTATGCCGGACCGACGCCGGCCCGGCCCGGACGGGTGAGCGGGCCCATCGGTCCGACGACGAGCGGCAGGATGGACCTCTACACGCCGCAGCTCCTGGATCGGGGGCTCAAGGGCATGATCGGGAAGGGCCTGCGCAGCGACGAGGTGATACGGAGCATGGTGAAGAACCGGGCGGTCTATTTCGCGGCGGTGGGCGGGGCAGCGGCGCTGATTGCCCGCTGCGTCAAGAGTTCCGAGGTCGTGGCCTATCCCGAGCTTGGTCCCGAGGCCATCCGCCGGCTCTCCGTCCAGGACTTTCCCGCCATCGTCGTCATAGATGCTCGGGGACACGATCTGTACAGGACCGCGCCGGAAAGGTACGGGCTGGAGGACGGGCAGGATTGAGACCTGCGAATACCCTGCATACGACGAGCAACAAAGCAGCACGGCTCTTCATGAAGTGACGGACATGGACAATCCCTGGCTGTTCGCGGTACTCGGCATGGGCACCGTTTTTCTTTCGCTCATCGCGATCTCGCAGATTCTTCAGGTATTCAAGCCCGTTTTCGGCCGGCAGGAAGAACCGTACCGCGATCCGGCACCGCGCCGGACGCAGCGGCAGCGGCGACCGCGCCGAGGGCCATCCCGCAACTTCCGGCGGCCACCTTCGTGTCGCCACCCCCGGTCCCCGGAGCGCCGCCGCGTTCCTGCGGGGAAACCACAATGGTCAAGGCTCCCGTGCCCGGGGCTGTCATCGCATTCAAGGGGCTCCAGGGCCAGGAGGTGAAGCAGGCCGTTGAGCGATGAATTTCACACAGAGTATCGTGAACTTCCTGCATTCCACGGGCTTCATGAACGCGACCGGCGGCGAGCTGCTCATGCTGGTGGTCTCCTGCGTGCTGCTCGCCAATTATCGGATCGGCGGGGGTCTCCGCCGTTCCCATGGCGGCACGGGTATCCCAGGTTGTCGGGCAGGAGGCCAACCCCGGCAACTACCTCCTCATGCATGCGATGGGACCGAACATCGCCGACGTCATCGGTTCCGCAATGGCGGCCGGGATACTGCCGTCGGTGCTCGGCTAGCCTCCTTCTGTTGCTCCGCGACCGGATCGCCGCGACCGAAACGCTCTGCGGCAGGTCAAGGACGCGATGGCCATTCGAAGGGCGGACAAGGCCATCGGATGCTTCAAGGTCCAGGCGCTCCCGGGGGATCGACCGGAAGGTCCCCCCGCCGGGATCCGCCGCAGGCGTCGACCGCACGCGTCGACCGCTGATCGCCCCCGGGTTGCCTTTTCGAGAGCTCTGCGCGGCGGCCGGTCCGCCACATCGAACCGGAGCCGGAGCACATGTACAACGCTTGAGAGCGGCCCGAAAATGAGTTACCTTAGTCTGGCGAGCCGCCCACGGTGAGAGCTCGGGGAGAAGACGAATGTCGCCACCTGAATCCCGTTCCCGTGGAGGAATAGCCGCCGGCGTGGTCGGAGCCCTCCTGTTCCTCCTGTTCTATCTCGTGCTGGACTCGGGGCTTCTGCTTTCGCTCGCCTGCGCGGCAGGCGGGGTCCTGGCCGGCCTCCTCCTCTTCGGCTCCGGCAGACGTCTCAGCGTCAAGCTCGATGGCGTGGACGAAGGTGATCTGCGAGAAGCAATCAGCGCTGGAGAGTCCAAGCTCGCCGAACTCAAGACGGCCGCCCGGTCCATTCACGACAAGACAGTGGCCGCGAAGGTCGAGGCGATCGCCTCGGTCGTCGCCCGGGTTCTCGGCCAGATCAGGAGAGAACCCAAGAACCTGCGCAACGCCCGACAGTTCCTCGGCTACTATCTGGATGCGACAATCAAGATAGTGGGACGCTACGTCTACCTGAGTTCGCAGAATCTGAAGGATGGCGAAATCCAGACTTCGCTCCGGCGCGTCGAGGACATGCTCGAGACGATCCGTTCCGCCTTCGAGAAGCAGCTGGCCCGTCTGATGGCGGACGACGTGCTCGACCTCGACACCGAGCTGGGACTTCTTGAGTCGACGATCAAGATGGAAGGGCTGGGAGACGGCCCGAAGCAGTCACAATAGGAGAACGATGCGATGAGCGACAATGCGCTGATCAGTCCCCAGGCGACGCTGGACCTCAAGACCCTGTCACCCGAAGATGCCGCGAGAGCCGCGGAGATCGCGAAGAACATTTCGGTAGAGGACAGCCAGGCGATCATCCAATTCGGTGTCGGAGCGCAGAGCAAGATCTCGAGCTTCTCCGATACGATGCTCGAGCAGATCCGCTCCAAGGACTCCGGCTACGTCGGCGACGTCCTGAGCGGCCTCGTCTCCAAGATTCGGGAGGTGAACGTCGGCTCGCTGGGCTCGGGCGGCGGCTTCATCTCGGGCATCCCCCTGATAGGAGCCCTGGTCGATTCGGTCAAGCGCTTCATCGCGCGCTATGAGAAGCTCTCCGTGCAAATCGAGAAGATAGTCCAGGAGCTCGATACCGCCCGCATGGGACTGCTTCGGGACATCACCCTCCTTGATACGCTCTACGCCAAGAACCTGGAGTACATGAAGGAGCTTGATCTCTTCATCGCCGGCGGCCAGATGCGGCTCGAGGAGCTGAGGAGAACGACCCTGCCGGAGCTCGAAGCCAAGGCCAAGAGCTCGAGCGATCCCATGGACTCGCAGCGGCTTTCGGACTTCAACCAGTTCCTGAATCGCTTTGAGAAGAAGCTTTACGATCTCAAGCTTTCGCGCGTTGTCTCCATCCAGACAGCGCCTCAGGTCAGGCTCATCCAGAACAACGACCAGGCCCTCGTCGAGAAGATCCAGAGTTCCATCATGACCACCATCCCGCTGTGGAAAAGCCAGATTGTCATCGCGATCAGCCTGTTCCGGCAGAAGAAGGCTCTCGAGGTGCAGAAGGACGTGACCGACACCACCAACGAACTCCTCACGAAGAACGCCGAGCTGCTCAAGGACTCCAGCCTCGGCATTGCCAAGGAGTCCGAGCGGGGCATTGTCGAGATCGAGACGCTCAAGAAGGTCAACGACGACCTGATCAGCACGATCGAAGACACCCTGCGCATCCAGGCGGAGGGAAAGGCCAAGCGCGCGCAGGCCGAGACCGAACTGCAGAAGATCGAGAGCGAGCTTCGCGCCAGGCTTGCCGCCGCGAAAGCCTAGTCACATCGCCACGCACAATCGCATGGGGGAATCATGAAGCGCAGTGTACTTGCCGGTATCATCGTCTTGGTGCTCACCATAGCAGGGGGAGTCGGCTACAAGCTGTTCCTGGCGCCCGGCGCCCCGAGGGCCCCGGGTGGATCTTCGGGAAATCTCGCCTACGCGAAAGTCGAGCCATTGAAGATTCCGGCGGTCGGGGGTTATTCCCTCGGCAGCGTGGATCTCGGCGACGGCCCGGTTCCTCTCTTGAAGATCCCCCTGGACACCTGGGGAGGCTATGCCGCCCTATTTGCAGCCAACGGTGGACTGAAGCCCTCCAAAGACTCCCTGTTTTACAAGAAGGGCAGGTTCGCCGTCGAGCTCATCTCGGAGGAGAGCGCCCAAGCGCAGCTTGAAGGCTATGCGGCAGGCCGCTATCCCCTGATCTGGGCTTCCATGGACAGTCTTCCCCTCCTCTTCGACGCCCTGCACGGAGACAAGCGGGTGAGCCCCCGCGTCCTTGGCCTCTTCGACTGGTCTGCCGGGGGAGACGGGATTGTCGTGCGCGCCGATATAAAGAAGCCCGCCGACCTCAAGGGCCAGACGATACTCACCTCGAGCAGCACCCCCTACAGTTTCCTCCTCCTATGGTATCTCGCGCAAAACGGACTCTCCGGCCAGGATGTGAAGGTGGTATGGGTCGATGACGGCCCCAAGGCCCTCAAACTCTTCAAGTCCGATTCGCGCATCGCGGCCTGGGTTACCTGGACGCCCTTTCTCACCGACGTGGTGGATTCGGGCTCCTCCAGCTACGTGCCGGGCACGAGGCTGCTTATATCCTCCCGGGACGCCAATCAGCTTGTCGCGGACGTATACATAGTCCGCAACGACCTCTTCCAGGACAAGCCGGCCATGATGGCCGCTTTCACCGAGGCCATGATGGAAGGGGCGGCCCTCGTCTCCCAGGGGTCCGGCGCCGCCTTCAACGCCATGACCGCCTTCTACAAGCTCGCGAATCCCTCGGAGGCGAAATCCATGCTCGACGATGTCCACCTCGCGAATTTCCCGGAGAACGTCATGTTCTTCGACGAGACGAATCCCATCGGCGCGCAGAAGGTCTTTCTCCTCGCCCAGGAGTACTATCGACAGCTCGGCTCGCTTTCGAGCTCGGTGAGCTATGATCCCGACATGGTGCTCGGCGCGCAGGCAATCCGTGCAATGGCGGCCAAGGGCATGTTTCCCGACCAGAAAAACACGATTCGCGACAGCTTCAACAGAAAGGCCGCCTTCGACATCTCCGATCTCGAGAACCAGCGCGTCGTCCTCACCAACAATGTCGAGCTCTATTTCGACGCTCAACAGCTGGCTTTTGACGTGGCGTCGGACCGGCCCGAAATCAAGGAGAA
>DATJQN010000208.1:0-2788 GCA_035505775.1 Rectinemataceae bacterium | reverse complement strand
GTGTCCCGGCGCGAAACTCACGCAGGAGTCGGATGTGCTCGACACCTGGTTCTCCTCCGCGCTCTGGCCTTTCTCGACGATGGGCTGGCCGCAGCAAACCGAGGAACTCGCCTATTTCTATCCGACCACGGTGCTCGTCACCGCGTTCGACATCATCTTCTTCTGGGTGGCCCGCATGATCATGATGGGCCTCAAGTTCATGGACGACGTCCCCTTCCGCGACGTTTACATCCACGCCCTGATCCGGGACGAGCAGGGCGCCAAGATGAGCAAGTCGAAAGGCAACGTCATCGATCCCCTCATCATGATGGAGCAGTACGGCACCGACGCCCTCCGCTTCACACTGTGCATGCTGGCGGCGCAGGGGCGGGACATCATCCTCTCGGAAAAGAGGATCGAGGGCTACCGCACCTTCTGCAACAAGATCTGGAACGCCACGCGCTTCATCCTGATGAACCTGGGGGACGATTTCAGGGAGCGGGAGCCCGATGCCGCCGGGCTCGAGACCTTCGACCGGTGGATCCTGCACCGCCTCAACGAGGCGATCCGCGCGACCGACGCGGCCCTTGCCGAGTACAAGTTCAACGACGCGGCGCACGCCATCTACTCCTTCTGGTGGCACGAGTTCTGCGACTGGTACATCGAGCTGACCAAGCAGCGGCTCTATGACCGGGAACCGGGATCGGCGAAGAGCTCCGATACCGCCCGCCAGGTGCTGTTCCACGTGCTGAAGGAGTCGATCCGGCTGCTCCATCCTTTCATGCCCTTCATCACCGAGGAGCTCTGGGAAAAGATCAAGGGCGAGAAGGACGGCCTGATCATGGTGTCGCGCTGGCCCCGGCCACGGCCCGAGTTAGATTTCGCAGCGGAGTCCGCCGAGACCGCGCTCTTTCAGGAGATCGTGTACCGTATCCGCAACGTGCGCGGCGAGATGAACGTGCCGCCCGACCGGAAGGCGCCGGTCGTGTTCAAGACATCGAACGGGAAGATCGCGGAGGTGATAAAGCGGGAAGAGGTGCACATCAGGGCCCTCGCCAGGGTCGAGTCGATCACGGTCGACGCGGGCTACGCGCCCGCGAACACGGACGCCTCCGCGGTCATGACCGACCTGGAGATATTCGTCCCGCTCGCGAACCTGATCGATTTCGGGAAGGAGCGCGCCCGCATTGACAAGGAGATCGAGAAGATGAAGGCCGACCTCGCCCGCGTCGAGCAGAAACTGTCAAACGAGAGCTTCATCGGCAAGGCGCCGGCGGACGTCATCGATCGCGAAAAGGCCAAGCGCGACGAGATGGCCGGTATCCTGGCCAAGCTCGAGACGAGCAGGGCCAAGCTGGGCTGACGCCTCCGCGCTCAGTGCGAGCATTCCTCCAGCACCTGCTTGAGGTCGTCGAATCGATACGGTTTCACGATGACGCCGCAGAAGCCGTACTGCCGGAAATTCGCCATCACGGGATTGTTCGAGTACCCGCTTGACACGATGGCCCTGACGTCGGGGTTGATCTCTCTGAGCTCGCTGATCGTCTCGCTCCCCCCCTTCCCGCCGGGAATCGTGAGGTCCATGATCACCAGGTCGAACTGCACCCCGCTCTCCGCCGCTGTCCGGTAGAGTTCGATCGCCTCCTCGCCGTTCCGCGCCCGGGTCACCCGATGCCCCAGGCGGGTGAGGATCTTCTCTCCCACGTCCAGTATCATCTGCTCATCGTCCATCAGGAGCACCTTGTAGCTGGGATGCCCGTCGCCGCGGTCGGCGCACTGCGGCGGCTCCGGCACGCGCTCCGACGCCGGGATATACAGGTCGAAGGCGGTCCCCCCGCCGGGATCGGTAAGCACGTTGATGCAGCCGTCATGGTTCTTCATTATGGAGTATGACACGGCGAGGCCCAGGCCGCTTCCTTCGGCCTTGGTCGTGAAGTACGGATCGAATATTTTAGCCAGGTAGTTGGCCGGTATGCCGCACCCCTGGTCTGCAATCGTTATCTTCACGTATGCGCCCGGC
This sequence comes from Rectinemataceae bacterium, assembly GCA_035505775.1. Taxonomy (GTDB): domain Bacteria; phylum Spirochaetota; class Spirochaetia; order Treponematales; family Rectinemataceae; genus JAJXZP01. The sequence goes on along the minus strand of DATJQN010000208.1, from coordinate 789 downwards.
TTAAGGCGGAGCGTCGACGGCTCGCTGACGACCGTATTCCCTGCCGAGACGGTGATGAGCCCGCCTGCCGGCATCGCCTGCCGCGCGTTCAGGATGATGTTGTGTATCACCTGGCTGATCTGCCCCCGGTCTATGTCCGCATATTTCAGGTCGTCGGCAAGGGCGAATCGGCAGGTGATGTTGGACCCCCGCAGCACGAAGTCGGCCGTCTCCCTGAGGATGTCGACAATGGACTCGGTTTTCCGTATCGGCTCTCCGCCCTTGGAGAAGGTGAGGAGCTGGATGGTCAGGTCCTTGGCCCGCAGCGAGGCATTCTCGGCCTCCGTGAGGATCGAGTGGACCGCCGGGTCCCGCTCCGAATCCAGCTTCGCCAGCGAGATGTTGCCGATGATCGAGGTCAGCAGGTTGTTGAAGTCGTGCGCGATCCCGCCTGCGAAAATGCCCAGGGACTCGATCTTCGACGTTTTCAGGAGCTCTTCCTCCGACTTGAAGCGGGCGATGGCATTCCCGATCTGGGATGCCACCGCAACCGCGGAGTCCCTCGAGTACTGCCGGATGTCGTTGGGCCCGTGGGAGCCGATGACGAGCCACGAGATCGGCCTCTCGCGGTGAAGCACCGGTATCATGAAGAGGGAGCGGAGGCCCTCCTCTTCGAGTATGGTCCCTCTCGGCAGCGCCTTGAGCATGCCTGAATTCATGTAAAAGGGCTCGGTCTGCGTAAAGAGGTCGGCCGCGGGATGGGCCCTCTCCATGCTGAAGTGGTGCGAGGTCTCGATGAAATTTTTCGAG
>DATJQN010000207.1:0-10769 GCA_035505775.1 Rectinemataceae bacterium | reverse complement strand
CGAGCCCCGCGAGCGAGGCGAGCGCGGACTCGATCGAGAGCCGCCCGTCTCGGTCCCGGTCTATCTCGACGATCTCGCAGCCGCGATCCTCGAGGTCCCGACGGGCGGAGGGCTTCGCTCCGGGAGCGCAGAGGATGAGCGGCTTCGCGTCGCGCCTGGCCACCAGAGCGCTGAGCGGCGGCGTGCGAAGGTCAGAGTCGAGCACCACCGGCCGGGGGCCGGGCCGGGGGTCGGGCTGGAAGCCGGGCTCCGGAACCAGCCGCACGTTCAGGCGGGGATTGTCCGCCAGGACAGTGCCGATACCCACCAGTATGGCCTGATGTTCGGAGCGCAACCGATGGGTCATGGCGAGCGACGCGGGGCCGCTCAATGCGGTCCTCACGCCCCGACCCGCGGACAGCGACCCGTCGATGCTCTGAGCCCAGCTCAGCGTGACCGCCGGTCTGTCGCGCGCCTCGCTCAATACAGCTCCCTCAGGTCGACCTCGCGGGCGCAGCGCCCGGTCTCGAGCCACGAGGCGAGATTCTCCATGGTCTGCTCCATCGAGAGCTGATTGGCCTCCGCCGTCGAGCCCGCGATGTGGGGGGAGAGCAGCACGTTGGGCAGCTCATGGATCGGGAAACGGGAGGGCGCGCCGGTCGTGGCTCCGCCTTCCGGATAGCGGTACCAGGTGTCGATGGCCGCTCCGCGCAGGATGCCGTCGCGCAGCGCGAGGTAGAGCCCTTCCTCGTCCACGACCGGCCCCCGTCCCACATTGACGAGGAACTTTCCGCGGGACGAGAGCAGGATGTCCTTGGACACCAGGCCCCGCGTCTGATCGGTGAGCGGCAGGGCGGCAAAGACGAGCTCCGCCTCAGCCCAGGCCTTGTGTAGGTCCGGCTCGATCCGGTCGAAGTGCGGCGGAACGGCCGCATCGCCGCGACGTCGATACCCGACGACCGGGCAGTCGAAGGCCGCAAGCAGCCGCGCAAGCTGCGAGCCGATCGCGCCTGTTCCGAGCACGAGGCAGCGCTTGTGCCAGATGCTCGTCCATTCGTCCTCCGCGCCCTTGCCCACCCAGAAGCCGTGCCAGCGTCCCTCGCGCAGGTCATTGTGATATTCGACCGTGCGCCCGAAAAAAGCGAGGGTCATGGCCAGGGCGCACTGGGCGACGGATTCCGCGTTGCCATGGACGTTGAAGACCCTTACGCCTCGCTGCAGAAGGAGCTCCCGAGGCAGATGGTTGGCGCCGGTGAAGGGCACGAAGATCGCCTTGAGCGAGGACAGGGCCTCGAAGAGCCCGGGGTCGACGCGCGAGGCCACGACCGCATCGACCCTTCCGGGTGAGGAGAGCGCCGTCTCGGGGTCAATCCGGAACTCGTGGTCCGGGAAGCGTCGCGCCATGTCCTCGAGCGCGGGGGTCCATCGGGAGGGGCTAGGCATGAGCGAGGCGATCAGCATGCGGACCTCCAGGCTGGCGGGCCAGACCTGCGACGAATGTCGGGCGGGCAGCACCCGAGTCAGTGTAGCCCTCTTCCCTTTTACGGGCAAGGCGAGCGGAAAGCGCGCCGCATTGCGCCGCGGTGGCGCCATTGTGGCGCGGCGGTGGCAGCTCAGGCGGCGCCGGAGGCAAAGCCGGCGGCACCGCCGTCGGCGAACGTGGCGCCGGCATCCGCCTACACCTGCCCACCAGGCCGTGATACACTTTTGCGCACGCGGCCATGACAGGATGCGGCCGCCCCAGGAGAAAAACCATGACCACGCGCGCGGATACCGGACCTGCCCAGGGCAGGCGTTCATGGATGGTGCTGCCGCAACTCTGTGCCGTCCTGTGCCTTGTCCTCGCGGCGGCCTGCAGCTCCGCACCTCCCCAGGCGGCCGGTCCCGAACAGCCCCCGGCGAAGGCGCCCAGTCTCGGCGATCTCATTGCCAGCGGAGACAGCGAGGGGATCAAGACCTACTTCGCCAACCAGGAGCAGCTCAACAGCCCGGACTCGGAAGGGCTCTACCCCCTCCACAGGGCGGTCGACAAGGGCTCGCCGCAGCTGCTCGACCTGCTGATTGCGCTCGGCGCCAAAGTCGACGTCCGCGACAGCGCGGGCAAGACACCGCTCCGCCGCGCCGTGGACTCGGGATCGCTGCCCTGCGCGACCCTCCTCGCCTCGAAAGGCGCGGACCCCTTTTCCACCGACTCCCAGGGAAGAAGCGTGGCCGATGCCATCCTCGCCGGCGGTGCCATGATCGACGCCGTATTCAGTGGCGCCAACGTCAACGCCCATGGGAGCGACGGGCGCACGGCCCTCCACCTCGCCGCCGACCGGCTCCTCGTGGACGCGACCACCAGACTCCTCGCGGACGGCGCCGATCCGAATCTCCGGGATACCGCCGGACACTCGCCCCTCGACCTGGCCCTGCTCCACCCGGACCGGATCGAGGCCGCGCAGATTGCCGAAGCCCTCATCCTGAAGGGCTCGGCTCCCTCCTATCCGGGCTTCTCCTGGTTCGTGCAGGCTGCCAAGGCGGTCGACTACAACTCCATCCGTTACGCCGACGGAGGGACACCCATCCATGAGGCCACCTCGCAGAAGCAGACGGGCTTCCTCCTCTTCCTCCTCTCGCGGAAGGTCAATCCCAATACGCGCGACAGTTCCGGTTCGACCGCCCTCCATGTCGCGATGCGCGTGGGCTGGCTCGAGGGGGCCGAAATCCTCCTCAAGGCCGGGGCCGATCCCAACGCCCGCGACGCCTTCGACAACACGCCGCTGCACATCGCCCTGCCCCAGGATCCGAAGCAGGACGGTGTGGCGCTCCTCTTGAAGTACGGCGCGGACCCCTCGCTCAAGGATCGAAACGGCAACACCCCGCTGCATGTGGCGGTTCAGCTCGGCTATCCGCTGACGATGGTCCAGGATCTGATAGACGCCAAGGCACCGGTCAACTCGGCCAATGCGGCAGGGGACAGCCCCCTCCTCCTCGCCGTCAGGGCAAAGCGCTACGAATACGCGAAGCCCCTGCTGGACGCGGGAGCTGACATCTTCCTCGTGAACGGCCGCGGCGAGAGCGCCCTCTCGACGGCGGTGGCGGCAGGGCCCGACGCCCTCGGCGCGATCATCACGGGCCGCAACGCCCAGGCCAAGGACAACTACGGCAACGGATGCATAGCCATCGCGGTCGGACTCAAGGCGAGCCCCGACTGCATCGCTCTTCTCGTATCGAGGGGTGCCGACCCGAGCGCGCGCAACAATGCGGGCGACACCGCCCTCCACATCGCGGTGCGCCAGAATCTCAAGGAGCAGGGCGAGGCCCTCCTTCTCTCGAAAGCCGACATCTTCGCCTCGAACGATCATGGCGAGACGCCGCTTTCCCTGGCACTGACCGCCCGGCCCGGACCGGTCGACTGGCTCTTCACCCCCGCGACCCTCGCCCTGCGCGACTCCAACGGCGACACGGCCCTCCATCACGCGGCGAGCCGCAACCTCTGGCAGTCCGTCCCCTACCTCGTGGCCAAGGGCGCCCTCGTCGATGCGCCGAACTCGGCGGGAGAGACGCCGCTCCACGCCGCGGCCAAGGCCGATGCCGCCGAATCCATCAAGGCCCTCCTCGCCCAGGGCGCAGGCCTTTCGGCCCGGGATGCAATGGGCAACACCGCCCTCCATTCGGCGGTGCTGTGGAGCGCCCACAAGAGCCTCGCAGTCCTGATCCAGTCCGGAGCCTCCCTCGATGCCCGCGATTTCGCCGGGGAGACGGCGCTCCATCTCGCTGTCCAGAAAAAGGATCGCCCCTCGCTCGGATTCCTTCTCGGCAAGGGAGCCGACCCCGATGCGCGCGACAACCGCGGCGTCGGGCCCCTGGCCAGCGCGGTGCGCGGCGACTCGGTCGACCTGGCGCGGGACCTCCTTGCGGCGGGTGCCGATCCCAACGCCCGCGACGGCGGCGGCCGAAGCGCCCTTCTGGAGGCGGTGGACGCCGGCAGCGCCGGCTGCAGCCAACTGCTCGTCGGCGCCGGCGGCGACATCCTCGCACGGGACGCCGAGGGCGAGTCGCCGCTGACGCTCGCCCTGAAGCGCGGGACTGAGGTGCTGAAGGCCGTGCTCCAGCCGCAGACGGTGAACCGCAGCGATCCGGACGGTCGTTCCTGCCTGCGCATCATCGTGGAGTCCAAGCCCTCGCCGGAGGCAGTGGAGCTCGCCATTGCCGTGGGCGCCAAAGTGGACATCCGGGACCGCTACGCCGACACCGTCCTGATCGCCGCACTCCGATCGGGCAACCTGGACCTGGCGGCGCGCCTGGTCAAGGCGGGCGCCGATCTCTTTGCACGGAACAGGGACGGAGACAGCCCCGCGACACTCCTGCTGGCCATGGGGGACGATGCGCTCAAGGCGATCACCACCATTTCGGGAATCGGCGTCGCCGATGCGCTCGGCAACACCCTCCTCCACTACGCGGCCATCGCGGGCAATGCCAAGGCGGTCACGTGGCTCCTCGGCGCGGGCGCGGACCGCAGTCTCCGCAACATCGCGGGAGAGACCGCCTCGGACGTGGCGGCCAAGCGCGGCAACGTAGACCTCGCGGCGGTGCTCAAGCCGGGCAGTTGAAGGCCGGGGGGCGTGCGGCTGAGTCGTCAAGCTGCGCCGCATGCCCGGGCCGCACACCTGGGCCGCCCTTCCGGGCCGCCCATCGGGCCGCCCAATCCAGCAGAATCAGGCACGGCAGCCCCGGACCCCTATTTTTTCCGGGACTTGGCGGGCTTGGAAGCGTTGTCGGCGATGCGCTGCCGCACGATCCGGGAGATGAGATCCTCGGGCAGGGGCCGGTCCAGCGGAAACTGGATCGAGCCCTTGCCGGTGGTGTAGCCCTTGAGTTCCTCCCGGAAGGATTCCATGACGTGAGGCAGCGGATAGAGGCCGATATGCCGAGCGAAGGCGGCGTAATGGACCAGGTTGCCGTTGAGGTAGAAGGTCGGCATCCGGTAGCTTATCTTCTCGCTCGCGGCGGGAGCGGCCCTGCGTATGATCGCTCGCATCGTGCGCAAGGCATCCTGGGCCTGCGTCGGAAAGCTCCGAATATAGGCTTCGATGGGATCGTCGTCCTCTGTCATGGTATCGGCCTGCTCCCCGGCATGGTGCGAGAAGAAGCCATGAAGCCTTCCCCTACCCTACCTTAATGCGCGCTGGTGCGCGGAGAATCGCCGGATCCTCGTGCACCTGCGAATGGGGTTGTTGAAACGCCGGAGGCATTTCAACAACCTGCTACAGTTCGCCCTTGTATTCCGAGAGTTCCTGAAGCTCCTTGAGCTTCTGGATCGCTTTCTCCTGTATCTGCCGCACCCGCTCCCGCGTGATCCCGAGCAGCTTGCCGGTCTCCTCCAGCGTGCGCGGACCTTCACCGTTGAGTCCGTAGCGCAGCTGAATGATCGTGATCTCGCGCTGGGACAGACTTTTGAGGACGTCACCCAGGGTGTCCTGCAGGGCCATGGAGAACACTTCCTCGAAGGGCTCGGTCACGCTCTCGTCCTTGATGAGATCGGAGAGATGGGTGACATTGTCCTCGTCCACGGTCGTGTCGAGGCTCGCCGTCTCCTGGGAGAGCTTCATGATCTCCTTGACCTTCTTCGCCTCCATGCCGAGTTTTTCGGCGAGCTCCTCAGGGTTCGGGTCCCGCCCGAGTTCCTGGGTGAGCTGCTTGGCTACGAAGTAGCACTTCTTGATGGTGTTGAGCATGTGGATGGGAATGCGGATGACCCGACCCTTGTCGGCCAGGCTCTTGATGATGGCTTGGCGGATCCACCAGGTGCCGTAGGTCGAGAAGCGGCAGCCCCGGGTGTAGTCGAAGCGCTCGACGGCTTCGATGAGGCCGATGTTGCCTTCGTCGATGAGGTCGAGGAGGGAAAGGCCGCGATGCTGGTAGTTCTTGGCGATCGATACGACGAGGCGGAGGTTGGAAGAGATCATGCGGTTCTTTGATCCGATGAGCTCGCGTTCCCAGGTGTCCCGTTCGTCGCCCGGGATCGCCGCCTCCTCGCCCCCGCTCTCCTCGAGCTCGCGCACGTGGGCGCGGGCCTTCTGGATGCGCTCGCCGATGCTGATTTCCTCCTCCGCCGTGAGGAGGGGGTAACGCGATATCTGCTTCAGGTAAAGCGCGAGGGGATCGGTTTCCTTGGTGTGCTTGGGCTTCTTCCGCCGGGCGAGGGGGGCCGGGGACTTCGTCTTCTTGCGCTTCGGTTGTACGGGCCTCGGATACGCGCCGTCGCTCATCGCTCCACCTTTCCTTGGGAACGGCGCCACCGACCGGCGGGTAGAGCCCTGCCCGGTCGCCTCGCTGCTCCAAGGAGTAACAGTTCCATGTTACTCATTTTGTCAACCCATTTTCAATTGAGATCAGCCGAATATTGAAAGTCGGGCCCACGGCGACCTGATCCTCAGTCCCGCGGAGCCGAGGCCGGATCGAGAGCCTCGCCATTCTTGAAGACGAAGAAGTAGGCAACCGGTGACGGCCGGCCCTCCTTTGCGTCCACGCCCACCAAGCCGAGCTCCTGCCCGGACCTGATCTTGTCTCCGACGCGGACCCCCAGGCTCTGGTTGCCGCCGTATACATAGATGAGGCCTCCCCGGCCCTGGACAAAGACCACCTGGCCGAAGCCGCGATACGGCCCCGCCGAAACCACCGTGCCCGAGGCGACGGCCGTCTCGACCGCACCTTCCTTCGGCCTGAACAGTACGCCGAACAACTTGCCGTCCAGATAGCTGGCTTCCCCCGCGCAGGGCCAGCTCAGCTTCATGTCCACTGAACGATCCGAGACCTTGACTGCGGGAGGGTCGAAGGCAGCGGGCGCTCCGGATGTGCCCCTCGATGCTTCTGTCGCCGCTGCACTCTGGGACGCGCCCCCTGCAGCGGGGCTCGGGCCCCCTCCAGTCTGTGACGCACCCACGGCACTCTGTGACGCCCCCACGGCACTCTGCGACGCACCCACGGCACTCTGCGACGCGCCCGCCGCGCTCTGCGACGATGCGGTCGTGGCTGGGGCGGAGCCTCCCGGCACGACAAGGAGATCGCCCACCTTGATGATCGAGGAGGGGCCGAGCTTGTTCGCCGATCGGAGGCTCTGCACGCTGATCCCGTAGCTACGGGCGATGCTGAAGAGGGTCTCGCCCTTCTGCACCTTGTGCATCCCGGGGATGACGAGCTTCTGTCCCGCCTGCAGTTTTGACGGATCGCTTATGCCGTTGGCCGACATGATGGCTTCGACGGGCACGTTGTACTGTCGGGAGAGGGAGAACAGGGTCTCCCCGCGCTGCAGCACGTGATAGATCACGTCCGCCTTCAGCGAGAAGCCCTGGACCAGCACGAGCACGCAGAGCAGGGCACGCAGAATGCGTCTGCCCCGCGCGGGGTAGATACCGGCCCTCCGCGCAGGGAGGGAGAAGGAAGTGCCGCTCATCCGTTCCGAGTATCGGCGCGAAGCCCGCGATTGTTGAGACTGGCGCTCCTCCATTTCACGATATTGGAGAGATTTCTGACGGCAGCCTCCCCGGGTTGTCGTTTCGCGCGGTACCTTCGCGCACTCAGGAGCTGGAGATGGAGGCCCCCGGCGAATCCGCGCCGGCGGAGGCAGCCGAGCCTTCGGAGGCGGTGCGCCCCTCCTCATCGCCCGAGGCGAGCCAGACACTGGCGTCGTCGATCAGCTTGGTCAGGATGACGATGTGCACCTCGTTCTTGGCGCGCTCGATTTCGCGGGACCAGCGGGCCCCCGGGAAGCGCGCGCGGAGCCGCTTCCGGGTGGCGGAGGCCAGGGCGAGGAGCTCGGCCCGCTCGTCCCCCGCGACGCTTGCGGCGCCGAGGCTGCCGAGGAGATAGGCCGAAAGCAGGGCGAGCACCGCGTCCCGGCTGGTCGATCCTTCGCGAAGATGGGGCAGGGCCTCGACGATGCGCTTCTGCAGAACCAGGCTGAAGGCATAGTCGAAGCGCAGCCAGTCCTTGGATTCGACGTCCTTTGCGTCGAGGTAGGACGCGAAGAAGGTTTCGGCCTCCGCGCTTTTGTTGCGGAGGAGCCTGGTCACGCCAAAGAGCAGCGCATGCCGCCTGAGCAGGTCCGGTCGCCTGGAGGCGAGCTCGGCCTCGAGGCGCTCGATCCCCTCGACATCCGACTGCAGGAGATAGGCATTGACGAGAAGCCGCACGTGGCCGGGCCTGAACCGTCCGCGCCGGAACATCTGGTCCACGAGATGGGCTGAAAGCGAGCTCCAGTCCTCGCGCTCCACGAGGAGGAAGACCCGGCGGTTGGCCAGGAAGAAGGCGTTGAGCCCCCCTATCAGGGCGAGAAAAAAGAGGGCAAGATACCAGTTGCTCTTCCAGAAGGTGAATGAATACTGTGCGCCGAGGAGGAAAAAGGGCATCAGGAACACAAAAAGGAAGGAAGCGACGATCACGACATTGAAAAGAACGAAAATAGTCCTAAATTTCATGCGACGCCGCTCCTATAATTGAAGTGAAACGCGCGCCGCTGGTGGCTCGCGAGCGATAAAAAGTGTAGCCCCTGCTTCAAGAGGGGGTCAATGGGTGGTACATGAACGCCATTCTGCTGAAGGATCTGTCGGCCAACCTCTTCTTCTCGAAGCCCCTCTTCCTGGATGAGGGCTACGTCCTCCTTGCGCCGGAGACGCCCGTGGACGAGGCGCTCATAAAGCGGCTGACGCGCTGGGAGTTCCGCGAGATGCGCTGCGCCGGCGTGCCCGTGAGCGCCGCCGCCGTCGAGGAGGGTGACACCAAGGGGGAGGAGGCCGAAGTCGCCCCCCACTTCGCCGATGGAGCCGGGGACAAGGAACGGCTGGACGGCATTCTCGCCTTCTACGCGGATTTCACCGCCTACGTCGAGTCCCTGTATACGAGGTTCGTCACCAAGACGGAGCTCGACTACAAGGAGCTCACGGAGCGGATGAAGGGGATGCTCGGGGTCGTCACCGAGAACCGGCGCTTTATCCTGCGCGCCCAGTCGCAGATACCGGCTCAGAAGAACTACCTCGTCTCCCATTCGGTGCGTTCCGCGGTGTTTTCCATGATCCTGGGCATGGCCCTCAAGCTCCCGCCCTTCAGGCTCATCGAGCTCGGGGCCGCCGCCGTCCTGCACGAGATCGGCATGATCCGCCTTCCCCCGCAGCTTTACATGGCTGATCGCCAGCTCTCGCAGCAGGAACGCAAGTCGATCACCGCCCACCCGGTCCTGGGCTACAACCTCCTCAAGGAGCGGCAGATTCCGCTCGCGGTCTGCCTGGCCGCCCTCGAGCACCACGAGCGGCTCAACGGCTCCGGCTACCCCCGCTCGCTCACGGGGGACAAGATCTCGCTCTACTCGAGGATCATCATGGTGGCCTGCTCCTACGACGCGGTCACGGCCATCCGGCCCTGGAAAGAGGCCAAGGACGGCTACGCCGCGATGGTCGATATCCTCAAGAACGAGGGCAAGCAGTACGACGACACAGTCATCCGCGCCCTGGTGTACAGCCTCTCGATCTATCCCATCGGCACCTACGTAATGCTCTCGAACGGCAAGGCGGCGCTGGTCGTGGACGTCAACCCGGACAATCCCCGCTATCCGGTGGTGCAGATCATCGGCGCCCGGAGCCCCGACGGCAAGGAACTCGTCATTAAGACCGGTGAAACCACGGTCAAGATACTCCGTCCCCTCACGAAGGAGGAGATCGAGCGCTCCTCGGGTCTGGAACACTGATCGCCGGTACCGGCCCGCCGCGGGCAGCGCGTGGACAGGGGCCGTACGCCGCCCCGGAAGGCCGGAAGTCCCGCGCCCCTTTCCAGCTTTGACCTCTTCCGGGTAGAATCACGGGATAATAAGCAGCCAAGGAGCGCGTATGGACTCATCCCCCCTCCAGAATGCCCGTTATGCCTATAGGCCCAAGCTCCCGCCCGTGTTTCGGGGCCCGGCGGGCCGGATATCGGCGGTGCTCGGCGCCCGGTCCGAGCCGGCCGACGACGGCTCCCGCCTGAAGGCGATATTCCCCCTCACCTACGGGAAGCCCGTCGTCAGCTTTGCCGCGGCGGGAGACGCGGTTGCCGGTTCGACCTCCGTCGCGGTCTCCGGGAGGAAGCTCACGGTGGGCGTGATCCTCTCCGGCGGCCCCGCTCCCGGCGGGCACAATGTCATCTCCGGCATCTTCGACGGTCTCAAGGCCGGCAACCCCGAATCGGTGCTCTACGGGTTCAGGGGCGGCCCGGGGGGCCTTGTCGAGGACAAGTGCATGGAGATCGACGCCGCACTGGTGGACCGCTACCGCAACACGGGAGGCTTCGATCTCATCGGCTCGGGCAGGACGAAGATCGAGACGCCCGAGCAGTTCCAGGGCGCCCTGGACACGGCCCGGCGGCGGAAACTGGACGCGGTGGTCGTCATCGGCGGGGACGACAGCAACACGAATGCGGCCCTCCTCGCCGAGTACTTTGCGGCAGCCGCGCAGAAGGAGCCCGGCACGACCCCGATCGCCGTGGTCGGCGTTCCCAAGACCATCGACGGGGACCTCAAGAACGAGTTCATCGAGACCTCCTTCGGATTCGACAGCGCGACCAAGCTCTACTCGGAGCTCATCGGCAACATCGAGCGGGATGCCGCCTCGAGCCGCAAGTACTGGCACTTCATCAAGCTCATGGGCCGCTCCGCGTCGCACATCGCGCTCGAGTGCGCCTTCCAGACGAGGCCCAACGTCTGCCTCATCTCCGAGGAGGTCGAGCAGCGCAAGATGAGCCTCGGCCAGGTCATCGACCAGATCGTCAAGTCGATCGTC
>DATJQN010000206.1:0-11617 GCA_035505775.1 Rectinemataceae bacterium | reverse complement strand
ATCGACGAGGCGATCGACGAGCCGGGCGCTCTTCGCTTTCAGGAACTCAAGGTCCACCGAGCGAACCCGAATATACGGCATGCCACCTCCCCAAAAAAGGGACGGCCGCTCCGATTGGAGCGGCTATCCTGCTTCAGGCTGTTGAAGCGACCCGTCCGGCTCCGCCGGAGTTACTTCCTGATGGAGTAGAACGCTTTCTTCCCGTGATACGCGCTAAGCGCCCGGAGGCGCTTCGCGATGCAGTTCGCGCACGCGCGAACTGCTCGACCCCTTGGCATCGCCTCGTGCGACGCCGTTCCAGATCACTTCCTAATCGAGTAGAAGGCTTTCTTCCCGGGATACTCGGCGATGCCCTCCATCTCGTCCTCGATCCGCATCAGCTGGTTGTACTTGCAGATGCGGTCGGTGCGTGACATGGAGCCGGTCTTGATCTGGCCGGTCTCGCGGGCGACGGTGAGGTCGGCGATGAACGCATCCTCGGTCTCGCCGGAGCGGTGGGAGACGACGGCGGTGTAGCCGGCGCGCTTGGCCATCTCGATGGTCTCGATGGTCTCAGTAACCGTGCCTATCTGGTTGAGCTTGATGAGGATCGAGTTACAGGCGCCCATGGCAATGCCCTTCTCCAGGCGCTTGGTGTTGGTGACGAAGAAGTCGTCGCCGACGATCTGGATGCGGTTGCCGAGGGACTTGGTCATCTTGACGTAGCCGTCCCAGTCGTTCTGGTCCAGGCCGTCCTCGATCGAGATGATCGGGTACTTGTTGACCCACTTGGTGTAGAGTTCGATCATGTCATCGGAGCTGAACAGCTTTCCGGGGTTGGACTTCCAGAACTTATAGCCCTTCTTCTCGCCTTCCTCGAAGAGTTCGCTGGCGGCGGGGTCGAGGGCTATGGCTATCTGCTCGCCGGGCTTGTAGCCGGCCTTCTCTATGGCCTTCATGATGTAGTCGAGCGCGTCGTCGTTGCCGATGTTCGGGGCAAATCCGCCCTCGTCTCCGACGCCGGTGTTGTGCCCGTCGGCCTTGAGAATCGACTTGAGGCTGTGGAAGATTTCCGCGTTCATGCGCACAGCCTCGCGGAAGCTCTCCGCGCCGACCGGCATGATCATGAACTCCTGGAAGTCGACCTTGTTGTCCGCATGCTTGCCGCCGTTGATGATGTTGGACATGGGCACGGGGAGGAGGGTCGTATGCGGCCCGCCGAGGTACTTGTACAGGGGAACCCCGAGGAATTCGGCCGCGGCGCGGGCGACCGCCATGGATACGCCGAGAATCGCGTTCGCTCCCAGCTTCCCCTTGTTTTCGGTGCCGTCGAGGTCGATCATGGTGCGATCGATGTCCACCTGCTCGAGGGCGTCGAGCCCGCAGATTTCCGACGCAATTGCGGTGTTGACGTTCTCCACGGCCTTGAGCACGCCCTTCCCGAGGTAGCGCTTCTTGTCGTCATCGCGGAGCTCGACCGCCTCGTATTCGCCGGTGCTCGCCCCGGAGGGGACGGCCGCGCGGCCCATCGTGCCGTCTTCCAGGACGACATCCACTTCCACGGTCGGATTGCCACGGGAATCGAGGATTTCTCTCGCCTCGACATATTCGATAATGCTCATGGTACGCTCCTATACTTTGAGGATGGGCTGGTCGCCTGAACACTAGCCGCAACACCGTGAATCGTCAAGACAGGCTGCTATGCCGGGCAGAAACACCGGCGACCCTACTTCTGCGCGAGGCGCCGCAGGGCTTCCTTGACAGTGTCCTGGAGCTGTCCGCGCAGCTCGGGGGGTGTGAAGCTCTTCACCACGCCGGCCACGCCGATGAAGGGGTTCCTGAGTCCCGGACTCGTGAAGGTGCGGAGGTACAGCATGGTCTTGCCGCCAACTTCCACCTCCTTTAGATACCAGGAGGAGAAGGACTCGAACAGATTATGATCGACGCTCTCCAGGAGCCGGGCCCGTATCCCGATTTCTCCCGGCCCGAGCCGGTCCACCAGTATCTCCGACCGGACCCGCGAGCCGAACTTGAGTCCGAGAAAGCTGATGCCTATGTCCTGGTAGACGACCGCCCGCTCCGCATCCTGGTATTCCACCTTCACGTCGAGCAGACGTTTCGAGTAAGCCTTCTGGCCCGGATAGTCCTGCAGAACCTTGAATACTGCGTCGAGCGGGACGTCGTACACCGCGTGGGCCTCGCCGAAGCCGTTGAGGCGCCGCTCCCCGGTCGCGGGATCCCTGAAGGAGCTGACCGTCATGCCGATCAGTGTCGGCTTGTCGACCAGGGCCACAAGATCCGTCCCCGGGGGAATGCCGTAGCGGACCTTGAATCCAGGGTAGGCTCCATCGCCGGCCGTGGGGGAAGCAGCGTTGGCGCCGGCACCGGAGCCCGAGGCCTGTGCAGGAGCCTCCGACGGGGTCTGATCCTGGGCGGACACGGAGCGAGCCCCGAAGCTGAGGGTCAGCAGCAGTACGCCGGCTGCAAGGCCAAACAAGCCGCGAGCGCTGTTCAATCGTTCTCCTTGCACCGGGCGGGCTATCGGGGCTCCTTGCCCAGCAGGTCCAGAATCCGGTCCAGATCGTCGAGGGAATAGTACTCCACCGCGATCGTTCCCCGTTTCGAGCTCCCCTTGATTCTGACCTTCGTGCCCAGCGACTCGATGAGCCGATCCTCGATCCTGCGAATCTCGGGGTCGGGGTGCCGCTCGCCGGAGCTGCGGATCGGCCGGCGATGGCCCCCGCTGTTATGCTCCTGGGCGGCCGTCTCGGCTTCGCGCACCGAAATTCCCTCCGCCAGTATGCGGGCGAAGAGCCGCTCCCTGCCTGACGGATCGGTGACCATGAGGATGGCTCGGGCATGACCGGCGCTCAGCGAGCCGTCCTGAAGCGCGGCGCGCATCGTCTCCGGAAGCCGGAGCAGGCGCAGGGCGTTGGCTACCGCGCTCCTGCTCTTCCCCACGATATCCGCCACTTCGTCCTGCGAGTGATTGCCGATTTCCATGAGGCTCTTGTAGGCCTCGGCTTCATCTATCGGATTGAGATCCTCACGCTGGATGTTCTCGATCAGGGCGATCTCAAGCCTGCGCTCCGGCGTGAAGCTGCGCAGTATGACGGGCACTTCGGTGAGCCCCGCGCGCTCGGCGGCGCGGAAGCGCCGCTCGCCCGCGACGATCATGTAGTGCCCGTCGCCTACTTTCTCCGCGATGATCGGCTGGATGACACCGTGCAGCTTGAGGGATTCCGCGAGCTGCAGGATGGCCTCCTCGGAAAAGCTCTTGCGCGGCTGCTCCGGATTGGCCTTCAAGGCCGTGAGGGGGAGTCTCAGAACACCTTCGTGCGAGCCGTCGGATTCAGCTGCGAGGGGAACGGGCTCGGTCTCCGGGATGAGGGCACCCAGCCCCTTGCCAAGTCCGAATTGCTTAGCCACGGGCCGCTCCGGCCGTGACGGGTCCGGGGCTCGGAGTGCGCCCAAGCACCTCGCGAGCCAGGGCCTCGTAGCTCTTTGCGCCGATGCAGCTAGGGTCGTAAAGGCAGATCGGCTGCCCGTGGGAGGGAGCCTCTGACAGTCTGACGTTGCGGGGGACGATGGTCCGGTACACCCGGTCCTTGAAGTACTCGGTCACCTGCTGCACGACATCCTGCGCGAGCTTGGTCCGGGAGTCATACATGGTGAACAGGATGCCACCCACCCTGAGATCGGAGTTCATGTTCTTCTGCACGAGGCTCACCGTTTGCAGAATGAGGGACAGTCCCTCGAGGGCAAAGTACTCGCACTGAAGGGGGATGAGCACTTCGTCCGCGGCCATGAGACCGTTGAGCGTGAGAATCCCCAGACTCGGCGGGCAATCGATGAGGATGAAGTCATATTCTCTGGATACGGTGGCGAGGGCTCGCTTCAGATACTCGTTGCGGTCCTCACGGTCGACCAGCTCGACGGTCGCCCCCGAAAGATCGATCGACGAAGGCGCCAAGTCCAGCCATTCGACCGGCGTCGGCACTATGACTTCAGCGAGCGTGGCCTGTCCCGCCACAACCTGATAAATCCCCCGTTTTCCGGGGCTGGAGCCGACGCCGCTGGTCAGGTTTGCCTGAGGATCGAAATCAACGAGGAGTGTCCGCTTCCCTGCCAGAGCCAGATAGGCCCCGAGGTTGATGGCGCTGGTGGTCTTTCCCACCCCGCCCTTCTGGTTCACAAATACTATGGTCCGCGCCATTAACCTCTCCGCGCTCGAGTGCGGGCATTGTACCATAGGGTTGGGCGCCATCCAAGACCAGTCGTCCCTTTCAGCTCCGGCGCTTGACCCGTTCGCACGGTGATGGCTACATTGGTGGCAAGGAGTAGGTCATGCTCACCGAAAGAGTCCAGCGCGCCATCCAGGACGTACGCCCATCGCTTCAGGCCGATGGTGGAGATATCGAGCTCGTCTCCGTCGACGAGGAGGGCATTGTAACCGTAAAGCTCACCGGGGCTTGCGGTTCCTGCCCCATGTCCACAATGACCCTCAAGCTGGGGGTCGAGAACTATCTCAAGAAAACCGTTCCCGAGGTCACGGAAGTGGTTCAGGCCTAGGCATTCGCCCCACGGCGATGGATAGACAACGGCCGCCCCTCGAGGCGGCCGTTTCCGTCGGCGAACTGTCAGGATTGCCTGTCGGGGCGGGTAATCGGCCCAACCCCGGGCTTTGGTGAAAAGCGGGAGCCGAGCCTATTTCACTCCATCATCGCAGGCGTCGTCGATGACGCCGGGACGTCCCGCCTCCGCAGCATGAGGATGGGTGCAGGGATCGAGGGGCAGTTGATCCATCGCCCCTCCGCAGCACTCCGGAGCGGCGGCCCGTGCGTCGACCGTGACTTCGTTGCCGCAATCCTTGCACTTGTAGGTCTTGGTGGCCATAGCGCCTCCTCTGGACATCCTCTTCGGATCTCCTCGTGGTTCAAAGATACTATGCCCGGAAGCCGGATGCGAGGCCAGTCTTCGCGCTATCCGAGAAATCCGGGGAATCGGGCTCACTGTGTCAACGATACTGCCGGGCTATCCGGGAAATCTCCTCCGCCATATCGGAGAGCTTCACCTGCTTGGTGACATGCCCCAGCTCGAAAGCGACCTTGGGCATGCCATAGACCACGCTCGAGGCCTCATCCTGGCCGAGGGTCAGCCCTCCTTCTCGGAAGATCGAGCCCAATTCGCGCGCGCCGTCCCTTCCCATGCCCGTCATGATGACTCCCAGGGCCCGGTTACCGTAGGTTTTTGCGACACTCTCGAACAGTACGTCCGCACTCGGGCGATGCCCGTTCACCGGCGCTGAATCGGAGAGCCGGGCGACGCTGCCCAGCGATCGACGCTCGACGAGAAGGTGCTTGTCGCCAGGGGCAATGAGGACTCTCCCGGGCTTGAGGAGGTCCCCGTCCGCGGCTTCCTTGACCTCCAGCGGACAGATCCGATCCAGGCTTTTCGCAAACTCCTCGGTAAAACCGGGGGGCATGTGCTGCACGACCAGCACGGGCTGCGACAATTCGGCATCGATGCCTGCGAATACCTCCCTGAGGGCGTTCGGTCCCCCCGTCGAGATGCCGATCGCGATGATTTCTATCGGCCCCGGAGCCCGGAGGGGTTTGGGAGGCTCGGCCTTGGGACGCTCTGTGGCCGGCCGCCCGAGCGTTGGAGCCGGTTCGAAGAACCGCTCAGGAGCATCGAACTCGAGCTGCCGCAGCTGCTTGCCGCGCTGGCGGCGGTACTGGGTCCCATGCGCCAGCAGCAGTCTGGCAAGCTCCCCCGCAACGGTATGGATGTCGGAGGAGGTGGATCCGGAAGGCTTGGTGACAAAATCGGCAGCTCCGAGCGCAAGGGCCTCCATCGTCACCTGGGCTCCTTTCTTTGCCAGCGAGCTCAGGATTACCACGGGCACGTCGATGCCAAGCCGTTTGCGCTCTTTGAGGAACTCGATCCCGTTCATTTCCGGCATCTCGAGATCGAGAACGATGGCGTCGGGATCGCAGCGGGGAATCTTCTGCAGCGCGAATACGCCGTTCATGGCCCGGTCCGCCACGGCGAGTCCGGGGGTGGCCTCGATTATCTTGGAGATGAGATTGCGCATGAGCGCGGAATCGTCGACAACCAGAACCGAGACAGGATCAGCCACGGCGCAGTACCACCTTAAGCGAATTTGCGATAGAAGGTCGCCCAGTCGGTCTTCATGAACTCGAACCGGGTGTTCATCCCGAACAGCGACTCCGAGTGCCCTATGAACAGGAAGGACTTGGGGGCCATCGCCTCCCAGAATCGTTCTATGGTTGCCTTCTGGGCGGCCTCATCGAAGTAGATCAGGACATTGCGGCAGAACACGACGTCCAGTCCTTTCAACCCCGAATCATTCTTCAGGTTGTGATAGTCGAAGCGGACCGTCTTCCGGATGCCTTCCTTGACCTGGTAACCGCCGGGCTTGCGCTCAAAGTACTTGCCCAGGTAGCTGTCCGGAATGCCCTGCACCCGCTGGTCGGGGTAAAATCCCTCCTTCCCGACCATGAGGCATTTGAGCGAAATATCGCTCGCCACGACTTCGAAGCTCCAGCCCGGCGGCAGTATCTCGGTCAGCAGCATGGCGAGCGTGTAGGGCTCCTCGCCGGTGGAACACCCGGCGCTCCAAAGGCGAATGCGGCGGTCTCCGACGGAGGACTTGATCTTGATCAGTTCGGGAACGACGTACTTCTCGATCGCGTCAAAGTGCGCCTGGTTGCGAAAAAACCTCGTCAGATTTGTGGTGACCGAATCCAGCAGGGTCTTCAGCTCTTCCTTGTCGCGGGAGATGAGATCGAAATACGCGCGAAGGCTTTCCAGCTTTTTCTCGCGGAGCCGCTCTTTGAGTCTGCTCTCGAGAATGGCCCGGTTGGTCGCGGAAAAGGTGATGCCGCTTTCGTCGTAGATCTTCGTGCGGTACAGCTCGAAATCGGCGTCGCTCAGGAATTCGGACATGCCCGCCTACTCCGCCCTTTCCCGCCGTCTCAAAGTTTCGTGCGGTAAAAAAAGCATAGGGCGGCACCCGGGGGGTGTCAATAGCGTCCATTTTGTCCAACTCGCCAAAACTCTGGTTTCCGGGCGCAAGCGGGATAGACTTCCTGCATATGGACAACACCTGGGTGGAGTTGCGCATTCGCGGCGTTCGCGTCGAGGGCGGCCATGGAGCCCCCGTCGTGCTGCTTGAAGACTCCGGAGGCCGCTACCGGCTTCACATCCCCGTGGGCCCCTTCGAGGCGAGCGCCGTCATCATGGAGCTCGAGGGTATCTGCCCGCCCCGGCCCATGACACACGACCTTCTGGCCGAACTCTTCCGCGAAGCCGGCTTTGTCCTCGATCGCGTCGAGCTCTTCGGGCTGCCCGGTGATCCTCCCCGCGCCCGACTGGCATACCGGAAGGAACACGGACAGAATCTCAAGGAAATTCGCCCATCCGACGCCCTCGCCCTCGCGCTCCGTCTCCGCGCGTCGATAGTCGCCGATGCCACCCTTATCAAGGAGTCCCGGCGCTTCAGCAGCCCGGTCTTCGGTGGGCCCGGGGCCCGCGTTCTCGTGCTCGAAGACTGGAAACAGCGCTCCCTCGGAAGCTGATCCCGCCCCGCGCATAGCCGCCAGGATCCGGCCAGGGAAGCTCCTCCGGGCCTCCTCTCTTGATGGTTGGGGTCGCCTCTCCTACAATTAGCATGATGAAACTGCTCGAAATCATAAAAGATCTGTTCGCTCGTATCTTCACCAGCGATCCTGAGGAAGGCAGAAAGAGAACCGAGCTCAGGCGGATCCATGCCCTGCTCGTTGACCTCAGGCCCCCGTATTACCGCCCCAAACAGAATCTCGTGCTGCCGGGCATTGCCCAGGCTCTCTTTCATTTTTACACCCTGCTTCGTCCGCTTGCCGAGCTTGCGCGGGCCACCGTGGCCAATTCGGACATCCGCATTTCGCAACGCTACTTTGATTACCTCATCGATTGCCGCCTTTCGATGGATGAGCAGGAGAAGAAGCGCTTCTTCTCCTATGACGGAATGTCCGAGCGACTCCAGCAATCCTTCCGGACCGAGGAGGAATTCGAGGCGATCGCACGCGAGTTCCAGGGCTTTATCCGCTCCCTCGACGAACTGGGCCCACGGGCAGTCAACGCCGACCTCTATGAAGTCGATCGCTTCCTGGACATATGTCGCTATGACTACGAGCGCATACTCGGACTGTTCGACCCGAGCGCGAGCCTGGACGATCCCCGATACCGCCCCGACTTCGCTCCCGTTCCCGGGGAGCAGGTCCTGCCCGAGCTCATGGACTTCTACTATCTGATTGAGGGATTCAGCTTCTCCGCGCAGCTCAAGGAGAACGTGATCCGCCTCCTTGAGCGGCGCCAGCCGGGTTCGGCAGACACATCCAAGCGCGCCAAGATAGACAAGCTCTTCAGCCAGCTGGACAAGTCCCTATCGGGCCGGTTTGACCCCGAGATCCTCCGGGCGCTGATGCGCGCGATACGAGGCGAGCCCTTCTTCACCCCTGCGACGCCGCGCGAACGCAAGGACTTCCTCGACTCGTACCGCAAACGGCTCGTGGTGCAGTACGAAAAGGACCGCGAACGGCTGCTTCGTGAACAGCATGAGACCGCCATCGCCAGCGACATTCAAAGTCTGTTCGGCGATGCGGACATCCTGGAAGTCGAGGGCTACGACGACGAGAACGATTCTTTCCTGAGACGCGAAAGCCCGAACAGCTTCATGTGGATCAAGCCGCTGCGCATACTGAAGACTTTCATCGCTGCGGTTTTCGACCCCATGCTCAAGGAATCGGTCAAGCGCATCCTCGTCGAGGGTTACTTTGACAACAAAAACTTTCAAAACAATCTCGCCAACATTCTCTATCAATGCGAGCGCTCTCCCACGCGCATCGTGGATTTCGAAGAGCAGCTGAAAGGCAACGGCAGGGTGTCCATCGTCTCCATGAAGCGATACATCGAGGAGATGCGGCGCGGGAAGGACATCGCCGCCTTCCTGACCCGTCTGACGGATTCGATCAATGCGCGGGCCCGGGAGATCGTGGAGGACGAGACAGCCATGTTCGCGATGCTCGGTGACGCCCTCGGCGACCTGCTGTCCGATTATCGAAGGTCGAGTCCCGAGCTCGTCACGAATATCCGGACCCTGGGCGGAGGACGCAACAAGGAAATCCTTGCGCAGGTTCAGGTCGGGCGTGACCGGATATCGATCCTCGTCAAGATCATGCGCAATTTCACCTTCGTCAAGACGCCTCCTCCCGGCGCCCTGACCGCCCCCTCTCCGGGGCTGGGCCCCGTGCCCGCCCCCGAAGCCCTGCAAGCGGTCTCGCCCCTGCGTCCCGACGACGCGGAGCTCGGCTTCCCCGAGTCGGTGGAGGACGTGTAGCTCCCCGATTTGCTGCCGATGTCCGGCGCCCGTTATTGACCTCAAACTGCCGGCCGTGCTAGAACCGGCCATGGAAAGCCTCGGCCACTACTGTGGCGTCGCCGGCGTCTTTGCTCCACAAGCTCGCAATATCCCCGAAGTGCTCTTCTATATGCTGTTCTCTCTGCAGCATCGCGGCCAGGAATCCTGCGGCGTCACGTGGGAAGAGGGCGGGGCCTGGCACTCACGCAAGGATCTGGGCATGGTGAGCCCCGTGCTGGGTTCCCTGCTCGAGGAACACCATGAATCGAAGCTGGGCATCGGTCATGTACGATATTCCACCGCCGGGGGGGCCGGCATTGCGAACGCCCAGCCACTGGTGGTCTCCTGCAACAAGGGGAAAATCGCCCTCGGACACAACGGCAACATATCGAACGGCGGCCTCCTCCGCAGCGGCCTGACCGAGGAAGGGTCCATCTTCCAGGGCACAGCCGATTCCGAGCTGATCCTTCACCTCGTGTCCCGGTCACGGGCCTCCGACAGGGAAACTTTTCTCGCCGAGGCCCTCGCGCCGCTGCAGGGAGCTTACAGCATGGTGATGATGCACGAGGATGCGCTCGTCGTCGCCCGCGACCCCTCGGGCTTCCGTCCGTTGTACATCGCCCGGAAGGACGGATGCAGCTTCGTGGCTTCCGAGACCTGCGCCTTCGGCTGCCTCGGACCGGTCGAGTTCCGGGAAGTCCAACCCGGCGAGGTGATCATCGTCGATGATCGGGGGCAGCGTTCGTTCCGGCTTCCGGATGCCGCTGCGCTCTCCCGCTGCGTGTTCGAGCTGATCTACTTCGCTCGGCCCGACTCGCAGATCTTCGGCAGGTCGGTTCATGAGGTCCGCAGCCGTCTCGGCGAGGAGCTCGCCGGACAGGACGAGGGATCCATAGAGGCTGACATCGTCGTTCCCGTGCCGGACTCCGGCACGATCTCCGCGATCGGCTACGCGCGCAACGCCCGTCTGCCCTTCGATTTCGGCCTCGCCCGCAGCCATTATGCGGGGAGAAGCTTCATCCTGCCGACGAAAGACCAACGGGAACTCGCAGCCCGGCTCAAGCTCTCCGCAGTGCCTGCGGTCGTGAGCGGAAAGCGGGTGATAATGATCGACGATTCCCTCGTCCGCGGAACGACGAGCCGGATCATCGTCGGGCTGCTCCGCGAAGCGGGGGCCAAAAGCGTGCACGTGCGCCTGGCGGCCCCGGAACTGAAATGGCCCTGCTATTACGGCATCGACATCCCCGACCGCGATCAGCTCATTTCCAACAGACTGGATCCGGAGGGGATAGCCCGTGAGATCGGTGCGGACTCGGTCCGCTTTCTCTCCAAGGACCGCATGCTGAGGGCCGTGGGGGAAAGTTCCGGTTTTTGCTGTGCCTGTTTTGACGGGAGGCATCCCTTCCCGCCCATGATCGGCAGAAAGGATGAGCAATGAGCGGTCTCGACTACGAACAGGCGGGGGTATCGATCCGGAAAGGTGACGAGTTTGCCGAGTTCATCCGGAGCTTTCCCTCCAAGGCGGTCTCGCGCGGCATCGGAGGCTTTGCGGGAGGCGCCGCACTCGATCTGAAAGGCTATCGGGAGCCAGTGCTGCTGTCCACGACCGACGGTGTCGGCACAAAGCTGCTCGTCGCGAAACGGCTCGGGAAGTACGACACGATCGGCATCGATCTCGTGGCCATGAGCGTGAACGACCTCGTCGTCTGTGGAGCACGCCCCCTCCAGTTCCTGGACTACATCGCCTGTGGACAGATCAGGGAAAAGATCCTCCACAGCATCATTGAAGGCATTGTAGTGGGATGCGAACAGGCCGGCTGCGAGCTGACCGGCGGCGAGACCGCCGAGATGCCGGATGTATACGGCGCGGACGACATCGACTTGGCCGGCTTCGCCGTCGGCCTCGTGGAGAAGGGGCGCATGCTGCCCCGTCTCGACCGGATGGAAGAGGGCGACCTCATACTCGGCATGCCGAGCAGCGGCGTCCACTCCAACGGCCTCAGCCTGGCACGAAGGGCCCTTCCCGACCCCGACAATGCCGTGTTGGAAGAGCTCCTGACGCCCACGAAGATCTACGTGCGCGAACTGCTCGAGCTCATCAGCACCGGGCGCGTACTCGGCGCGGCCCACATCACCGGCTCCGGTCTCCAGGGCACCGTCCAGCGTGTCGTGCCTCCCACCCTGAAAGCCCACTTCTTCTGGGACTGGCCGGTC
>DATJQN010000205.1:0-3512 GCA_035505775.1 Rectinemataceae bacterium | reverse complement strand
TGCTCAACCTCGTCGGCAACGATCTCGGTCCTTCGGGCATCCCCATGCTTCTTCGCAATGGCGAGCGTCTCTTCCTTGACCACGGAGAGAATCTTGACGTCGCTGGCCAGCAGTTCCCGCAGAAAGGCGATTCGCGCCTCGGTCTCCGAGAGTTCCGCCGTCAGCTTGCTCGTCTCGAGGCTGGTGAGCCGTGCAAGCCGCATGTCCAGAATGGCCTGCGATTGAATCGCGTCGAGACCAAAACGCTGCTCGAGCCGCTGTTTGGCGGTATCGGTGTCGGAGCTCGACTTGATGATCTGTACAACTTCGTCCACATTCTCAAGCGCAATGACAAGCCCGCGCAGTATGTGGGCCTTTTCTTCGGCTTTTTTCAGTTCATAGCGCGATCGCCGCGTGACCACGTCGACCCGGTGGGCGACAAAACAGGCTATCAGATCCTTGAGCCCCAGTTGCTTGGGTCGTCCGTCGACGATAACCATGTTGATGATGCCGAAGCTGGTCTGTAGCGGTGTATGCGCAAAAAGGCGATTCAGGACGAGCTTGGGAATCGCCCCCTTCTTGAGTTCCAGGACGATCCGGAGACCGTCGCGGTCGGACTCATCTCTCAGGTCGGAGACTCCGTCGAGCACCTTGTCTCGAACGAGATCCGCGATGCGCGTGATAAGGGTTGTCTTGTTCACCGCATAGGGAATCTCCGTGAAGATAATCTGCTCACGACCGCTTTTTGTGGTCTCGATCTGGAACTTGCCGCGAACGATGACCTTGCCGCGCCCGGTGACGTAGGCTTCACGGATGCCGCGACGCCCGAAGATCGTGCCCCCGGTGGGAAAGTCCGGGCCGCTGATGTGGCGCATGAGGCCATCCACGGAGATATCGCGGTCATCGATGTATGCTGCGATGGCCTCGCCGACTTCGAGGAGATTGTGCGGCGCCATGTTCGTGGCCATACCGACGGCGATACCCGAAGAGCCGTTCACGAGCAAATTTGGCAGGGCCGAAGGCAATACGGAGGGTTCGCGGAGAGACTCGTCGTAATTGGGGACGAAGTTGACCGTCTCCTTGTCCAGATCGATCAACATCTCCTCTCCAACCTTGGAGAGGCGGGCTTCCGTATAGCGGCTGGCCGCGGGCGGATCGCCGTCTATAGAGCCGAAGTTTCCCTGCCCCTGGACGAGTGGATAGCGGAGAGAAAAGTCCTGGGCCATGCGAACCAGCGCGTCATAGAGGGAGAGGTCGCCGTGGGGGTGGTACTTACCCATGGCGTCACCCGTGATGCGGGCGCTCTTCTTCGTGGCCGCGGTGGGTCGCAGCCCGAGCTCGTCCATCGCGTAGAGGAGCCGGCGATGCACGGGCTTCAGCCCGTCCCGGACATCAGGGAGGGCACGGCTGACGATCACGGACATCGAGTAGTTCAGATAGGCAGTCTTGACCTCGTCCTCGATGGGAACGGGTATCACTCTTCCCTGGGTTTCAGCCATCGCGGAAAATCCTTAGACGTCCAGGTTGGAAACGTAGAGAGCGTTCTCTTCGATGAACTGTCTCCGTGGCTCGACCTGCTCACCCATAAGCGTCGTGAAGATGTCCTCGGCCTGAACTGCGTCGTCCATGGTAATCCGAGTGATGTTGCGGCGAACGGGATCCATTGTCGTCTCCCAGAGTTGGTCGGGATTCATCTCGCCGAGACCCTTATATCGCTGGATTGCAACTTTTTCCGGATCCTTGCCGCTCGCTGCGAGAAGCCGGTCCTTCTCGGCGTCATCGTAGGCATAATGGATCTGCTTGTCGAAGGTGACTTTGTAGAGCGGGGGCATGGCCAGGTACACGTGCCCTTTTTCAAGCATTTCCGTCATATATCTATAGAAGAAGGTTAACAAAAGGGTGCGGATATGCGAGCCGTCGACATCCGCATCGGCCATGATTATCACCTTGTGATATCGCAGCTTCGAGAGATCGAAATCAGGCCCGGCCCCGGTGCCGAGGGACTGGATGATGGGCTGAAGTTTGTCGTTGGTCAGAACCTTGTCGAGCCGGGTCTTCTCGACATTGAGCATCTTCCCCCACAGCGGCAGGATGGCCTGAAAGGCGCGGTCGCGACCCATCTTGGCCGAACCACCGGCCGAATCGCCCTCCACGATGTAGATCTCGCAACGGGACGGATCTTTTTCCTGGCAATCCGCAAGCTTGCCCGGCAGCCCGGCACTCTCCAGAAAGGACTTTCTACGAGTCAGCTCCCGTGCCTGCCTTGCAGCGATGCGAGCCCGGGCAGCCAAGACCGTCTTGTCAAGAATGGCGCTCACGATATCGGGATTGCTTTCGAACAGGAAGCTCAGCTGGTCTCCACAGAATCCGTCAACTATGCCCTTTACTTCCGAATTGCCCAGCTTTCCTTTTGTCTGGCCCTCGAACTGCGGGTCCATGACCTTGACCGAAAGCACGGCGGTCAGGCCCTCGCGAACGTCATCCCCAGAGAGTGTCTCTTCCATTTTCTTCGCGAATTTGGATTTCTTGAGGAAGTCGTTGATCGTCTTGGTAAGGGCAGAGCGGAAGCCGATCAGGTGAGTGCCGCCCTCCCGCGTATTGATGCCGTTTACGAAGGAGAAGAGCGTCTCATTGAAGCCGTCGTTGTATTGGAGCCCTACTTCGATTTCGACGTCGTCTCTCGTGCCGGTGAAGTAGATGGGCTCCTTGTGGAGGACTGTCTTGTTCTTGTTCAAGTACTCGACGAACTGCTTGAGTCCTCCGTCGAACTTGAACTCGGTTGTCCGCGGTGTGGAAAGGCGCTCGTCGGTGAGCACGATTCGGACACCCTTGTTCAGGAAGGCAAGCTCGCGGAGTCTGTTGGAGAGCACGTCGAAGGAAAAGACCGTCTCTTCGAAGATGCTGGCGTCTGCCTGAAATCTGATCACGGTACCGCGGCGGTCGGTAGCTCCCAGCACGCGGGTCGGCTCTTCGGGGATGCCCGCGTTGTAGCGCTGATAGTAGAGCGATCCCTCAAGATGAACGAAGGCCTCGCACCAGGAGGACAGGGCGTTCACGACCGACACGCCGACCCCGTGCAAACCACCGGAGACCTTGTAGCTTTTCTTGTCGAATTTCCCGCCCGCATGGAGCTTGGTCATGACGAGCTCGAGGGCGGACACCCCCTCGTCCGGGTGTAGGTCCACGGGAATGCCCCGGCCGTTGTCCTCGACCCGCACCACGTCATTCTTCTCGAGCACGACGACAACGTCGCTGCAGTAGCCTGCGAGCGCCTCGTCAATCGAATTGTCTACGACCTCATAGACCAAATGATGCAGGCCGTCGATGCCGGTGGAACCGATGTACATCCCCGGCCGTTTCCGTACGGCTTCAAGTCCCTTCAGGACTTGTATGCTTGTCGCTGAATACGTTGAATCCATAGTCGGTCCAGTGGAAAGAAGATGCCCGCGAGGCGATGATTTTCTGGCGCCCTGCGCTCGGTGAGCCGTAAATGGCCGAAGGATTGAAGGCGCCGGGTCGATCCTGCGTAACTG
>DATJQN010000204.1:0-22785 GCA_035505775.1 Rectinemataceae bacterium | reverse complement strand
CGAAAGCTCGTCGGAGCGGCCCGCGACCGCGCGCTACGGCGGGTAACCCTCGATGCGCTCCAGCGGGCCGCATTGTCCTGGTACGATCCATCACTATTCAGCGACCTGGCCGATGCCCTCTTTCGCGAAGCCCTGCAGGCCCGGGACTGGGAGCTGATCTACGATATGGCGGGAAGTGCAGCCTGCCGAACCAGTCCCGTCATGGCGGCCCGCTGTGCTTACGTCGCTGCCCGCGCCCACGAGCTCGGTCTTGCCACCGAATCGGATGCCGATGCCGGCTCCGTAGATCATGGAAAGACAGACCTGGTCCTGCACGTGCCGGCGGCCTCCCAGGCGCTGGACAGCTACCGGGCGATCATGAACGACCCCTCGCTTCCATTGCACTATCGAGCATTGGCGGCCTGGCGCCTCGGCGAGGAGCCTTCCCTCCTTCCGCCCGATCGCAGCGCCCCGGAAAACCAGGGCGAACCCGATCCTCTCGAGGGATTTCTGTCCGGTTTCGAACGGTACGAGATGGCCGACCTCATGCTCAACGAGGCCTCTCAGCGCTCGACGATCCTCGATCGAGAGTCACTTCGCCGCCTCGCCACCCTCCTCGCCCAGGAAGCACATCCCGACCTGTCGATGCGCCTGATCGGCGTCCTCATGAAGCGCGCCGATTGGGACCCCCGGCGTTCCGACTTCGAGCTCCTCTATCCTCGACCCTATCTTTCGGAGGTTCGGTCTCTACGGAGCCGCATCAACCTGCCCGAGCCCATCGTGCTGGGCCTCCTGCGTTCCGAGAGCTACTTTCAGGCTGATGTCGTGTCGGCGGCAGGTGCCGTCGGGCTTGCCCAGCTGATGCCCTCGACCGCCGCGGAGATCGCTCGAACGCTCGGCATCGCTTCGTACGACCTCACCAAACCCAGGGACAATCTTCGTTTCGGCATTGCCTATTTCTCCGATCTTCTTGCCGAGACCGGGCATCCGCTTCAGGCGATGTGGGCCTACAACGCCGGCCGGTCGCGCCTGAAAAAATGGAATGCCGACATGAAGGATCTGCCCGACGACCTGAAGCTGGAAGCCCTCGGTATTGAGGAGACGAGACAATACGGGAGGAACATCCTCCAGGCCTCGGTAATGTATGGCGAGCTGTACTACGGGGTTCCGGTAGCCACAATGACAGGAGAAATCGTCGACGGCGAGCGCGCATGGCTTCGGCCGGAGGCGCCGCCGATAACTGGGCCTTGAGGCCCGACTCGTGTCCTGCCCCGATTCAGGCAGCGAGGGAGAAGAGGGCGCCGGGGGAAGCCTCCGGCCGGGCGGCGTAGGGAATAGCGGGCGCCGAAGCGAGAGCGTGCATTTCGTCGCCGTACTGCTGGATGAGGGCGTCCACGCGCCCCGAACTGAGATCTTTCGGTGCCTCCAACGCAGCTAGCGGCTGGGTCTTGACGCTCTCCAGCTGGTTGATGAGTACCTCGAGAATGTGCAGCTTGTCGACGCTGTAGGCGGCCATGCCGTCCTCTGCGGGAACGCCGGAGACATGCTCGAAGTTGGCATAGAGCGCCTCGCTCCTCAAAACCGGAAGGCTGAGGTGGCCCCCGCCATATCGTGCCGCGTACACATAGGAGAGCGGGAGGTAATTTGTCGATACCGCTTCCACCATGGCTCCATCCTCCAACCTGATTATCGGATGGGTCCGGGGCGGTGTTTATAGAAGTTTACGCCGGGAGTAGGGACAGAGCTCGGCGGAGCAGAACGGCGGGAGAAGGGACAGAGCTCGACGGAGTATGCTCGACATAACACTCTGTTGAATCATCGACAGGAAGTGCCGGCGTAGCAGTGGCATGAGAAAGCCACGACAACTGCAGAAAGGTGCCCGATACCATGTGTCGGCCCGTATCAACCGGAAGGAAATGATCCTCGAAGCGGGGGCGACCAAGCAGCTGTTTCTGACGGTCGTGAAGCGTGCGAAAGCGAAGTACGATTTCCGGATCGACAATTTCTGCATCATGGGAAACCATTTTCATCTGGTGATCAAACCAGGGACTCATGAAAGTCTTTCAGCGATAATGCAATGGATCCTGAGCGTGTTCGCAATGGCATACAACAAGATTCGCAATATCACCGGACATGTATGGGGTAGCCGGTTCTTTTCGCGCATCATGTCAGGGCTGCGTGAGCTCATGCAGGTGTTCGAGTACATAGATGAGAATCCCGTGAGGTCAAACCAGGTGACCAATCGACGGGATTGGCGGTACGGCGGGCTGTGGCATCGCAGGGTGGGATGCCGTGAGTTGGTAGATGAGCTGCCAAAGTGCTTGAACCTGCTGTTTCCGGAGCATGCGCCGCTCTCGCTCTCTTACGCTTCCGTCGCACTGGACCTGTAGAGGGGAGCGGTGCCGTGCGGCGACCTGTGCAATGCGTTTTCACGCCAAGCGAGCGGCGGGCGCCCACATCACAGGTCTCAGGCTCGACCGGAATGGTCTGGAGCGCTCCGTGGAACAGTCAGCGCGTTTGCCTGACAAGGAATTATCCTCCACAGTGAATTGCGTGCCAGGCCGCAGGAGCGCCTCAGCCTATCTGAAGTGCCCGAACGAGGCCTTCCTAAGTCTGTCGTTGATCGCCAGCCCGAGCCCACGCTCGGGCACCGGTTCGACCCAGATTTCCTCGAAACGCCGGTCATCGAGCTCATGCAGCTCGAGGAATAGACGGGCGGCAGCCTCAACCATGTCGCCGCTTGCCGAAAGGAGCCGTATTTCAGCGAATTTTCGGGCCGCATCGCCGAGTCGGGAAAGGGATTCCTCCCGGAAGAGCAGGGCCGCCCGTCGAAGGGAGCTGTCCAGGGTTGCCACCTGCGTCACGATCTCGTCAACCGGAAGCAGGCGGAGCGGCGTACGGGGTGCGTAGTGGCTGTCGAGCTGGCCCGGGCTGAGCGGCCGAGGCGGGGCGCTTCCCCTCCCCCCGATCGCAACCGGCCCGATCAGCGCCTCGATCGCCTCGATCTCCATTCCGCCGGGGCGCAACACCACTGGTGGGTCGACGGTCACATCCAGCACGGTCGATTCGACACCGATGTGACAGGTTCCGCCGTCCACTATTAGGTCCACCCGGTCGCCCAACTGGGCAGCAACGTGCGAGGCCATCGTCGGAGAGAGATAGCCGAAGGGATTCGCGCTCGGGGCGGCCACCGCGGTTCCGGAGTATCGGATGATCGCACGCGCCAGAGCATTGGAGGGGTAGCGCAGGGCGACCGTCGGGAGCCCGCTTGTTACGAGGTCCGGCAGCTTCTCGCGACGGGGCAGGATGAGGGTCAGCGGCCCCGGCCAGAGTCGTTCCATGAGGATGCGCGCGGCACCTCCGGCAGGCAGGGCGACTCTGGAGACCTCGTCAAGCGAGGCAATATGCACGATGAGGGGATCGAAAGTCGGTCGAGCCTTAGCCTGGAAAACCCGTGCGACGGCGCGGGGATTGAAGGCGTCCGCACCAAGGCCATAGACCGTTTCCGTCGGCAGGGCCACCAGGCCGCCCTCTGCGATGCAGGCGCCGGCCCTTCGAAGGTTGTCCTCCGTGGCAGCGAGCAATTCCATCAGAGCGTTCCGTCGTCGCGAGGATCGTAGCGTTCAGGTCCCTGGTGCTCGAGCCGCTCCGCCTTGCCAAGGACTTCGCTCTCCATCGCCGCTGCGAATTCGACGAGAGCCGCACGGAGATCGGGCCGCGAAAGCGCAAGGATGCGCACGGCGAGTATTCCCGCGTTGCGTGCCCCGTCTACGGCCACTGTGGCCACAGGTATGCCTGAAGGCATTTGAGCGATCGAAAGGAGACTGTCCAGACCATCGAGGGTCCTGCTGCGCACGGGCACCCCGATCACCGGCAGTTCCGTCAAACTCGCGGTCATGCCCGGCAGATGGGCGGCTCCGCCAGCCCCCGCGATGATGACCTCGATGCCCCGTGCCGAGGCGCCTCGGGCATATTGCACCAGTCGGCTCGGGCTGCGATGCGCCGATACAATGGTCGTCTCCACCGGCACCCCGAACTCCTCAAGCGTGCGGACGGCTTCCTTCATCACCGGAAGATCCGAATCGGAGCCCATTATCACCGCGACAAGCGGCCCTTCGCCGAATGCTGCCATGGCGGATTCTAGTACGAAGGCCGGATTCTTCGCAACAGGACCGCTGACATCCCTCGCGCCGCTCGACGCCATGCATATACTTCGGATACAGGAGGAAGCAATGATCGCGCTCGCCGAAAAGATGTCCTTGGTGGAACCCGTTCGCCGGATAGTCTCCTTCCGGTTTCTTTCCGACGGTGAAATCGTCGACCTGCTCTCCGTCTCCGACGTTCTCCGAGTCGAACAGGGCGAAGTGCTCGTCGAGGAAGGGGAGATCAGTCCCTATTTCTACGGGATTATCGAGGGAACGGTGAGCATCACCGTTCACGAGGACAAGGAGGACAAGCAGGTCTATGTCAACTCCCTGGGTCCAGGAGACGTTTTTGGAGAGGCGGGGATTTTCACGCGCGTAAAACGCACGGCCACGGTGACCGCACTCGGTCCCTCTTCCGTACTCCGTATCCATCGCAAGGAACTGGTCCGCTTCCTGAAACGGCACGCCGAGGCCGGCAACAAGATCCTTCTGACAATAATCTTCAGTCTCCTGCGCAAGCTGAAACTTGCCAACGAAGAGCTCGCCTATGAACGCAAGTCCGACATCGCCCAGGACGAGATCGATGCCATGGTGGACAATCTCTTCAACGAGAAGGATGACTGATCGGAGCTTTCGGAACTGGTGCCCGGTTGAGAATCCGGGATTCCGGGCGCGGTCTCCGGATGGAACCTGCCGCTACGCGGCCGAAGTCCTAGTACACCCGATATCCTGCCGATTCGGCGCCGCATTCCCCGGTGAGCAACGCCGCAAAGCGGGCGGAACAGGCTTCAATCTCCGCGGGACTCTCGGAGCTCGGGGCATACACGACGGCCACCACGCGTCGTGCGCCCTCGAACACCTTCGTAGCCATGGCATCCTTGACGGGATTCCCACAGGGCGACCATGGAGCGCCACCCTCCGCGCCGCCACCCTGCGCGGGACGGCACACGACGAGGAGGTCCTTCAGGTCGATCTCCTGTCCCGAAGCGTTGAAAATGTAGCGCTCCCCTTCTTCTCCTCTTCGAACTAGGAGTTCGAGCCCCGTCTTCTCCGCATCGAAAATGCTTGCAGGATAGCCCCATTCCAGGCTCACCGCGTTGTTGGCGTCCACGGGGCCGTTCACGAGGGGGAATTCGCCTGCCAGGGCAGCGGTCAGTAGGTACTCGCTGGACGGTTTGGCTCGACCCGCGGGCTTGTATGAGCCGAATCTGAGCATGTCGCGCACCGCCGCCTTGCGTTCCGGCGAGATGTGCGATTCGCCCTTTGAACGGACGTACTCCATAAGCCGGGCAATATAGGACGGCATGCCGGTTGTTACGACGGTATTGAGCCCCGAGGCCCACACCAAGCCTACCCGAAAGCGCCGAGGCTCGAGTTGTGCATCGAAGGCGATGCGTGGAGTCTGTTCCATGGTTCGGATTATACTCGAGCCATCACCTTGATGAAATCCCGAGCTGCCTCTGCGCGCTCGGCCGCTTCCTCCACGCTCCGCCCGAGGGCCGTCAAATGGCCCATTTTGCGGAAAGGGCGCACCTCGCGCTTGCCATAGAGATGCACCGAGACCCCCGGGATAGCGAGCGCACGCTCCATCCCGATGTATTCGGCCACCCCCGACTGCCCGGGCTCGCCCAGAAGGTTGACCATCATCGCGGGGCTGAGAAGCTCGGCACTCCCGAGCGGCAGCCCGAGCAGTACGCGAAGGTACTGATCGAACTGGCTGGAGACGCAGGCTTCGATGGAGAAATGCCCGGAATTGTGGGGCCTCGGGGCGATCTCGTTGACCAGGATCTCTCCATTGCTTAACAGGAACATTTCCACCGCGAATATTCCCGCTGTTGCCGCAGCACTGTCCCCCGGGGCGGCATTGGGCGTCGTCGCAGCACTGTCCCTCGGGGAAGCTCGCGAGGAGCCGTCGAGAGCCCGAATCGCGGCAAGTGCGGTCTCTTCAGCCCTTCGATGCAAGGCCTTTTCCACACGAGCTGGGGCAAGTACCGAATCGCAGAGATTGGCCCGCGGATCGAAAACCATCTCTACACAGGGATAGACAACCGCGGAACCGTCAAGGCTGCGCGCCACCACCACCGCGAGTTCCTTCGTGAAATCGATGCGCTCCTCGAAGAAGCTCTGTCCCCGCAACGGCGACCGATCAGTCGGGCCGGCGAGAACCACAACTCCACGGCCGTCGTAGCCGCCACGTCGGCTCTTCTGCACGACAGGGAATCCCCCGAGGCGTCGTGCGGCTGCCGCAAGAGCGCCGGCCCAGTCCGGCCCCCCAGGCGTCTTTGCCGTTGAAGGAAGCGCCGTCCCGCCCACCCCAGCACTGTCCCCGGATACCCCGCTGTCCTCCGGCAACCCGTCCCCGAGCTCGAGCGGGGTCCATCGCGCGGTTGGAATGCCGTGAGTGTCGAGCATCTCTTTCTGCCGCGCCTTGTCCTGAATGAGTTCCAGCACGCCGGCGGATGGCACGACGAGCCTGCCCTGTCGCTCGGCCTCGCGGAGGGCAGCGGTATTCACCCCTTCTATTTCGTAGCTGAGCACATCCACCCGTTGAGCGAAGTCAAGCACGTCCTCATAGGCCATCAGGTCCCCGACCAGCACTTCGTCGGCAATATCGGAGGCGGGAGAGGGGTAGTCCGGGCTCAGCACCTCAATATGGGCGAGATACTTTCTCGCCTCCTCGATGGTCATGCGACCCAGCTGGCCGCCCCCCAGGATTCCTATGCTACGCATCCAGATCTTCAACACCGGATCTCAGTCCGGGTCATCCTCCCCGGTGATGCGCTGTCCAGGTCGGGTCTCAGGGTCGGATATCAGGTCGGGATGAGGTCCGAGGCCCGATGTGCCGGGACCCGGGAGGGCACCGGAGGAATGGCGGCCCCCGGAGCCGCCCGCGAGGGCTTTGCCCGAATGGCCGCCCACGACGCCGCTCCCAGAGCCGCTCCCAGAGCCGCCCGCAAGGGCGCCCGGGGAGCTGGGCGCGGCATCGGAGTGTCCCCGCAGTGCGCCCTCGGCTTTCCCGAGAATTTCGGGATTGCGCACCAGGTCCCGCGGCTTCGAGCCCTTGGCCGGTCCGACTATCCCCTTCTCTTCCATGAGTTCAACCAGGCGCGATGCGCGGTTGTAGCCGATCTTTAGGCGGCGCTGGATATAAGAGGCGCTTGCCCTCCCCTGCTGGAGCACGATCTCCAGGGCCTTTTCGAACAGGGGGTCGTCATCCTCGTCGCTGAACAGCGAGGGCTCGTCGTCCTCCTCTTCGTCGATAAAGATCTCGTCGTCGATGTACTCCGGCTCGCCGAGGGTCTTCACATACTCCACGGCCTTCTCGACTTCCTCCTCGGAAACGTAGGCTCCCTGCATGCGGATGGGGAAGGGATCCCAGGCGCTCGCGAAGAGCATGTCGCCCCGGCCGAGGAGTTTCTCCGCCCCCACCATGTCGATGATGATCCGGCTGTCGAACTTGCTCGCCACCATGAAGGCTATGCGGCTGGGAATGTTCGCCTTTATGAGCCCGGTGATGACGTCGATCGAGGGACGCTGCGTGGCCAGCACGAGATGAATGCCCACGGCCCGTGACATGGCCGCGAGGCGGGCGAGTGTCGATTCCAGTTCCTTGCCCGTGGTGGCCATGAGGTCGGCAAACTCGTCGATTATGACCACTAGGTAGGGAAGCCGTTCCGCGGCGAGCCCCTTCTCCTTGACCTTGCGGTTGTAGCTCCGCACATCCCGCACGCCGACCCGGTCCAGCAGGCTGTACCGTCGCTCCATCTCGCAGATACAGTACTGCAGTGCCTGGAAGGCCCGCTTGGGCTCGGTGATCACCGGCGTCAGAAGGTGTGGAATGTCATTGTAGAGCTTGAGTTCGACTATCTTGGGATCGATCAGCAGCAGGCGCACTTCCTGCGGTGATCGCTTGAACAGGATCGAGAGGATGATCGAGTTGACGCAGACCGACTTGCCGGAGCCC
Organism: Rectinemataceae bacterium; assembly: GCA_035505775.1. Lineage (GTDB taxonomy): Bacteria > Spirochaetota > Spirochaetia > Treponematales > Rectinemataceae > JAJXZP01. The sequence goes on along the minus strand of DATJQN010000204.1, from coordinate 14,697 downwards.
GTGGCTCCCGCTATCAGGAGATGGGGCGTCTGTGTCAGGTCGATGAATTGCACCTCGCCGGCGATATCCTTGCCGAGTATGACCGGCACCTCCATCTTGGAGTTCCGGAAACCTTCGTTCTCGACAATCTCGCGCAGCGACACGATGGAACGATGCTCGTTGGGCACCTCGATGCCCACGGCATGCTTGCCCGGGATGGGCGCGACTATCCGCACGCTCGATGCCGCCAGCCGCAGGGCGATGTTGTCCGCAAGATTCGCGATCTTGGAAAGTCTCACTCCCGGCGCCGGAAGAATCTCGAACATAGTGATGACCGGACCCTTCCGTATCCCCGTGACCTCCGCCTCGATGTTGAACTCTGCCAGGGTATCCCGGAGCACCTCGGCGGAATGTCGGGTCTTGTCGTCGATGATCCAGTACTGACCGTCGGGGTAGCTCGCCAGCAGCCCTTCAACCGGGACTGCGTAGGGTCGATCCTTCCGGTCGGAGGCACGGCGGGCGAGAATGCGTTTTACCGCCGCTTCTTTTGCATCCTCGGCCGCCTGGGTCGAGGCGGGATGCGGCGGCACCGAGGTGAACTCGATCGGTCTGGCGCCCGAGAGCTTTACGGTTGCAGCGCGGCCCTGGGTCGACCCATCCGCGACTGCATCCGGTTCGCTCTCTTCGAGGTCCTCCACGGCAACCAGATCCTCGTCATCCTCATCCAGCGAGTGCAGGGGAGGAAGTGGAGGGAGCAGGGACAGAGCATGGTCGATCCTGTTGCCGGCGTTTTCAGGCTCAATACCGGCTTCTTCCACCGTGGCGCCAGCCCGCCCGGCGGCGGTCGGCTCTGTCCCCGATACGTCCTCTCCTGCGTCCGGAGGCTCTAGCCTTGGCGGCGGCAATAACCCCGGACGCGCCCCGAATTCGGCGACAATCCGACCGTGCCGCGCAACAGACAGGCTCAGGCGAGCCACCAGTGCGGCTACAAGGAGGGTCAGAGCTGCGCATCCGGCGCCCAGAGCGGGCAGGCCGGCTGCTTCGAGGAAGGGATACTCTGCGGCATAATCGGCGGGAGCGGAGGACAGGCGGGCGAAGACGGCCACCGGAACGAAGCACAGAATTGAACCTGTAAGGGCGACCAGGGAGCCCGGCCGCCATCCGGGCAGGAGGGCGAGGATCGCCGCGCAGGCGAACCATGCAGGGACCAGCAGCGCCGCCCACGAGAAGGAATCCCGTAGAGCCGCCCCCGCCGCGGCGAAGAACAGGGGTGCCCCGCCGGGAAGACCTGTCGAGGCGAGCGCGGCAAGACTGTAGATCGCAGCGGCGGCGAGTGCCATGCCGAGTACGAATGAGGCTTTCGATATCGCGGACGATTCGGGCATTGCAGACGACTCCGGTTGTCGTAAATATCGGCGCGGGAGTGAGCGGCCTAGAGCCTCGTTCGCCCGCGGAAAGAACGGGCGAGGGTCAGACGGTCGGCATATTCGAGATCGCCGCCGACCGGAATGCCGGTGGCCAGTCTGGTCACGGTCACCCCGGTGGGCTCGAGCATGCGCTTCAGGTAGAGTGCGGTCGTGTCGCCCTCCACCGTCGGGTTTGTGGCCACCACCACCTCGCTCACTCCGCCTTCTCGGATGCGGCTCATGAGGCTCGGTATCTTGAGATCTTCGGGGCCCACCCCGTCGAGTGGCGAAATCAGCCCCCCGAGGACATGGTACAGGCCCCGGTACTCGCGCGATCCCTCGATGGTCACGACATCCTGGGGCTGCTCGACCGCGCAGATCACGGAGCGGTCGCGGCCGGGAGTGGAGCACACGGGACAGGGGTCCGATTCGGTATAGGACCCGCAGATGGAGCAGAAGGTTATGGACTGTTTGATGCCGGCGATCCGCTCCGCCAGGACCTGGGCGAAGCTCTCATCGGTCTTGAGCAGGTGATATGCCACACGAAGCGCGCTCTTGCGGCCGATTCCGGGCAGGCGAGTCAGCAGGGAGACCAGGTCTTCGAGCGCCTTCACCCGAGCCCCCCGAACATCCCGGGTGGAATCGGCAGTCCCTCCATGCCGGACGACAGCTCCTTCTGCACGCCGTCCTTGACCTTGACTGCGGCGTCGTTGTAGGCAGCGCGGACAAGATCCTGCAAGAGGGCGACGTCGCCCGCGTCCATCGCCTCCTGCGTTATCTGGCAGGAGAGCATGTCGAGGGAGCCGTTGAGGGTGATCTTGACCATGCCGCCACCGGAAGAGCCGGTCGCCTCGATTGCAGCGGTACGCTCCCTGAGCTCGTTGACCCGCGCCTGCATGGCCTGGGGATTGCGAAGCATCTCCATGATATCAGCGAAGTCCATTGTGCTCTCCTTCCGCTCCTCCCGCCGTGGGCATCCGTGTCCCGCGGAAGACGCGCTCGACGACGGCCACCGGCCCCGTGGCCTCAGCATCAGATACGTCACGCGGAGTCGGGCTCTTCGTTCCCTCGACGCGGAGCTCCACTTTGAAGGACCTGCCCGCTATGGAAGATGCCGCCGTGGCTATGTCCCCCAGACGGGCGCGGACAACCGACTCTTCCATGCCGGACCGGAACGGGATGACCAGTTTGTCTCCTTCGTTCCGCCAGGGGAGGGATGCGGAAAGTCCGGTCTTGATGAGGGGGCTTGATTTGCCGAGCCGTTCTATCACCGAGGCTTTGAGTTCGCTCATCGCGTCACCGGGTCCGACCGGTGAGTCCGGTCCCGGACCCGAATCCTCGCTCTCGTCGTCGTCGTCCTCGTAGGCCGGCGCGGCGGTGGGCTTCGCAGCCTCCGCAGCTGACTTCGCGTCACCGATATGGGGGCTGCCTGCGCTGCGCGCGGGAGCCTCGGACTCCGCAGCGGCAACCAGACTGTCGAAGGCGGCTACGAGCGAGGGGTGGAGCTCAGGCTTTTTTTTTTCGGCCTCGACCCGCTCGCCCAGGGTGCCCGAGGGGGAGCCCCCCGCCGCGACCGCGGCGGTTCCGCGCGACCGCGCGGGCGGTGACGGGCTCTCGCCGGCCACCCGGCTCCGGAGCTCCGCAAGGGCGGCCGCCACTTCCCCCGAGGACACGTAGTCTCTGAGTCGACAGAGGGCGGCGATGGCGAGCTCCAGCTCGAAGCGTGGGTCCACGGTGAGGCGCAGGTTCCTGTACAGGTCGAGCAGACCGGCGAGAGCCCGCTCGAGCTGCTCCGTGCTGAAGGCCGCGACGACGACCGGGTCGTAGGCGGATGCAGGCGCCCCGAGAAGACCGGCCTTGTCGACTCCGTTCTTGATGAGGAGGAGGGAGCGGAAATACTCCACGGCGTCCACCGTGCACTGTTCGACGGAAACGCCGCGCTCGAGGATGCCGTCGAGAGCCACGAGGGCCTGCCCCGGCTCCCCGGCGGCGCAGGAGCGGAAGAGATCGTTCAACGCGTCCATGCCAACGAGGCCCAGCTTGTCCCGGATGAGCGCCGCGCTCAGCTTTCCCTCCGAGAAGGAAATCACCTGGTCGAAGAGCGTATAGGCGTCCCTCAGGGAGCCGCTGGACTCCTTGGCTATCCAGAGCAGGGCATCCTCTTCCGCGGAGACGCCGAGTTCTTCGGCAGCCTTCGCGAGGAGGGTCTTGATGATGTCGATGGGGATGAGCCGGAAGGCGAACTGCTGGCAGCGGCTTTTGATCGTCGCGGGAACCTTGTGAAGCTCGGTGGTCGCGAAGATGAACACGATATAGGGCGGCGGCTCCTCGATGGTCTTGAGCAGCGCATTGAAGGCGCTGTTGGACAGCATGTGCACTTCATCGATTATGTAGACTTTGTAGCGACCGCCGTTGGGCGGGAAGAGCACCTCGTCCTTGATCTGGCGGACATTGTCCACGGAGGTGTTCGAGGCTCCGTCAATTTCGATGACGTCGAGGCTCGCGCCGCGCGCGATCTCCACACAGGAGCGGCAGACCCCGCAGGGGGTGGCGGTGGGGCCACGCTCGCAGTTGAGCGCCTTGGCCAGAATCCGGGCCGTACTCGTCTTGCCGCAGCCCCGGGGACCGGAGAACAGATAGGCGTGGGCGATCTGGCCGCGTTCGAGACTGGCTTCGAGCGTCGCGGACACGAAGTCCTGCCCCGCGAGTTCCTCGAAGGTCTGGGGCCGTTTTCGCGTCGCGGTGATCTCGTAGGGCATGGGAGGAAAGTAGCACAAGAAGGGCGGGGGGTAAAGCGGAAGCCGGCGCGGGGAGGTGCGGAGCCTTGAGCGAAACGCAAGAGGAGAGAGCCGCGGGCAGGAGAGAGGGCTCAAGCGCCCCAAGCCAGGCGCTCTGCATCACCGCGCCTACCGCTTACCGTTGCTTCCTTCCGGACCTGGCGGGGTTGGGCGGCGGCCACGAGCGCAGTGCCTGGCTTGAGGCGCTCGAAGACCCGATTGCGGAGAGAGAGGGATTTGAACCCTCGGTACCCTTACGAGTACACACGACTTCCAATCGTGCACCTTCGGCCGCTCGGTCATCTCTCCGAGTCTGCTTTTTTACCTTCGCCGAGACTGAGAGGGGGGATCCGTTTCGAATCCCCCCAATCTCATCCGTGTCAACAAACCGGAGAGAGGGGGATTCGAACCCCCGGAACCCTTACGGGTTCAACGGTTTTCGAGACCGCCCGATTCAACCGCTCTCGCATCTCTCCTTGGGCGATTGAGGCTAAGTGGATTCGAACCACCGACCTTCAGATCCGCAATCTGATGCTCTATCCAGCTGAGCTATAGCCTCCAGAAAAAAACGGAGAGGGGGGGATTCGGTTCTCGTCGCTTTCGTCCTGAAAGCTCCTCGAACCCGCCTCCGCCCTCTGTCGGCGGCGTCCTTCCGCCTCCTCCTCGCGCGCGCTCAAATGATCGCGCGTGCTCGGCGAGGGCTCCGGTTCGAATCCCCCATCGGTTTCACGGGATCATTGCAATCGACGGAGAGGGGGGGATTCGAACCCCCGGTACCCTTGAGGGGTACAACTCCTTAGCAGGGAGCCCGATTCGGCCTCTCTCGCACCTCTCCATTCAGGCCCACGTTCGCGGAGCAGGGGGGATTCGAACCCCCGGTACCTGACGGTACAACGGTTTTCAAGACCGTCTCCTTAAACCGCTCGGACACCGCTCCTAAATTGTGGCGTCGGCTTCCGCCAACGGGCTTTTACGATACGGGAAAAGGTGTGGGTTGTCAAGATCGGGGCCTTGCCCGCCTATTCGATGAGATATCGGCCGATTTCTCGCAGCTCGGGTATGGTCGTGTACACGGGTGCCTTCTGCCCGGCGGCGTCCTTGTCCAGCGCGGCGACCTTCACGTACAGCTCGTTCAGCTTGTCGGCGAGGATCTTGAGATTGGGTCCGAAGTTGTTGATCGCCATCTCGCGGAAAACCCGGTCCGACTCGACGCCCTGCGAACCTGCACTTGCCCCTCCGGCCAGATACCGGAGATTGGGCAGGACCTGGCGCTTGGCCTGGTAGATGAAGCGGGCCGCCGCCAGGATCTGGCCGTAGAGCTCGTCGAAATGGTAGCCCTGGTATCGATAATTCTCCGACTTTTCCGTGAGTTCCTCTATCAGATTCCAGGTGCCGGGGTCGAGCGACATCGATGAGAGGGCTCGATGCGTGAAACGGTTGGAAATATTGGTGCGGTAGTGATCGCCGATGGACTCGATGACCGAAAACACCTCGGGGTTCTTCACTTGCATTGCGTCGTTCAGTATACCGCATCGATCAGGCATGCGCTACCGCCGGGCCGAGCCGGATTTCAGTTTCCCCGGGCCTCTTCGGGGGTCGGCTCCCGCCAGGCGCTGCCCTGCCGGCTTCCGCGACTGTGGAGCTCAGCCTCGACCGCACGATAGAGCAGCGCCTTGTCCGGCACCTGCCGCGGTGCCAGCCGCTCGACGGGCGGAATGTCAGCGCAGAGCCGGATCACTTCGCAGCTCGGAGGCAGTCGCTCGAGGCAGTCGGCGAGGAGGACAGGCAACGCGTTTCTGCTGATGAGGGCGAGCTCGCCCAGTTCATATTCCGCGGCCAGGCGCGACCCCCGCGCGAGCTGCAGATCGTGGAACTTGACTCCTGCCAGCCCCATCTGCGCCACGAGGTCCACGCTGGCCAGCATATCCTCCCGGCTCTCGCCCGGGAGGCCCAGCATCAGGTGTGCAGCCACGCGAATCCCGGGTAACCGGAGCAGCGAGCAGGCCCGGACAAAGGCGGCAACATCATGCCCGCGGCCAATCGCCCTGAGCGTGCGGTCATTGGCGCTCTGCAGACCGAGCTCCACCCAGACCTCCAGGCCGCGGTCGGCGTAGCCGGCCAGAAGGGCGGCCTTTCCCTCGTCGACGCAGTCGGGCCTCGTCGAGACGACGAGCCCCCTGAACTGATCCCCGCCCTGGGCCAGCCCTGAGTCGTAGATCCGGCGGAGGCGATCAGGGGGGGCATTCGTGGAGGAAAAGGCCTGAAAATAGAGGAAGAACAGCCCTGCGTTGTAGCGGTGGCGCAGGAATGCCAGGCCGCGCCCGAGCTGCTCTTCGAGCTCTGTCCCCGGCTCTCCGGTGTAGGGCGCCGCAGACCCGGAGGGCGCGCAGTAGCTGCAGCCCCCCTCCCCGCGGCCAGCTGAGCGGTTTGGACACCCGAAGCCGGCGTCCACCCCCACGCGCCAGACGCGAGCCCCATGACGCTCCCGGAGCCTCCGGGCGTGGCGGTTGAACCGCGACTCGTCTTCCCTGTCATGGCTCGGAGCCGCGACTTGCATCGTCTCGATCCTCCGTATATCGTTGCGCCATGGTCAAAACAGCGGCACTGCTGCCGGCCCTGGCCCTCTGCCTCGGCACACTGGTGCTCGGCTCCTGCTCGCTCGCCGATTCCGGCCCCGCGGAAATATGGACCGACGTACCCGAGATCGCCCTCTGCGCCGAACTCTTCAACGCCTCGCAGAGCCGCTATCTGGTGGAAGTGCGGTGGCAGGCCGACCTCGCCTCGGCGCTCCGGCAGGCCAAGGAGCCGCCGGCCCTGGCCATAGGCCGATACCTCAAGAGCCAGGCCGTTCGCGACCGCTTCCTCTCCCTCGATTATCTGTTCGGGGAGCTTCTCGTCAATCAGGCCGCCTTCTATCCGGAACTCCTTGCGATGGGCAGCATCGAGGGACGTCAGCTGCTGCTGCCGGTTTCGTTCAACCTCCCCGCGATCATCTTCCCCAAGGGCACCCAGGGTATCAGGAACGACTTCATCCTCGGTCTCGACGACCTCGCCCAGCCCGCTGCCGCATACAACCAGAAGGAAGGCGCGAGCTTCGTACGCATGGGCTTCTCCCCGCGCTGGGACGGCGACTTCCTCACCCTTGCGGTGAATGCGGCGGGCGCGGCCTTCCGCGAGGGCAAGCCCCTCGCCTGGAGCGAACCGGGCCTGCGTTCCGCGGTCGACGCCATCCGCGACTGGACGGCCTCGGTCAACGGCTCGGCCACCTTCGAGGATGACTTCCAGTTCAAGTATCTGTACACGCCCGCCTATCAGTATGTCAGCTCGGGACGCACCCTCTTCGCCTATATCGATTCGGCGAGCTTCTTCCTCATCCCCGAGGAGAAGCGATCGGGCCTCGACTACCGCTGGTTCGCCCGCTCGGGCCAGGTCCCGGTCTCGGAAGATATCGTCTACGCCGCACTCCTCCGTTCGGGCCGCGGGAAGCAGGCCGCCGAGGCCTTCATGAAGTGGTTCTTCACCGAGGATGCGCAGCGCGCCATCCTCGTCAGCGGCAGGAGGGCGCGGGCGCTCGAGAGTTCCTTCGGCATAGCCGGCGGCTTTTCCTCGATACGCGCGGTGAACGAGAAGGTCTTTCCCCTCTTCTACCCCGCGCTGGTGGGTCATCTCCCGCCGGCCGGAGCCATGGCGCCCGCCACGGTCCTGCCCAGCGACTGGCCCGAGCTCGAGCAGAGCGTGCTCTCGCCCTGGCTCGTGGCCGTGACCTCCAAACCGAAGACTTCTCCACCTGTCGATCTCGGCCAGGACCTGGCCACCAGGATCGCGGACTACCGGAGGAAGACAGCCTCGCCCTGATCCTCGCCCCCGGACCTGCGGTCGGGCTCCACCCCATGGCCGGGCTCCATACCTTGATCGAGCGCAACCCAGCGGTCGAGCATGGCCGAGAACTCCGCGAAGGTTGAGCAGCGCACCGCCTCGGCCCGGAGCTCGGCCCCGGATCTCGTACCCCTACTGTAGCTGCAGAACTGCTTTCTGAACTCGAGGCAGGCTGTCCGCTCGCCGAGAAAGCGGCAGGAGAGCTCCAGGTGGCGGCGGGCGACGGCGGCCCGCTCCTCGATGCCCGGGCGCCGGGGCTCCCGCCCCGCGAGCAGGTCCCGCGTCTCACGAAAGATGAAGGGATTGCCCATGGCGCCGCGGGCTATCATCACGCCGGCGCAGCCCGTTTCCCGGAGCATCCGCTGGACATCCCGGGCCGAGAAGACATCGCCGGAACCGAACACGGGGACGGGCAGAGCCTCACTGAGTTCCCGGATCTGGGACCAGTCCGCATGGCCTCCGTAGCCCTGGGCCTTCGTCCGCGCATGGAGCGTGACGGCCGCGGCCCCCGCTTCGACAGCCGCATCCGCCGCCTCGCGAAAGCTGATGGTCGCAGCATCCCAGCCGGAGCGGATTTTCACGGTCACCGGCAGCTCCGATCTCCCTGCGGCATCGAGTGCCTCCCTCATGGCGCGCACGATGGCCCCGATACGTCCGCTGTCGCGCATCAGCGCGGAGCCGGCGCCGCTGCGGATGATCTTGGGCACGGGGCAGCCGCAGTTGAGATCGATGAGCGAGGGCTCCCAGGCCAGAAGCCTGACGGCCGCGTCGGCGAGCACCTCCGGCTTTGCCCCGAAGAGCTGCACGGCGAGGCGTGTCTCGTTTTCCGCCCGGCCAAGCAGTTCCTTGGTCTTGGGATGGTCGCGCGTGAGCGCCTCCGAGCTCACCATCTCGGTGTAGCAGAGCTCGGCACCCTGATCGATGCAGACCGAGCGGAAAGCAGCATCGGAATAGCCGGCCACCGGCGCAAGAAAGAGGTTACCGGGCAGCTCGAGGGCTCCGATACGGAGTCCGCGGAAAAGCGGTGTGGGATCGTTCATGCGTCGTGGGCGGGTCGGGCGTCGGCCTTCAGAGCGAGTTTTGAGGAGCCGCGCTCCGGACAATCTCCGGACCGCGGCCCCGGCACGCTAGGTCCAGACCGGCACGGGCAGCCGGAAGAAGCGACAGGCATTCTCATAGACCGCCCGGCCCACCTCATCGCCGTCCATCTCGAGGAGATCCGCGAGGAAGAGCGCCGTCGAGGGCAGATATTCCGGCTTGTTGCGCTTGCCGCGGTAGTCCGCGGGCACCATGAAGGGCGCCTCGCTCTCGATGAGGATCCGCTCCAGGGGGAGGACGCGGACAGTGTCGTGGAGATTGCGTGCATTCCGATACGTGAGGTTGCCGGCGAAGGAGAAGTAGATGTCGAGCTCGAGCTGGAGGGCCCTCTTCGCGTATTCGGCGTCCTCGGAATAGCAGTGCAGGACGGCTCCGGCGGGGGGCATCCGGTCCCGGAGTATGTCGATGACGTCCTTCCCGGCCTCGCGGTTGTGAACGATGACCGGGAGATCGAGCCGGCTCGCGAGCTCGAGCTGGTCGATGAACAGCTCGATCTGGCTCTTGCGGTCCCCGAACTTGTGGTAGTAGTCCAGTCCGATCTCGCCGAGCGCTATGACGCGGGGCAGCTTGGCGGAGTCCTCGATCGTGCGCCGCCAGTCCTTCCCGGGGTTCTGGACCTCGGAAGGGGAGACGCCGACCGCATGGTACACATGCTCGAGGGTCTTGAGATTGTCGTATACCTGGCGAAAATCCATGAGACTGTTGCAGATACTGACAATCTTGGTGACGCCAGCCTGCTTGGCTTGCTGGCAAACTAAAAGCTGTTCGATCGGGTCATCAAAAATGAGCCCGATGTGGGCGTGAGTGTCGAAATACTGCATCTGTCTTCCGTAGGACGTTGGTGATGATGTGGTTTCCCAAACGGGGCAGGTATGAATGTACCATGCCCGATTTGCGCCGTCAACACGATGCGCAGAATCGGCCATGGCGAGGCGATGGGGGAGAGCCGGACTCCAATCCGGTACGATTACCTGATTTACTATATCCATGTGGCACGGATTTCGTCAATCGACGGACCGGCGTCTCACATCCTGAATTCCTCCCCCAGATAGATCCTGCGCGCCAACTCGGAGGCCAGCACCGTCTCCCGGTCTCCCGAGACGACGATGCTGCCGAGATTGATCACATGGGCGCGGTGAGTTATTTCCAGTGTGTCGCGGACATTGTGGTCCGTGATCAGGACGCCGATGCCGGCCTCGGAGAGGCGACGCACGATGTTCTTGATCTCATGCACGGCTATAGGATCGATGCCGGCGAAGGGTTCGTCCAGGAGGAGGAATTTCGGATCGAGGGCCAGGGCCCGGGCGATCTCCGTGCGCCGGCGCTCGCCACCCGAGAGCGTGAAGGCCTTCTGCCGCCGGATTCCCTCGATGCCGAACTCCACGAGGAGCTCCTCCAGGAGCTCCCGTTTCCGGGCCTCGTCGATGTCGGCACGGGTCTCGAGCACCGCGCGGACATTGTCCTCCACCGAGAGCTTGCGGAACACCGAGGGCTCCTGCGGCAGGTAGGCGATGCCCAGGCGTGCCCGGCGGTACATGGGCAGTTCGGTGATGTCGTGGTGGTCGAGCCCGACCCGGCCCTGGGTGGGCCTGATAAAGCCGACGATCATGTAGAAAACCGTGGTCTTGCCCGCCCCGTTGGGCCCCAGGAGGCCGACCACCTCGCCGGTGGCCATGGAAAAGTCCACGGAGGCGACGGCGATCTTCTTCCCGTAGAGCTTGCGCAGCCCCCTCACCTCGAGGGCATGGGATTCGGGGCTTCCGTTCACTTGGCCTGTCCCTGCGCGGGAGCCGCGACCGGTGCGGGAGGCGGACTCGAGGTCGAGCTCGGGCTCGGGCTCGAAGCGGAGCCCGAGGCCACGACTCCGCCCACCTCGCCCTCCAGGCTGATCTCCTCACTGTCGGTATTCACGACAATCCGGGTGGCGTGGTACTCGTCACCCTTTTTCGTGGCCGAGGGCGCCCCCGTCAGCTCGAGCTGCTTGTCGACGCGCCGGTACACGGCGTATTCCGCGCGGCAGGCCAGATCCTCCTTCAGGATGCGGACCGCCACCTGCGCAACCATGACCTCGTTTATACCGTCATTCTCGATGAACTCGGCCTTGAGCACGAGCTTGTTCTTCGCGTCTTCGAGCGAGGAGGGCCCCTCGGCCCTGCTGAGTTTCTTGACGCGGTCGTAGTACAGGCTGGGCGACTGTACCGTGATGCCCTCATCGGGGTCCCTGACCACGACGGAGCCCGAGCACTGCATGAACTGGAAGTCGCTGCCGAAGAGCTCGATCCGGTCCGCCGAAATGGAAATGTTCCCTGTCTTCACGAGGACATGTCCGGAGAGGACCGTGTGCTCCCTGCCCTTGGCCAGGACGCTCTGCACGCTGTCGGCGCTGAAGCCGACGCTGTCCGCCGCCGCCGCTGAACAGAGACAGGCCGTGGCGAGCGCGCAGAGGGACACAAGGCGCGAGACCCTCACTTGGCGGCCCCCGCGGCCTCGTCCCGGGCGGTGAGCGTACCCTCGACACTGTCCTTGAAGGAGAAGGAGCGGCGCAGGGCGTCTGCCTCGAAGCCGGCCCCTGTCACGAAGGAGCCGTCGCTGCGGCTGATGGTGACCGTCCGCTCGAGCCTGCCCGAAAGCTTCTTCGCCGTGCCGTCCCAGCGCAGGTACTCTCCGACGAGTACGGCATCCTGCCGCTTGGACTCGAGGCGGACATCCCCGGAGAACTCCGCATCCTCGTTCTCGGAATAGTACACCGCCTCGTCGGCCCGTCCGCTCGCGACGAGCTCTCCCGTGTCCGGGTCATACTGCGCGAAGCTCACGGCATGCAGGACTGTCTTCTTGTCCGCGTCGTAGACCTCGGCCCGCTCGGCGGAAAGATGGAAGGAGAGCGCTCCGCGCGTGACCACATTGTGCTGGTAGTTGACGAAGACGGCAGTCGGCGCTGCTGCGGCGCCGGCCGCCGCGGCGCCCGCGCCGTAGGTGAAGTGGCAGGAGACCACGGTCGCCGCGCCCAGGAGGAGCAGTACGGCCCCCACGACGAGCGCCGCAGCCCGGCGCGGCTCAGCGCGCGGCATTCGCCGCTCGCGCCGCGGCGGTCACCCGCTCGACGCATGCGCCGATGAAACTGCTGAACAGAGGCGCTGGGCTCACCGGGCGGGACTTGAACTCGGGATGACACTGCACGCCGACGCCCCAGGGGTGCTTCGGCCACTCGATCGCCTCCACGAGGCTGCCGTCGGGGGTCAGCGCAGAAATGCTGAGGCCCGTCCGCTCGAGGTCGGCGCGGTAGGCGTTGGACACCTCGTAGCGGTGCCGGTGCCGCTCCCAGACCGAATCTGCCCCGTAAATGGAGTGGATCTTGGTCCCGGCCTTGAGCACGGACTCGCTCTTGCCGAGGCGCTGGGTGCCGCCGTAGTTCTTCACGTCGATCTGATCCTCGAGGAGACTGACAACGCAGTGCGAGGAGTCGGGATTGAACTCGGTCGAATCCGCGTCCTCCCACTCGAGCACGTCGCGGGCCCACTCGATCACCATGATCTGCAGGCCGAGGCAGATGCCAAAGTAGGGCACCCCGTGCTCGCGCGCGTAGCGCGCCGCCTTGACCATGCCCCCCGACCCGCGCTGGCCGTAGCCGCCGGGAACGAGGATACCGTCGACCTCGGCGAAGATCTGTGCCATGTCCGCGTTGTCAGCTTCGAGCCGCCCCGAGTCGATCTTCACGATCTCCACGGAGGCCTCGTTGGCTATACCGCCGTGGTAGAGCGCCTCCCACACGGATTTGTAGGCGTCGTGGAGCTCCATGTACTTGCCCACCACCCCGATGCGCACGTGACGCCGGGGCTCGGCGAACTTGCGCACGACTTCCTGCCAGGCGCGGAGGTCGGCATGGCGGCTCTCGACATTCATCTTCTTGAGAAGGAAGGTGTCGAGCCCCTGCTGGTGGAAGAGCAGGGGGATCTCGTAGATCGTCGTCTTGACATCGTGGGCCGAGATGACCCCCTCGAACTCGACATTCGTGAAACCGGCGATCTTGCGGCGCATGCCCTCTTCGATGGGCTCCCGACCGCGGAGCACGAGAGCGTCGGGCTGGATGCCGACCTCCTGGAGCTCCTTGACCGCGTGCTGGGTGGGTTTGGTCTTGAGCTCGCCGCCCGAGACCGCAGGGATCAGGGTCACGTGGACCGAGACCGCGTTCTGCTTGCCCATCTCGTGAATGAGCTGGCGGGCCGCCTCGAGGAAGGGAATGGACTCCATGTCGCCGACCGTGCCCCCGATCTCGATGATCGTGATGTCGACGTCGTCCTCTTTGCCGGGGGCGAGGATGCGGCTCTTGATCTCGTCGGTGATGTGGGGGATGACCTGGACGGTGCGCCCGAGGTAGCGCCCCTCCCGTTCCTTGCTGATGACCGCCTGGTACACCTGCCCCGTCGTGATCGAGTTGACCTTGGATAGCGGGGAGTTGGTGTAGCGACCGTAGTTGCCGAGGTCGAGGTCCGTTTCCGCGCCGTCGTCGGTGACGTAGACCTCGCCGTGCTGGTAGGGACTCATGGTCCCGGCATCCACGTTCAGGTAGGGATCGATCTTGACCATGCGCACGGTGAGCCCGCGCGCCTCCATGAGAGCGCCGATCGAGGAGGCCGCCACTCCCTTACCCAGGGAGGAGCAGACGCCGCCCGTCACGAAGATAAGCTTCTTCATGGGACTTCAGTATCCAAAAAGGGGCTCAGGCTGTCAATCGCGAGCGGAGGGGGTCTGGCGAGGCCGCCGCGGTTTCGTTCCGCACTTATCGACCGCGGACCCGCCGTGCTATCCTGAACGCATGGATTATGTCATCCGCCGCGACGTCCGTCCGGGACACCGTGGCGACAGCGTCTTCTACACCGTGCACTGGTCGCCGATCGCCAAGGCGGACAAATACGAAATCGTGAAGAAAGCCCCCGCCATCGGCGGCATCGCCGAGCTGTACTACATGGATGAGAAGGGCAAGCTCAACCTGTTCTGCCTCCAGCGCTCGTGGTACGGCGGCATCCGGGCCATGCTGCGCGAGCGCTGCGACGCGAGCCTGGAGAAGGACCCCTTCAGGCTCTCGATACTCGTCAAATGGCAGAACCAGATCTACTACCGCTGGACCAACTGCGAGTCCCTCGCGGACATGAACGATGTCATGTTCTTCTTCACCGAGACCTACTCGCCCGGCCAGAATGCGGTCCAGAGTTCGGGTCGGTACAGTCAGATATTCGTCAACGAGATCGATACGGGGAAACTGGTAACGATATGAGAATTCTCTTCCTTACAAGCCCTTCGGAGGACTACCTGCCGGACTCCCTTCTCCACGGTCTGAAAATGCTCTTTGGCGATGAGGTAGTCGATTTCCCCAAATGCGAGATTCTGTACCGCGGCTGCCAGGAAACAGTCATCTCCCAAGTTCGGGGACGGGGCTTCACGCTCTACTCCGGTCTTTTGGAGGATCTGCCCGTCAACCGTTTCCGTATCCTGGAACGTGTCAGGGAAGGCGGCTTTGACCTCGTGATATTCGGCAGCATCTGGCGTCAATACGGCTGGCTCCT
>DATJQN010000203.1:0-4771 GCA_035505775.1 Rectinemataceae bacterium | reverse complement strand
GCCGGCGTGGGCACGATTCAGGGCCGCACGCGGTCGATGAGGACGATGTCGGAGTTCTCGCGGAAACGGTCGAAGAGGATTTGCTTGCCGTCGGGTGAGACGTCGAAGCTCCTGATGTCGGATCCGGGGCGAAGGTCCGTGAGTACCCGCCGCTTCCCGGTCGCGAGATCCAGCAGCCAGAAGTCCTGATGCCGAAAGTCACCCTGAATCAGCGCCAGAGCCTGGCCATCCGGCAGGAACCGGTAGCGATTCCCTCCGGCCGCGACCGTGATGCGCGGCAGCGGGAATGGCTGCTTCTCCGGGGTGACCCCTTTCAGCTCGTACATCGGGCCCTCGTGATGTTCGGAGTACGCGATGAGCCGCCCATCGGGCGACCAGACCGGATCGTAATGGACTCCGCCGACCAGCCGCACGGGATCTCCACCGTCCACCGGAATCTTGAAAAGCGGCTGTTCTTTCCCTTCGATGGCAACGACGGCGATCCACTTTCCGTCCGGAGACCAGGTCGGGGTATCGCGGACATCGAGCGACTCGGCAATGCGGCGGGCGCCCGTGCCATCGGCCGCCATCAAGTGGAGGCGGCCTTCGTGTCCCTCCTGGACGGTCCCGGCGCTCCCGAGCTCCCGCAATTTCCGTTGCACCCGTCTCGTTCCCGATAGAATCAGGAGAAAAAGATCGGCAGGTCATCCTCATGACCGACCTCCTCGGCACGCGGATCAGTCATTTCCGGGTTGTCGACGTGCTCGGCAGTGGCGGCATGGGCGAGGTCTACGCCGGCTACGACGAGAAACTCGAACGGAAGGTGGCGCTGAAGCGGTTGCGTGCCGAGCGTCGCCTTGACGGGGAGGCCAAGCTTCGGTTTCTTCGCGAAGCGCGCGCCCTATCGCAGCTCGCCCATCCGAACATCTGCCAGATCTTCGACTACATCGAAGGGGACGACGCGGACTTCCTGGTCCTCGAGCTGATCGATGGCGCACCCCTCACGGCCGCGATGAGGAAAGGTCTGGACTTCAGGCGAAAGCTGTTCATTGCCGAGCAGATTGCCGGGGCGCTCGTCGCGGCCCATGGAAAAGGGATCGTTCACCGCGACCTGAAGCCGGACAACGTCATGTGTACGCACGGTGGCGGCGTCAAGGTCCTCGATTTCGGCCTTGCACGGTACCAGCAGGACGAAGCCTCGATCGTGGCGACGATCGTGGGTGCCGGGGAGCGACCCTCGGGCGAGCAAACGGTCCCCGATCCCGGAAAAACCGAGCACGTCTCCTCAACCGACCCGTCGTACGGACTCACGGTCAGAGGGGCGATCATGGGGACGCTGAGGTACATGAGCCCCGAGCAGGCACGGGGCGAGGTCACGACGGCGGCAAGCGATCTCTACTCCTTCGGTCTGCTGCTCCAGGAGCTGTTCACGGGAAGACCGCCCTACGAAACGGGTCTCGAGCCGATGGTCGTGCTGCGGAAGGCGACGGTCGGCGACACGCTTCCCGTCTCGGGCATCGACGCCAGCCTTGCGGACCTCATCGGACGGTTGAAGGCTCTCGCTCCCGCGGCTCGCCCCTCCGCGATGGACACGGCCGAGCGGCTGTCGTGGATCCGGCAGAAACCGCTCCGGCGAAGGAAGAAAACGCTTCTGGCTTCGGCCATGGTCGTGCTGACGCTCTTCGGGGCCGGGATGACCATCCAGACGATCCGCGTCACCCGGGCCGAGAAGGCCGCGCAGAAGGAAGCCTCGACGTCGAAACAGGTGTCGGAATTTCTCGTCGGGCTCTTCAAGGTTTCCGACCCGGGTGAAGCCAAAGGGAACACCGTCACGGCCCGGGAGCTTCTCGACAAGGGCGCTCAACGGGTCGAGAAGGAGCTGAGAGAGGAGCCGGAGGTACAGGCGCGGCTCATGGACACGATGGGGGTCGTTTACAGGAAGCTGGGTCTGTATCCGCAGGCCCAACCTCTCCTCGAGGAAGCGCTGGCCATCCGCGAAAAGGCACTGGGGCCGGGACACCCGGACGTGGCCACGAGTCTCGTCGGCCTGGGAGATCTCTACACGATCCAGGGAAAATACGGCGAGGCCGAGCGACTCTATCGGCGGAGTCTGGAAATCAGGGAGAAGGCCGTGGGGCCGTCCAACCAGGACGTGGCGGAAAGCCTCAGCAGCCTCGGAAGCCTCTATCGAAGGAGAGGCCGTTTTTCGGAGGCGGAGCCGCTTCTGAAACGAAGCCTCGAAATCTGGGAGAAAGCCCGCGGCCCCGGTGACCCGGAGGTGGCGACGAGCCTCAACAGGCTGGCGAACCTCTACGCGGACCAGGGGCGGTATTCCGAAGCCGAACCGCTCCTCGAACGGAGCCTGCGAATCCGGGAGAAATGCTTCGGACCCGACCATCCGGAAGTGGCGAGGATCCTGAACAACCTCGCGGCGCTCCACGTGAACCAGGGCAGGAACGGAGACGCTGAGCCGCTCCTCAGACGAAGCCTCGGCATCTGGGAGAAGGCCCTCGGCCCGGACCACCTGGATGTCGCAGGAATCCTGTGCAATCTCGCGATCGCTTACACGGACGATGGAAAGCTCGCCGAAGCCGAGCCGCTCTACCTGCGAAGCCTGAGGATCCGCGAGAGGGCCCTGGGGCCCAGCCACCCGGATGTGGCGATCGTCCAGGGCGGCCTGGCGGACCTTTACCGGGCACAGGGCAGGTACGCCGAAGCCGAACCGCTCTACCGACGAGGCCTGAGGACGGCGGAGGCGACGATGGGGCCGGATCATCCGGACACGGCCGACATCCTCGGCGGTCTGGGAGAACTCGACTCTCTGCGAGGCAAATACGGCGAGGCGGAGTCGCTGCTTCGCCAGAGCCTCAAAATCCGCGAGAAGGCGCTTGGCGCGGAGCATCCGTCCGTGGCGAAGAACCTCTACAGCCTCGCCGGACTCTATGCGCGGCAAGGGAAGCGAGCGGAGGCGCTGACCTGTCTCGGCCGCGCCGTCCCCGGCGGCGGGAACGCGTCGTGGATGCGGTCCATCGACAAAGACCCCGCCCTCAAATCTCTGCGCGGCGATCCCGATTTCGACCGGATCGCCGCCGAGGCGAGCAGGCGCGTGGAGGCGTCCGCCAAAGGCCAAAGAACCAGCGAGGAGCAGCAGCGCTGATCCGAGTGCCGCGCATGAGATGCGAGCGGCTACTGCCAACACTCGTTCAAGGAGCAGGCTGAAGGAAGGTCAATCAGAGAAATACTCGGTCGACGTGCGCAGGCCGACCGGGGTCGTGGTGACCAAAGCGCCGGTCTGTTGCGCGCCACTCGGTCGGTTAGACGAATGCTCTCAGGGTCGAGCGTCGTGCCACTGCAAGATCGCCCTTGAATTCCCTCGATGACGGACCCATGTTCGCGATCAGACCCCCTCGGGGCCCCTTGGTCTGGTTCATCGCCGTTGAGGGCATGCATCGGGCGTCTACGTCCGCTCAAAGGAGTGTCCGGGCGGGCAGCCAGTCGACTCACCTGGCGCAGGGAGTCAACGGTCGTGGCAGGCGCGCCAGAGCCGGTACGAAGGAGTGTAGATCGCCATGAATCATCGACCTCGCCTTTGGAGAGCGGGACTGCTCTTGATCCTGTGCTTCCCAGCTTCGGCTCAATACACGATCACGCAGTACTCGACGGGCATGACGGCGGGAAGCGGACCCTATGGCATCGCGTCGGGACCGGACGGTGCCTTGTGGTTTACCGAGTACACCGGCAACCGGATTGGGCGCATCACCACCTCTGGGGTCATCACCGAGTACTCCACCGGGATGACGGCTGGAAGTGCCCCGAGCTTGATTGTGGCGGGACCGGACGGGGCTCTGTGGTTCACCGAGTACACCGGCAGTCGGATTGGGCGGGTCACCACTTCTGGCGTCATCACCGAGTACTCCGGTTTGACGGCGGGTAGCCATCCCTGGGGGATCGCGGTCGGCCAGGACGGCGCCCTGTGGTTCACCGAATTCAGTGCCGGCCGGATCGGGCGCATCACCACCGGCGGCGTCGTTTCCGAGTACTCCGGCTTAACGGGGTTTTACCCCTGGGCGATTGCGAACGGGCCGGACGGCGCTCTGTGGTTCGCGGAACAAGTCGGTCCTCGGATCGGGCGCATCACCACGGCCGGCGTCATCACCGAGTATTCGAGTGGCATGACGGCCGGAGCTTTCCCCAGTGGCATCGCAGCGGGGCCGGACAGCGCCCTGTGGTTCACCGAAAACCAAGGCAATCGGATCGGTCGCATCACCACGGCGGGCGTCATCACCGAGTATTCGAATGGCATGACGGGAGGGAGCGGACCGACCTGGATCGCGGCCGGACCGGACGGCGCCCTCTGGTTCAGTGAAAGGGACGGCAACCGGATCGGGCGCATCACCACCGCCGGCGTCATCACCGAGTACTTCGGCTCGACGCCGTTGAACTATCCCGCGGGAATTGCGATGGGCCCGGACGGCGCTCTGTGGTTCGCCGAATTCCAGTGGGACCGGATCGACCGCATTAATGGCATTAATGGCTCGAGCCATAACGTACCCACGCTGTCCCACTGGGGCATGTTTCTGCTTGCCGCACTGTTGGCTGGCGTGGGTGCAGTCGCCGCATTGCACCTGAGGGTGTAGGGGCGCAATTGGAATTGCCGGGGCCGTTGGCGCGTATAGACCAAGGGTCACGCCCCCTGCAGGGGCGCAATCGGGAGACGTCAGTGGCAATGAGTGGACCCGGCCTGGCCCTTCACGCGCGCTTCATCGACCGAGCAATCCAGTTCGAGCTCCAC
>DATJQN010000202.1:0-6588 GCA_035505775.1 Rectinemataceae bacterium | reverse complement strand
GATTCCGGGGTCATGATCTCATAGGTCTGGGCATTCTTGAGCATGCCGTCCTGGTGGATCCCCGATTCGTGGGCGAAGGCGTTCTTGCCGACGATCGCCTTGTTGGGCTGAACGGAAATGCCGGTGATCGACGACACCAGGCGCGAAGCCTTGGTGATCAGCTCGGTCTTGATGCTGGTCACATAGGGTAGACGGTCGGCCCGTGTCCGCAAGCTCATGACGATCTCTTCGAGGGCCGCATTGCCGGCCCGTTCGCCCAGGCCGTTGATCGTGCATTCCACCTGCCGGGCCCCGGCTTCCACGGCGGCGAGGCTGTTCGCCACGGCGAGGCCCGAATCGTTGTGCGCGTGGATGCCGAGGGGAAGGCCGAGGCCCGCCGCCTCTTTCGTGTATTCGGCGATGCGCCACGGGAGACTGCCGCCGTTCGTGTCGCAGAGCACGAGGCATTCGGCCCCGCCCTCGGCCGCGGCCCGGAGCGTGGCCATCGCGTACTCCCCGTCGGCAGCCCTGCCGTCGAAGAAGTGCTCGGCGTCGTAGATCACGTGCCGGCCCTCGGACTTCAGGAAGTCCACCGTTTCGCGGATCATGTCGAGGTTCTCCTCGCGCGTGGCGCGGAGTATCTTCTCCACGTGGAGGGGCCAGCTCTTGCCGAAGACGACGACCGTGCCGGTGCCGGCCTCGAGGAGACTGACAAGGGCCTCGTCGTCGCGGGCTTTCACGCCCTTGCGCCGCGTGGAGCCGAAGGCCGCGAGCGTGGCCCCGGACAGGGACAGCGATCGCGCCTCGCGGAAGAACTCCAGGTCCTTTGGATTAGAGCCGGGATTGCCCGCCTCGATGAGATCCACGCCTATCTGATCCAGGGCCGTCACTATCCGCAGTTTGTCGCTGACGGAAAAGCTGATCCCCTCGCTCTGGGCTCCGTCGCGCAACGTGGAATCAAGGACGGTCACGCGCGACATCGGCACCTCCCCCCGCTTCCACGGCCACCTGCGCCGGCTCCGCTCCGCGCTCCGCGCAGGCCGCACCGGCGACGGGGGCCGCGCCTCCGATGGCACCCCCGGAACCGCCGGCACCACCGGAGCTCTCAAGCGCGTCCACCAGCGCGTTGATGGCTCCGAGGTAGGCCCGCACGCTCGCTTCCACGACATCGGTGGAGAGCCCGCGACCGTTGTAGCGCCGGCCGTCCAGCTCGATCCGCACGCGGGCCTCCCCCTGGGCGTCCCGACCGCCGGTCACCGCGTCCAGCGCGAAGTCCTCGAGGACGGGTCGCCGGCCGATGATCTGGTCGATGGCCTTGAAGGAGGCGTCGATCGGTCCGTCCCCGACGGCCACTCGCTCCGCATGTCCGCCGCCCTCGATCTCCAGCCGCACCGCGCTCGTCGCGGCGATGCTCGTGCCCGAATTGATGACAAAGCGGTCGAGCCGGAAGCGCTCCCGCGGCTGGACCACCGCGCCCAGGGCGAGGGCCTGGATGTCCTTGTCGCTGACGAGCTTCTTCCTGTCCGCGAGGTCCTTGAAACGCTCGAAGAGGGCCGGGAGCATGTCGGCGACCACGCGAATGCCGAGCTGGGCCAGCCGCTCCTCGAAGGCATGGCGCCCCGAGTGCTTGCCCAGCACCATCACGCTCCGGGGTATGCCCACCGATTCCGGCGTCATGATCTCGTAGGTCGCCCGGTTCGCGAGAACTCCATGCTGGTGGATGCCCGCTTCGTGCGCAAAGGCGTTCTCCCCGACGACCGCCTTGTTCGGCTGGACCTTGACTCCCGTGATGGAGGACACCAGCCGGCTCGAGGAATAGATCTGCGTGCTGTCCACGCCGACCGAGACCTGGTATGCCTCGGACCGCGTGCGAAGGGCCATGACGAGCTCCTCGAGCGCCGCATTGCCGGCCCGCTCGCCGATGCCGTTGACGGTGCATTCAACTTGCTGAGCGCCGGCCCTCACCGCGGCCAGGCTGTTGGCCACGGCCAGGCCGAGATCGTTGTGGCAGTGGACCGAGAAGACGGCCCCTTCGATCCCGCGCACGCCCCCCATGACGCGCCGAACCAGATCGCCGAACTCCTCCGGGACCGCATAGCCCACGGTGTCCGGCATGTTGATGGTGGTGGCTCCGGCCTCGATCGCTGCCGAAAAGACGCGGCAGAGGAACTCCGGATCGGAGCGCGAGGCGTCCTCCGCCGAGAACTCGATGTCCTCGCAGAGACGTTTCGCGTAGCGCACCATGGCCGCGCTCCGCTCGAGGACCTCGTCTTCCGACATTCTCAGCTTGTGCTTCATGTGGATGGGGGAGGTGGCGAGAAAGAGGTGGAGCCTCGGCCGCCGGGCGCCGCAGAGCGACTCCCATGCCGCATCGATGTCCCGCTCGAGCGCCCGCGCGAGACTCGCCACGGTCGCATCCCTGACCACGGAGGCGATGGCCGCCACCGCGGCCGCGTCGCCGGGGCTCGCGGCCGCAAAGCCCGCCTCAATGACATCCACGCCGAGGGTCTCGAGCTGTCGGGCGATCTCGAGCTTCTCGCCCAGGTTCATGCTGCAGCCGGGAGACTGCTCTCCGTCCCTCAGCGTGGTGTCGAATACGATGACTTTTCGCGCCATTGTCCGCGTCCTCCTCCATCCGCCCCTTCAGGGGCGTTTGGTCCAGCTCATCATCGAACGCAATTCCGCCCCGACCTTCTCGACGGGATGAGCGGCCTCGATCTCCCGCATGCGATTGAAATAAGGCCGGTTCGCCTGGTTCTCGAGGATCCAGTTGCGGGCAAAGCTGCCGTCCTGGATCTCCCCGAGGACCTTCTTCATCTCGCGTTTGGTCTCGTCGGTGACGATTCTCTTGCCGACGGTGTAGTCGCCGTACTCGGCCGTGTCGGAGATCGAGTAGCGCATGAACGAGAGTCCCTGCTGGACGACGAGGTCGATGATGAGCTTCATCTCGTGCACGCATTCGAAGTAGGCGCTCTCCGGCTGGTACCCCGCCTCGACGAGGGTTTCGAAGCCGGCCTTCATGAGGGCGCTCACGCCGCCGCAGAGCACGCACTGTTCCCCGAACAGGTCGGTCTCCGTCTCTTCTTTGAAGGTCGTCTCGAGGACGCCGGCGCGCGCCCCCCCGATGCCGGCCGCGTAGGCGAGGGCGAGTCGCCTGGCCTGGCCGCTGGCATCCTGGTAGACCGCGACGAGACAGGGTACGCCCCTGCCCTCGAGGTACTGGCTCCGCACCGTGTGTCCGGGACCCTTGGGCGCGATCATGACGACGTCGATGTCTTCAGGCGGGCGTATCTGCTTGAAGTGGATGTTGAAACCGTGGGCGAAGGCGAGCGCGCTCCCCCTCTTCATGGCCGGGCCGACGCTCTCCGCGTACAGCCTGGCCTGCTTTTCGTCGTTGACCAGGATCATGACAAGGTCGGCCGCGGCGGCGGCCTCGCGCGCCGTCATCACCGGCAGGCCGGCCTCCTCGGCCTTCTTCCAGCTCTTCGACCCCTCGTACAGCCCGACGACGACGCGATGGCCGGAATCCTTCAGGTTGAGCGCGTGGGCGTGGCCCTGGCTGCCGTAGCCGATGACGGCGACGGTCTTTCCGGCGAGCGCCTTCGGGTCGCAGTCCTTCTCGTAATACATCGTTGCCATTGAACTATGCCTCCTCCGGAGACCCATCTGTCGCGGGACTCCGGTTGTTCGATGAGGTTGCGCCGCCTTCGTACCCGTCGAGTACGAAGGCGGCTAAATAAGGGAGAGGATGAGGGGGAGGGAGACGGAGCCGCGCTCGAGCGCGGAGAGGCCGGTGCGTGCGAGTTCGCGGATGCCGAAGGGCCGCATCAGTTCGATGAGCGAGTCGATCTTGTCCTGGTCGCCGGTCACTTCGAGTGTCAGGCTCTCGGCGCAGACGTCGACGATGCGGGCGCGGAAGATGTCCGCGGTCTGGATGATGTGGGGACGGGTTTCCTGGCTTGCGGCGACCTTGATGAGCGCGAGTTCGCGGCAGACGCTGGAGCGCGCCTCGAGCAGTTTCACGGCGGCGACGTCCACGAGTTTCTCGAGCTGTTTCTGGATCTGCTCGATGATCGTCGCGTCTCCGCGCACGGCGATGGTCATCCGGGACAGCCGCGGGTCGACGGTTTCGCCCACCGTGAGACTTTCGATGTTATAGCCCCTCCGGCCAAACAGTCCCGCCACGCGGCTCAAGACTCCCGCGTGGTTCTGGACGAGTGCCGAAAGGACGTAACGTTCCATGCGCTCCCCGAAGGTCGTGTTCCGGCGCCCGGAGGGCGCCGTGTTTCTCTTGGCAGGAACCCTAGCGCAAGCACTTTCCAGTTGTAAAGAGGGAAAAAGACAAAAAGTGGCGTTTGGAGCGTGAAAAAAGACAAAATTCCGCATTTTGTCGCGCCTGGTTTCGGAAAACGGGATTCGGAAAGGACAGAAAGCGTTCGTCTACGACTAATTATTGATAAAAATAGTAAGTTTTATGCGTCCGCCCGCGGCCCTCCCGGTGAGCTCATACGCCGCCCTCCATGACCGGCTCCAGCGTCACGCGCGTCCTTCGTTGACCCCCACTGCTGCCTGCGCTACTGTTCCTGGCCATGGACGAGGCCGGGAGTCTGCATCTGCTCGCGGGGAAGGGCTGCTTCGGATCGGAGGAGCTTGAACTCTGGCGGCTGGCCTTTGCCGCTGCGGGGCTCCGCTGCCTGTTCCTGGCTGCGGCCGCCGGGGAGGTCGAGGCCTCGATTGTCGCGCGGGATCTCGGGGCCGACAGTCTCACGATGCTTCCGCTGCTGCCTGGCGGCCACCGCCCGGAGGGCCCGGCAGGTTCAGGCCCCGGGACGGCGCTCATCGACGCGATTGCGGGGCGGATCATCGAACTGGGCGGCCGCGAAGCCGGCGGGGCCCCCGGTCAGGGACGGGTCGAGCTGCAGAGGCTGATCGAGGCCGGGCGCGAGACCGGAGAGGCACATGCCCCGATGCCAGCGTCGCGCATCGCGTTGATCGGGCTCATGGCCGCGGGCAAGACCGAGACGGCCCGGGTCCTGGCCCGTCTCACCGGCATACCGGCCTACGACAGCGATGCCATCGTCGAGGAGGAGAGCGGGATGCGGGTGGCGGAGATCTTCTCGCGCGAAGGGGAGTCCGCCTTCAGGGAGCGCGAGCGCCGGGCCCTGAGGGGACTCGCGGGAGCGGGACCCTGCATCCTGTCTCTGGGCGGCGGCGCGGTGCTCGCGGACGAGAATCGAAGTCTCCTGAGGCGGCACTTCACGACAGTCTGGCTCCACGTAAAGCCGGAGACCGCAGCGCGCCGCGCCGGCGCGGCAGCGCCGCACCGGGGGGAGGCGCCGCTTCGCCCCCTCCTCTCCGGCGGCGACGGCGAAACCATCATGCGGCGGCTCCTTGCCGGGCGGCGGCACCTGTATGCCGAGTGCGCCGACCTCGTGATCTCGACCGAGGGCCGCGATCCGGAAGCTGTGGCGGAGGCGATCGATGCAGAGATCGGTATCGCCCTCTAGCGTTGCCGGGACCATCAGGGCCCCGGCCTCGAAGAGCTCGATGCAGCGTGCGCTCGCCTGTGCCGCTCTGGCGTCGGGCCGCTCGCGCCTGGGCAATCCGAGCTTCAGCGCGGACTGCCTGGCGGCCCTCTCGCTCGTGGAGGCTCTCGGGGCCCGGATCGAGCGCCGCGCCGACGCCGTGCTGGTCGAGGGGCGGCCTCCGGGGGAGACCGTGTCGCCAGGCGCGGGCACGCCGACGGAGGGGCCGCGCAGACTTTCCTGCGGAGAATCGGGGCTCTGCATCAGGATGTTCGCCCCCATAACCGCCCTCTATTCGGGCGATACGCTGCTCGAGGCCGAAGGCTCCCTGCGCTCCCGCCCCCTCGGCATGACCGAAGGCGTCCTCGAGAGCCTGGGCGGTTCCTGTCTGAGCGCCATGGGATTCCCGCCGCTCCGGGTCACCGGCCCCCTGCGCGGCGGCAGGGCCCGCGCCGATGGATCCTCGAGTTCCCAATTCATCACCGGACTCCTTGTCGCCCTGCCCCTCGCGGTCGGGGACTCGATCCTCGAAGTCGAGCGCCTCGCCAGCGCGGGCTACGTGGACATGACGCTCGACACGATGCGCGCCTTCGGCGTGGAGATCGAGGCGAGCCGGCCGGTCGCGCTCGGCCCGGCCAATCCGGTTTTCAGGATTCCGGGAGGGCAGCGTTACCGGGCCTGCGACTTCGAGATCGAAGGGGACTGGAGCGGTGGAGCCTTTCTCCTGGTCGCGGCGGCCCTGGCCGCACGCGCCGGGGGGCTCGCGCTGCTCGGGCTGTCACCCCGTTCGAGTCAGCCCGACCGGGCCGTGATGCGGGCCCTGGCCTCGGCCGGAGCCGCCATCGTGGAAAGCCCGGACCGGATAGTCCTGGGTCGCGGCGAGCTCCGGGCCTTTGCCTTCGACGCGCGGGACTGCCCCGACCTCTTCCCTCCGCTCGTGGCTCTCGCCTCAGCCTGTCGCGGGGAGTCGAGGATAGCGGGTGTCTCGAGACTGCGTGGAAAGGAAAGCGATCGGGCGGCCGCGCTCAGCGAGGGTTTCTCGGCCTTGGGGGCGGCTGTCCGCGTCGAGGGGGATGAGCTGGTC
>DATJQN010000201.1:0-14908 GCA_035505775.1 Rectinemataceae bacterium | reverse complement strand
GACCTCCTGTAGCGACGGTAAGATACGATGATGAAAAAGTAACGCACGACACGGAGCGGGGCAAGTGTCATAAGCCCGGCCAGGCTCCGGTCCGGCCGCCGGCAGTCGCGGCCGGGGTACAGCTGTTTAGTGCCAGGTGGCAATATAGCGCAGGGGGGCCGGAGCGGAGAGCGGCGTCACCTGCAGCCGGGACCACGAACCTGGAAGCTCGAGCTCGCGGGCGGCGAGCTCGAAATGGGCCATGGCGATGCCCATGTCGACATTCTGAAGCTTCACATCGCCGTAGGACGAGTTGTACGAACTATCCTCGTGGAGGTAGAGGTGGAATGCCGGGGAGGGTGACCCGACCCTCACGATGCGCCAGGGCTGCTTGTTGCTCGCCGAAGGCGCCAGACGGAGACACTCGAGGGCCGCGTCCCAGGGACTGCCGTCAGCGGACAGGCCCTGCTCCCAGCCTTCGTCGAAGAACAGGACCTCGCGCGGCTTGCGAAGATCGGCTTTCACGGCATTGCGGATCATCCGGGACCGGAAACCCGGAACCGGGGGCTTCCGGCCGACCGGAGTCACCGCCGGAATCATTTCGTCCTCCGCAAGGGCGATCCTGCGGGCGCTCTCCCCCCGATTGAAGCTTCCGCCGAGCCAGCAGGTTCCGAGCCCCATCGCCGTCAGCTCGAGAATGACGCGCTCGAGCACGTAGCCGTAGTCCTCGTTGGCCCCTTCCGCCCTCCGGATGGCTCCTACTATGAAGGCCGGCGCCTTGCGGATCATGCCGTAGGCCCCGATCGATCGGGCCTCCGTCCGCTCCTGCGAGCTCGCCGTTTCGAGCCGGAAGCGCGGGCGGCCCCCGAAGGGTCCCGGGCCGGCGTCGGCGAGTATCCGCTCCACATGGGCGAGCTCGCTGGCGCCCAACCGCTCGCCCGTGAAGGTTCGTACTGAAGTTCTTGCCCTGATGATGTCCTGCACGCTGTCCATGCGGCGGAATATAGCGACTGCGGCGATCCCGAGGCAAGTCGCGGCGGTTCAGGAAAGCGGGAGCTCAGGATTCCGATGATCCCCGTATGGCCTCGACATACATCCGGCAGGCGTCGGCGATCTGCGTCTCGGCGCATCGCTCGTCGCGCATGTGCGCGAGCTTGTACTCTCCCGGGCCAAAGCCGATCGTGGGAATGCCGAGTCGCACCGTGGCGACCGCGTTCGTGCTGAAATCCCAGAAGTCGTAGGTTCCGGGCGACGAGCCGAAGGTCCTCCGGTATGCCTCGTCGAAGATGCGGGCGAGCCGGCTCTCCGGGTCGAGCTCCCAGGCCAGATGGAAGGGCTCATAGACCACGTCGAGCCCCGTCCAGGTCCGGCGCCGGACGGTCCCGATCTCCCAGGTCGCTCCCGTGCCCTCGACTATGCCGTCGAACTCCGACCGAACCGCATCCTCGGTCTCGCCGACAGCCAGCCTCCGGTCGAGATAGGCCTCGCACTCCGACGGCACCGCGTTCAGCGAGGCGCCGGTGCTCGAAATCCTGGACATGACGAGGGTGCCATGCCGCCCGCCCCGCGCGGCGAGCGCGCGCTGAGCCTCCTCCACCCTCCGGATGATGTCAGCCATCGCGTAGATCGCGTTGACGCCCTTCTCGGGGGCTGAGCCGTGGGCGGAGACTCCCCGCGTCCTGATGAGAATCTGCGCCTTGCCCTTGTGGCCTCTTGCGATGAGGTTCGAGGAGGGCTCGCAGATCACCACGCAGTCGGGCCTGAATGAAAACTCCTGGAAGAGGTGGCGGAGGTTTTCGCCGTCGCAGTCCTCCTCGAAGGTCGTGCAGGAGACGTACACGGCATGGTTCCGCGTGAGGCCGAGCTCCCTGGCGATCGCCCCGGCATAGATCGAAGCCGCGGCTCCGCTTTTCATATCCACCGAGCCCCGGCCCCACAGGAAGCCCCCGGCGCGGTCGCCGCCGAAAGGGGGATGGGCCCAGTCGGACTCGTCCGGCACCGCGACCGTGTCCAGGTGGGAATCGAACATGATGGAGGAGCCGCCGGTACCGACGCGACCGAGGAGGTTGCCGAAACCGTCGATTCGCAGCTCGTCATATCCGAGCAGCTTCATGCGCTCGGCGGCACAGTGCACGACCTCCCGCTCCTCGCCGGAGCAGCTCCGGATCCGGACGAGGTCCTGCGCGAAGGCGAGAAGCTCCTCCGTGACGTCCCGCCCCTGCAGCTTGAGCTCGGTCATGACTCACCTCCCCGGCGGGGAATCGGGGGAAGCGGACGCTGCCGCCCCCCCGACCGGCCGCTTACACGAGCCCCTGGTCTATCATCGCATCGGCCACTTTCTTGAAGCCGGCGATGTTGGCGCCGACGACGTAGTTGCCCTCGAAGCCGTATTTCCTGGCCGTATCGTAGCAGGTTCTGTGGATGTTCACCATGATCTCGCGAAGCCGGTTGTCGACCTCCTCGGCTCCCCAGCCGAGCCTCATGGAGTTCTGGCTCATTTCGAGGCCGGAGGTCGCGACCCCGCCTGCGTTGG
The DNA here is from genome assembly GCA_035505775.1 of Rectinemataceae bacterium. Classification (GTDB taxonomy): domain Bacteria; phylum Spirochaetota; class Spirochaetia; order Treponematales; family Rectinemataceae; genus JAJXZP01. Next base: position 12,396 of record DATJQN010000201.1, on the reverse strand, counting down.
CTGCCTTGCCGGGCGCAAAGGGAATCTTCTTTTCGATGAAGAGCTTCCAGGCCTCGGGCGTGCAGCCCATGTTCGAGGTCTCGACCACGGTCTTCACGCCATTGGCCAGGAGCGCGCGTGCGTCGTCACCGTCGAGCTCGTTCTGGATGGCGCAGGGCATGGCGATATCGACCTTCTGCTCCCAGGGCTTCTTTCCGGCATGGAAGCTCGACGTGGGGAACTTCTTCGCGTAGGTTTCGACCTTGTTGCGGTCGATGACCAGCATCTGCGTGAGGTAGTCCCATTTCTCCTGCGTCCCGATGCCCGCCGGATCGTGGATGTAGCCGTCCGGCCCGGAGATCGTGACGACCTTGCCCCCGAGCTGCGTGCCCTTGATGCAGGCTCCCCAGGCCACGTTCCCGAAGCCCGAGACCGAAATGGTCTTTCCCTTGATGCTGTCGCCCGAAAGCTTGAGCATTTCCTCGGCAAAGTAGATAGCGCCGAAACCGGTGGCCTCCGGCCGTATGAGGGAGCCACCGAAGCTGAGCCCCTTGCCGGTGAGCACGCCGGTGAACTCGTTGGCGATGCGCTTGTACTGGCCGAAGAGATAGCCGACCTCACGGCCGCCCACGCCGATGTCGCCGGCGGGGACGTCCGTATCGGCGCCCACGTGCTTGACGAGCTCCGTCATGAAGCTCTGGCAGAAACGCATGATCTCGTTGTCGCTCTTGCCGTTGGGATCGAAGTCGGAGCCGCCCTTGCCCCCGCCCATCGGAAGGCCGGTGAGGGAATTCTTGAAGATCTGTTCGAAGCCGAGGAACTTGAGCGTGGAGAGCTGAACCTTCGGGTGGAACCGCAGGCCTCCCTTGTAGGGGCCGATGGCGCTGTTGAACTGGACGCGATAGCCGCGATTGACATGATAGTCGCCCCGGTCGTCCATCCAGGGCACGCGGAACATGACGACGCGCTCGGGTTCGGTGATGCGCTCGAGAATGCGCTGCGAACGATATCTCGGCTCGGCATCGATAAGCGGCGATATCGATTCGAGCACTTCGTCGACCGCCTGGAGAAACTCGGTCTCCCAGGGATAGCGCGCCTTGAGCTCGTCAAGGACCTGGCGGATATACGGGTTCATTGCCTCTCTCCTTTTCCTTCGCCGGGGCGACGGCGACTCCCTGCAGGAGCCGCTGGCCGGGCCTGAGATCGCCTTTGGATGCCACGCAGGGCTTTCCTGAGGGCTCGGGCCGGCGGGCGACAATCTAGGGCATTTTGTCGTTTTGGACAAGGAGTCTTTACGGATAGTGAAATGGTGTTTTATTTATCAAAATATCCCAATACGCAGCCACATGGCTTCCAGAGGCGAGGTCGCGGTCCACGAGCGCGAGTTTTGCGGGCCGCGGCGCGGGGCGGTTCCCCGCGGCGCGCGGGCGGCGGCAGCGTCGCCGCGCCGCCGCGGCCCGTCACGTGGGGCGCGGCTCAGCGGAGGCTGCGCACCAGCATGAAGAGCCCGGGGAAGGTGGGCTCCGGCACGGAGGGCGTTGCGACCGCCTGGCCCGGGCTTCCCGGGGTCGGGCTGCCTGCCGCCCCGGGCGTGCCTCCCGTAGTGCCGGCTTTCGTGGAAACGGGGGCAGCGATCACCAGCCGATCCCCGAGGTTGACGGTGTCGAAGAATCCGGCGCTCTTGAGGCTTCCTTCGCTCGCCTCTTCGCCGACCCGGGTGAGAGTCACTTCGCCGATGGCGGCCGAAGGCGGGTAGCTCAGCCCAAGTCCCTCCGGCTTGACCTGCGCACTGCCCTGCTTGAGAACGGTCAGCTTGTCGCCTTCCTTCAGCCCGTCGGCGCGCCCGAGATCCACAAGCACGCGGTCCTGGCTGCGCTTCAGCAGGCTGCCATAGGGCGGGAGCGATGACCCGAGGAGGTCCACGATGCGCGACAGCGCATTCTTGACCCGATCATTGCCGGTCCGATAGGCGCTGAAGCTGGCGGCGGGACTGCCGGTCCTGGCCACGCGCAGCTCGCACTGGAGGGCGATCTCCCGCTCGTTCTCCTGGCTCTTCAGAATGACGAAGTAATCCGCCTCCGCCTCGCGGGCCCGCCTGAAGGCCTCGGACAGGCTCCCGACCCGCGCCGGAAGCGAGACCACCGACACGCGCGTGGATGCGGCGAGCAACTCCTTCAGGTAGCGCAGGAGAAGGTCCTCGTCCGCAGTATGGATGCGCCCCCCCGCCTGCGGTTCGAAGAAGAGGGCGAGCTTGTAGGGCCGCTTGGGAAGGGCGTTCTCGTCCACCGACCAGGAGCGGCCGACCGAATCGCTGAGCAGGGAATCGTATATCTCGATCGCGTCCAGTATGTCCTGGGTGGGCTTGCCGTTATCCTTGATGAAGCCCAGCTCGTCAAAGTACTTGCCGGGGAAGCCCCGTTCCTTGAGCAGGTTGGCGTACCTCAGCCGCCCGGGCACCGAGTAGGGGTTGATCACCAGGCCGCGGCGATACTCGAACAGGGCCTGGTCGAAATAGCTTCGGTCCTCGAAGTCGGCCCCGCGCTGAAAGTGCCACTGCGCGTAGCCGTCCCGGGAGCTGTCCTCGACCGTGGTTCCATCCACCACGGCGTCCTCAAGGGCGATGCGGACCATTTCGTCGTCCGGCCGCAGCGCGACCGCCGTCTTGAGGCTGTAGAGTGCGTCCGTGGTCCTGCCGGCGCCCACCTGGGCCATGCCGAGCGTGTACCAGGCCAGGCCGTCCTTCCTGTTGCGGGCGACGGCGTCGCGCATGAGGGCGATCGCCTGATCGTAGGAGCCCGAGTCGTACATCAGGGAACCGAGCAGCAGCCTGGCAGCGGCATAGTCCGGTTTCAGGTCCAGCGCCGTCCGCGCGTGGAATACCGCATCCGTCAGGTCTCCCCGGTCCGCCGAAAGCCGCGCCGCCACGTACTGGGTCCGCGGCTCGCTGCCGTGGTAGCGCAGGGCCCTCTCGATGAAGGCCTCCGCATCGGCCGGCCTGCCCTGATCCGAGGCAATGACCGCAAGCGACAGGAGCGCACGGGCGTTCTGCGGAGAGAGGCGGAGGCTGTCCTCGAGCTTGAGCCGGGCTTCGGTCTTCTTGCCTGCGGCAAGGTCGAGCAGGGCCATGCCGAAACGGGCGTCGATGTCGTTGGGTCTGGTCGCGGTCACGCCGGAGAAGACGGACCGGGCGCCGGGCAGGTCCGTCAGGCCGATGCGGATGAAGCCTTCCAGGTCCGCGAGCTCCGTGTTGCCTCTGAGAAAGGGGGCCGCGCGCCGCGCATAGAGGAGGGCCTGATCGTACTGCTCGAGTTCGTAGTAGCATTCGGCCAGGCCGTAGAGCGCTTCACCGTACGAGGGGTTCCGGTCGAGCACCGCCAGATAGGCTTCCACGGCACCATACCAGTCCTCGGAGAAGCGCAGGCCCTCGGCCTGCGCGAAGATGCTCCGGGCGTCGCCACTGAACTGGGGCGCGGCATCGGGTCCGACGGCCGCGCCGCCCGCCGCCGGTGCGCCGGTGGCCCCACTCGGAGCCGAGCCCGTGACGCCTCCCTGCCCGCTGCCCTGCGCGGAAATCCGAATCTCACCCGAGGTCAGGAAGAGAAGCCCGACGGCGAGGAGAAGCGAACAGCTGCCCAGGCGATTCCGACACGCAGACCCTGCCCACGACATCATGCTATTCCTTGTCACCACGGCCGAGCTCGGAGACTTTCGTGTCCGCAGCACTCTCCTCGGCGCGGTCCTTCTGAGGCTCCTGTACGGATATCTTCACGCTGGTTATGCGATGTCCGTCCATGTCCTGCACGGTGAAGTCCAGGTCACCGGCGCGCATGCGCTCGTAGCGGGAGGGTATCTTGCCGAACAGATCGAAGACGTAGCCTCCCAGCGTATCGAACTCCTCGGTCGGAAGGCTCAGTCCGAGCTCCTCGTTCAGATCCTCGAGATTGACGCGGGCGTCGCAGAGCCAGACCCCATCGGCCAGCCGGACGATGTTCTCGTCCTCCTCGTCGAACTCGTCCTGGATCTCCCCCACGATCTCCTCGATTATGTCCTCAAGGCAGACGATGCCCGACACACCGCCGTATTCGTCGATGGCCACGGCGATATGCACACGCCTCCGCTTGAACTCCCGGAGAAGCGAGTCGATGCGCTTGGATTCCGGGACGAAGAAGGGCTTGCGTACGAGTTCCTGGAGCGAGAACTCGCCACCCTTCACGAGCGACCGGAGGAGGTCCTTCGCATAGAGCACTCCGACCACCTCGTCTATCGTGTCGCGATACACGGGGATTCTCGAGTGGCCGCAGGAGACCACCTTTTCGAGCAGCTCTTCGCGCTGCACGTCGATCGGCAGAAATACCGTGTCGATCCGCGGGACCATGACTTCCTTGACCGTGGTCTCCGCGAGCTCCTGGACACCCTTGATCATCTGCCGGCGCTCGGCCGCGCGTTCCTCGGCGCGGTCCGCGGTGACGCCGTCATCCGCTTCTCCCGGGCGGCTCTCCCCGGTCTCGGGCCTGGCGCCGAAAAGGCGCCGCAGGAGCCCGCTCACAGGATGCCACCCTTGGGCCCGCGGGTGGCGGCGATGGCCGCGAGTATCTCTTCCTGAAGCTTGAGCATCGGACGCTCCGGCGAATTGTCCTCGTGGTCCATGCCGGCCAGATGCAGGACGCCGTGCACGAGCAGGCGCCGGAGCTCTTCGTCCCGCGGGAGCCCGAATTCCTGGGCGTTGCGCGACAGCGCGTCGAGCGAGACGACGATGTCCCCGGCCAGATAGCGCTCCTCGCCTTCCGGGTTCCGGTAGACCTCGCCCTGCTCGAAGGACAGGACGTCGGTGGGCTCGTCGCGATCACGGTACTGCCTGTTGAGCCCGCGGATGAAGGCGTCGTCGCAGAGAAGAATGGACAATTCCCAATTCTCCTTCCCCAGATGCTCGAGCACGGCGAGGACGAAATCCCGCGCCCGATCGAGCCAGTCCGGGGTGTCTATGCCTTCCACCGAAAGTTCGACGGCGTTCATCGTGCGTTCTCCCGATGTTTCGGATACTCGATCCTCGAATGGAAATGGCCCGCCAGGATGCGCGTAAAACTGGTGCGTATGAGGTCCAGATCCTTGAAGGTCAGATCGCAGCGGTCGAGCTGCCCCTGCTTGACCTTGTCCATGATGATCTCGCGGATGAACTCCTCGAGTCGCGCCATCGTCGGCCGCTTGAGCGTGCGCGCCGCGGCCTCCACGGAGTCCGCCAGCATGACCACCGCTGCCTCCCGGGAGGCGGGAGGCTGCCCCGGATAGGCGAAGTCGTCGGCCTCCGCGTCGCCCTCGGCCTTGCGCGCCCGGTCATAGAACCAGGCGATCACCGCGTTGCCATGATGCTCGGCGACAATGTCCACGACTGCCTCCGGAAGCCCGAGGGACCGCGCCTTCTCGGCGCCGAGTTTCACATGGCTGCGGATGACCGTCGCCGAGAGTCTCGGGTTGATCTCGTCATGCTTGTTGTAGCCCGACTGGTTCTCGATGAAGTACTCCGGCTGCTCGATCTTGCCGATGTCGTGATAGTAGGCGCCGACGCGGGCGAGGAGGGGATCGGCGCCGATCTCCCTGCAGGCGGATTCGGCGAGATGGGCCACGGTCACCGAATGGCTGTAGGTGCCGGGAGCGACCGTGAGCAGACGTTTGAGGATGGGCGAGTTGAGATCTGCCAGCTCCATGAGCCGGAACCGCGTGGGGAGATTCAGCGCCTGCTCGAGCACCGGCAGCAGGGCGAGCGCGAGCATGGAGCAGCCAAAGCCGTTGGCGGCGCCCCAGAGAGCGGCCGAGAGGGGAGGCAGCAGGTCCGTCCCGCCGGTGACGCCGATGAGGGCGGCGATCGCCGCCTCGAGGAGGGCGAGTATCGCGCCCGCCTTCACCAGGTCAACCCTCGAGCGGGCGGCCCTGACCGAGTAGGTGGCCGCGGCGCATGAGAGCAGCGAGAAGGAGAGGAGGCGCGCATCAAGGCCCAGCGCGGCCTGGGCCACGAAGGCCAGGATGATGCCGTACAGGATGGCGAATCTCGGCCCCGACATGATCGCGGCCAGCATGCAGACCAGGGCGGTCGGCAGGAGGAAGGCGGGTCCGGGCGAGCCGTCGGGCACGATGCGCTCCAGGAGGAGGGCCACGCCGAAGTAGAGGAAGGTGGTCGAGGCGATCAGGATCGACCCCTGCCGGCGCGGCCGCTCGTCGGCGACGCCGCCGCCGAAGAACAGCAGACCGAGAAGCAGGACCGCGACGAGCAGGGCGGCCGACTCGAGCGTGGCGCCCCAGTCGATGCGGGACGCGGCGCCGAAGGCGGCGGCCAGCCTGACCTGGTCCGAATCCGTCACGATCGTGCCCTGACGCACGATCCGTTCTCCCTTGGCGATGGTGCGCATGACGGGCTCGACCTTGGCCCGGACCGAGTCCAGCCGGGCATTGCTGGACTGGTCGTCGAAGAAAGCGTCCTCCACGGCGAAGCTGCGCACGAGGCCGGAGGAAAGTTCCGCGAGGGGACCGGCGATCCTGCGGGTGTCCAGCTCGCGCGCTATCGCGGCGTCGAGGTTCTTGAGGGTGACCAGGCGTCCGGTGGGCATTTCCTCCGATTCGGGTCGACCGTTCCGCACTCTCCGGAGTTCCACGTAGTCCGCGTTGAAGCGGTCGAGTCCCGAGGCAGGGACCGCGGCTATCCCGCTGTCGAGCAGACTGCGAAGTATCGATTCGGCGTAGGAAAGGGCCTGGGAACGCAGGGGGGATCTGGCCAGCGCGAGCACTGCCTCCTTCGAAAGCAGGCCGGGGAAGGCGCTCTGCACGTTGAGGTAGAGGGTATCGCCCGCGAGCTTGCGATCCGTCAGCTCCTCGATGAGGTCCTGGAAGGCGCGGAAGCGATCGAGGGTCCTGGCGGCGGGCTTGTCGTCCACCGTGTAGATCGGCAGCACCAGGCGCTCCTCGGCTTCCGCGCGGAGCTCCGTGGCCTTGTCGTCGACGTAGTTGATCTCCCGGTCGGCGACGATATCCTGAGCTGCGACCTGGCCCGCATGGATGTCGGCCACGTCGACCCGGGAAGCGATGGCGCCGGGACCGAAGGCGAGGAGGAGGACGAAGGCCAGGGCGAGCAGCGTCGCGAAGACCGCGGCCGTGGGTCCGTCCGGCCGGTGCGATCCGACCCACTCCCGCAGGGCCGCGGCGAACCCTCCGGCCATCCGCATGCCCGCTGAGGGAGGCTGCTCCGGGCTATTCCGATTCATAGGCTTCGATGATCCGCCGCACCAGTCCGGAACGCACAACGTCCCGCGCGTCGAGGCGGCTCACGAAGATGTCATCCACCTTCGAGAGCACCTGGAGCGCATGGACCAGGCCCGACTCCCCCTTGCGGGGCAGGTCGATCTGGGTGACATCCCCGGTCACCACCGCCCGGCTGTTCTCTCCGAGGCGGGTCAGGAACATCTTCATCTGCTCCTTCGTCGTGTTCTGCGCCTCGTCCAGGATGACGATGCTGTTCGCCAGGCTCCGCCCCCTCATGTATGCCAGCGGGGCGATTTCGATGGCCCTGCTCTCCTCCAGACGCCTGATGACCTCGAAGGGCACCAGGGCCTCCATTGCGTCATAGAGGGGACGGAGGTAGGGGCTGATCTTGGCAATGAGGTCACCAGGCAGGAAGCCGAGGCTTTCGCCCGCCTCGACGACCGGCCGCGTGAGTATGAGTTTGCGCTTGGCCTTGGTGAGCAGTTCGCGCAGCGCCCATGCCACGGCCAGGTAGGTCTTTCCCGTACCCGCGGGGCCGACAGCGAAGGTCAGGTCGTAGGTGGCGAGACCTTTGAGATAGAGAGCCTGCGTCTTGCTGCGGGGGAACACCTTGCCGAAGCCGCCCGGTATCTGCAGGCAGCTTTCGAAGAAGCCGTCCCTGCTTCCTTCCGTGCACTCCTGGCCGCCCTGCGGGCCGCCGCTGCCTTCGGGAGTCAGGTCGCCGTGAAGCGCGATGATCAGATCGGGGGTGGGGGCCAGCCCCTCGTCCATCGATTCGATCAGACGCTCGACGAGAGCCCGAAACAGGTCGCGGGACTCCGGATCGTCGGTCTCGAGGAAGAGCTCGTTGCCCCGGCTGAACACCTTGCTGCCGACCAGGCGCTCCATGATGCGGAGGTTGTAGTCGTTGACGCCGCACAGATCAGCGAGTATTTGCGTGTTTTCCAGTACGATGCCGGCGGTGCCTTCCAAGGGTTCTCCTTGCGATACTCTACCCATGGCCCGCGAAAAATGCAACGCCTTCGATCAGTAGGAGATGGTCTGGGAGCTGCCGGTGCTGATGCCCTGGGAATCGTACTTCACCTGGGACTTTATCTCCGACAGGTCCTTCCAGGTGAGGAGGAACGATACCGATGCATCGAGCACGTAGTTCGTGCTCTGGGAATTCAGGACCGGGGACACGCTCGCCTCGATGCTCAGGTCCCAGTCTTCCAGGTCGTGGAGCATCTTGAACGAGAGACTCTTCAGCTTGAAGAGACCCCGGTGAAGGGCGGCCGTATCCCAGATCGAAAGCGAGTCCATGAGATCCTGGAGGAAGTTCCGCCGCCACAGCTCCGCGCCCCCTATGTCGGAGACCGCGGGAAACAACTCGGGATAGTAGCGCCAAAAGGCCGTGTTCTGCGACTGGATCGAGAAGGAAAGGTCGAGCATGCTCGACACTTTCAGTCCCGCGGTGAGTCCGAAGGTGAAGGTCGATTCGGAGAACCGGAGCAGGCTCTGGCTCAGACTCGAGTTCAGCGTAAAGGTCCAGATGGAGGGCGCATCGGCTGCAGCGGTTTTGACGGATTCGCTGAGCCCGAGGTTGAGATCGGTGAAGCGGAACGAGGTCGAGTCGTAGGCCTGCCACCCCGTTCCCGCGATGTATTCGTAGGGCTGTGAGTTCCTGGCGATCAGCGCCGCGCTGAGGCCCGCCCAGGTCAGGGAGCTCGTGTTGGACTGCGGCTGGTCCAGCGTGAAATCGTAGACGAAGGTGTCGCTGAGCAGGGGCCAGGGGGCCCGGCCGAGGTTGAGTGTCGAGGTGAGGGGATCGAACAGGAAATCCGCGCCCGGGCTCGGACGATAGGCCCTGTCCTGCAGGATCAGAGAGGCGACGCTCGCGGCGAGGCTCAGTTTGGCGCCGTACGACTCTGTGGTGGGAGGCATGGTCACCGTAAGGAGGAGACTCTCCGTGGAGTCCCAGGGCTTGATTGCGAGGTTGAAGGCGGCGCTGTTCGTCGTGATGCTCGCCGCATTCCAGCCCAGATAGTTCTCGGTGTAAACCGGAATGTCGGAGTTCGTGCCGGTCATCTGGGCAAAGCTCAGCCCGTACAGTGTCGCGTCGAGCGAATAGGTGAAGCTTGTGGGTGCCCAGAGCCAGTTGTCGGCGAAGGGCTGGGAACCGAGCCGCAGGCTGGCACCCAGCCGGCGGCTCCGGTACTCGTAGTCGGTCAGGCGATAGGCGGCCGCGCCGCTGGCATAGTCGCCCTGGTCATAGAGATAGGGCCGGCTCTGGTCCTGATCGTTCCAGGCGAGCTCCAGCGCCGCTGTCGCGAGCGACTGGCGGTAGGCGGCCTTCATGTCGACCGCCGCGTTCACACGATACGAGATGAGCGAGTAGAGGGGGGAGAAGTCGATATCCTCCGGCCGGCTCCACTCCGCGCTCTTGAAGCGCTCTTCAAGATAGGTCGAGGGGGTCAGCGTCCAGTCCACGGAAGCCGACCAGGGATCGACGGGAGCGCTGGACTTGAGGTCTCCAGCGCGGGCAGGCTGTTTGAACGCCGTGGCGGCCCCTGTCTCCGGTGCTGCGGCAGATGGCGTCGCCGGTGGCGTCGCCGCTGGCGTCCCTGATGGCGCCGTCGCGTTGGGCGCGGTCGGCGGCACAGCCGAAGGCGCAGCCGAAGGCACAGTCCCGGAGGCAGCCGCGGCGTCGGGCGCGGTCCCTGCCGCGTTGCCCGACTCCCCCCAGGGGGATATCAGCTGGGGAGATGCCGTTTTTGCGGGCCCTTGACTGCCGGAGCCGCCGGGGTAGCGATACAGGTTCCCCTTGAGCGTAAGCGATGCGTCCACGGGGCGTACGACGTCGGGGTAGAAGAACTGCCGCTCCGGGTCCACGTTGTAGACGGTTGCATTCTCAGATCCGGCGTCGGCCTGCTTTGAGAGCCAGCTCATCGATACCTCGAAACGGGTAAGGTCGATCGAGCTGAGCCAGGGCGCGACACTCTTGGGCTGCGCCGAGACGTTGAGATCGAGTTTCTGGCTGAGACTCGTGCGCACCGCCGGCGCCGTGGAGAGGTCGGGAGTCGCGGAGACCAGCTGCGTCCAGTCCATATCCTCCGACCGGTTCAGGAAGTCGTACTCGAAATAGGGATCGGAAAAAAGCGGAAATGCCACCGAGGCGCTCAGTACGCCGGACTTGTACGAGGCCGAGGTATCAAGACCGTATCTGAGGGGAAGGCTCAGGCCGAGGAAGCGGGACTGATTCCAGACACTCTGGTACCCGGCCGCCGAATCGAAGGGCGAGTACAGCCCGTTGTCCTCCAGGAACAGCGAACGGCTGACTCCCAGCCCCAGGGTGAAACCGATGTCCTTGAACGGGCCCGCCTTCGGGAAACTTCCCTTCAGACCCGCGAAGGCACCGAGTCCGCTGTACGCGTCCGCCATGACTTTGAGGCTGTCCGACGAGGCGGCGCCGCCCTGCGCGGAATCGACCTTCCGGAGGAAGAGCCCCTTGAGGACCATGGGGCCGTTCTGACTCTCCTGCGAGAGCTTGAATACGCCGGTGGTATCGGCTTTGGCCGGCTTCCGCCCGATGAGATAGGTAGTGGTCTGGACGAACTCGCCCTCGCGCGAGCGATAGCCGATGACGGGATGGAAGACGATCTCGTCACCGGGATAGTAAAAAAACGGAAGCCAGAGAACCGGCACGTTCCCCACCGAAAAGACAGCATCGGCTATCGCCCACTCGTTGTCGCCGAGTATCCAGACCTTGGCGGCATGAATGGCATAGTGCGGATCCTCCGCCGCCGAGGAGCTGATGGTGCCGTCGTCGAAAACCATGACATTCTTGGATCTCCGGATCATGGTCCGGGCGCTCATGATGAGCCCGCGCTCCCCGCCGGAACTGCCCTGCCCCGCCCTCCTGACGCTGCCGTCGAGGAAGACGCCCGACCAGTCATCGAGGCTCGCGCTCAGGGTCTCGCCGATGAAGGTCTCCGTGGTCGTTCCCGACTGGCGGACGAACCTGACCCGGCCCCGCGCGGTCACCGCGTTGTGCGAACGGTCATAGGTGATCTCCTGCGCCTCGATGCGCTGGACGTCGCCGTTGTCCTGCTTCATGGTCAGCACGACGCCGCCGGAGGCGCTGATGACGTCGCCGGAGCCGTCGTCCAGCTTGAAGTAGGTGGCCTGATCGGCACGCTCGATGGTGATCACGGTGCCGCTCCGGGCCGCGGCCGAGGGGGGAGCCTTCACCTTGTAGTGGTCGTAGAGCCGGGCCCGGAGGTCGCTCGCCGAGCCCGAGTCTGACAGGCCGAGCGAGCGCGCCCAGGCCACCAGCTCGTAGAAGGTCGCCGTGGAAATGTCGAGGGGAAGGGTCGCCTGCAGGAGGTCCTCGTCGGACGATGCGTCCGGAGAGGACTGCCCGCCGCCGGCATCCGCGCTGGGGCCTGTCTGGGTCTCAGGCGCTGTCGGCGTCGCCGCCTGCGCAGCTGCCGCCGAGTCCGACGACCCGGCGCTCGAACCGGGGGGAAGATCGCCGCCGGTCGCACTGAGCGTCGCAGCCACGATGAGGCAGTTGGCCAGTATGAGCGCGGCACGACAGGGCGGCATGTTGAAGCATACTACCCGTCGTCGCGGCAGTAGTAAAGGGCGGCCCGAAGTTCAGGGAGCGGAACAGCGATTTCCGCACGACCTCAGATCACGCCGCGATGCGCGTCCGCGGCCTCACGACTTCTGGCGCGCAGGGCGGAGCCTTGGCTCAGCTGCCCCGCCCTGCCAGAGCCGGCTTGAGGTAGCGGGCTGTGTGGGAGGACTTCACCTTCACGATGCTCTCGGGACTCCCCTGGGCGATGATCTCTCCGCCGCGGTTGCCACCTTCGGGCCCAAGGTCGATTATCCAGTCCGCGAGCTTGATGACGTCGAGGTTATGCTCGATCATGACCACCGAATTGCCGGTGTCCACGAGCCGGCCGATCACCTCCATCAGTTGCTTGACGTCGACGAAGTGGAGTCCCGTGGTCGGCTCGTCCATGAAATAGAGGGTCTTGCCTGTGCTGCGTTTGGACAGCTCGAAGGCCAGCTTGACCCGCTGGGCCTCGCCCCCCGAAAGGGTGAGGGCGGACTGGCCGAGCTTGATGTAGCCCAGTCCCACGGAGAGGAGCGTGTTCATCTTGTGGGCTATATGCGGGATAT
>DATJQN010000200.1:0-5927 GCA_035505775.1 Rectinemataceae bacterium | reverse complement strand
TCGGATCGGGAGTTTTCAACTCGCCGAACACCAACACCATCATGAGTTCCGTGCCAGTGGAGCGCCGTGGCATAGCCGCGGGGACGCGCACGATGATGAACAACACCGGGGCGGTCGTCAGCATCGCGATGACCTTCGCCGTCGTGGCCTCCGGCATGACATCCCAGGCTATGACCTCGCTCTTCGCCGGAACGCAGGTCGGGCCCCAGGGCATCTACATCATCCAGTTCATCCACGACCTGCGCGTCGCCTTCATGGTCTGCTTTCTCATCAGCGTCGTGGCTGCGCTCATCGCCTACATGCGGGGTCCAACGCCCGTATGGAGCGGGGCGGCAGGCGCCGGCCCGTGAATCTGTCGCGGTCGACACTACCCGCGGCGCCGCGCGCCCCTTGATTTTACGCCCCCGTACCGGGCGCCTCTGAACCGCGCGCCCCTGCAGCGTGCACCACCGCACCGGCTCGCGGCCGATCGCATCAGTGTCCGCGCTCCAGCCAGGCTCCGAACAATTCGAGAGCCTCGGGCATGTTGGCCCGCCCGAAGCCCAGGCGGAAGTGGGCCGCGTCGTAGCCGTAGTGCGCGCCGGGGAGTATCAGGACGCCGGTGTCGGCGAGAAGGCGCAGGCCGAGCGCCTCGGCGTCCGCGTCCCCTCCGGTGAAGCGCGGGAAGGCTATGGAGCCGCCTTCGGGCTCGTTCCACTCCAGCCGCCCACGGTGACGCCCGAAAAAGGTACGCAACAGGGCGAGATTGCGTTCGACGATGCCGCGGTTGCGCGCGACGATACGCCCAAATGAGCGCAGGGCCACGCCGGCTAGAAACTCGGATGGGGCCGAGGAGCAGATGGAGTTGTAATCCTTGACCGTCGCCACCGCGTCGAGGATATCCCGGCGGCGGGTGGCCAGCCAGCCGATGCGCAGACCGGCCAGGCCGGCGCTCTTGGAAAGCACGTTGAGCGATACCCCATTCTCGTAGGCTTCACAGACGGCGGGGAGTCGCCGTGCAGGATCCGCCTCGAGGAAGCGGTAGACTTCGTCGAGGAAGAGAAGCGCTCCTGCGGAGCGGCACAGCTCGACGATGCGGTCGAACTCGTCCCGCAGCAGCAGCGCGCCGGTCGGGTTGTGGGGGAAGTTGAGCAACACCATCTTCGTGCGCGGCCTAAGGAGACGGGCGAGCTCGTCGAGGTCCACCGTCCACCGGCCCCCGGCATCCCTGAGCCGGAGCGGGCTGACGGCACAGCCGAGGGCGCGCGGAATCTCCGCGAGGGACTGGTAGCAGGGGGCGTTGACGATGACGTGATCGCCCGCGGCGAGGGTTGCCAGGCAGAGGTTGAGTATGGCTTCCTCGGCGCCGGCATGGATCAGGATGTCGTCCGCGACCATCCCCGTGTAAAGGCTTGCGACTTCCGCACGGAGTTGCGGCGCTCCCCTGGTTTCAGTGTAGCCGAGGCGCTGCGACAGGAAGGCCTCCGTCGAGCCCTCCTCCATGGCGAGGAGCTCACCGGTGCTCATCGACTCGCAATCGGAGGAACAGAGCAGATATCGGGCCTGGAATTCGTGGAGCGCGAAGAAGCGTTCGAGACTGAAGGGCTGGAAGAAGCTCATGCTGCGATTATCCCTTTCACGTGACCAAGGATCGAAGCGTACCGGGCGATATTCTAGGGTCAGCTGAGGCCGCGGGCAAGATGCATGAGGCGAAGGTCGAGAGGGGGAGCCGACGCCTAGAATTCCTCGAAATCCGCGTCGCTGTGTGGCGTCGCTCCATCCGGGCTCTCCGAGCCCGACTCGTGTACGGGAGCCAGCCCCGTGATCCGTGCCGCTGCGGCCCCAGGCTTGGCAGCCCGCGAAACCTCGCCCGCGCCGGGCAGGGCGGCCCGCCGGGGGCGGGCGTTCGGAGCCGCGCGCGGCGCGGGTCTGTCCTCGGGACGCGCCGTCCTTTCCGCTCCGGCTCGGCCTGCAGCGGCCGGCCCGGTCGATGCCGGCGAGGACTTCCCTCTCCCCCTGTCGTCTCCAAGCCGGAAGAAGGAGATCGTGCTCATGAGCTGCTGAGCCTGGCTGGCCAGAGCCTCGGAGGTGGCCGACAGCTCCTCCGCTCCGGAGGCGTTCTGCTGGATGACCTGGTCGAGCTGGAGGATCGCCTTGTTGATCTGTTCCGCCCCGCCATTCTGCTCGGCGCTCGCGGCGCTGATCTCCTGGACCAGCTCCGCCGTGCGCCGGATGTCCGGCACCATCTTCTCCAGGAGGGATCCCGCCTTGGCCGCTATGTCCACGCTCGTCTGGGACAGCTCGCCAATCTCCTTGGCGGCCACCTGGCTTCGCTCCGCCAGCTTCCTAACCTCGCTGGCCACCACCGCGAAGCCCTTCCCGGCTTCGCCGGCACGAGCGGCCTCGATGGCGGCATTGAGCGCGAGGAGGTTGGTCTGGCGGGCGATCTCCTCGATTATCGAGATCTTGCCCGCGATTTCGCGCATGGCGCTGACGGTGTCGTGCACGGCCGTGCCGCCCTCCGCGGCGTCGGAGGCGGCCTTGGTCGCGATCTGTCGCGTCTGCAGGGCGTTCTCGGAATTCTGCCTGATGTTGGCCCCCATCTGCTCGATGGAGGAGGAGAGTTCCTCGCCGGTGGCCGCCTGCTCCGAGGCGCCGCTCGAAAGCTGCGTGGCGCTCGAGGCGAGCTGCTCGCTTCCGGAAGCGACATCCCCCGCGGCGGCCTTCACGTCGGCGACGACCTGCCTGAGCCGGTCCATCATCGCGCGCAGCGCATCCGCCAATATGCCGATCTCGTCGTTCCTGTAGATGTCCAGGACATGCGTGAAGTCCCCTGCGGCCATGCGCTGGGCGAACTCCACGCCGCGGGAAATCGGGCGGGTGACGCTGAAGCTGAGGAGGAGGCCGAGCAGGAGGGCCAGGACCGTGCCAAGGGCCATGCCGACGATCCCGACCAGCCTGACGGTGGACCCGGTACCCGTGGCCGCCACCAGGGCCCCTTTCGCATCCTGGTCGCTCTGCGCCTGGATCTGGTCCAGAATGCCGGTGACCGCACTGAATGAGGCGTCGCTTGCCGTCATCTGTTCCGTCATCTGAGCGTAGCGGGAATCGGATGGGGCCGCGCCGTAGGTCCTGGCGAGATCGGCAAAGCGGATGTGATTGTTCCACCAGAGCCCCCAGGCAGCCGCAAAGCGGTCCCACAGCTCGCGCTCGGCCGGGGTTTTGGGCAGGGCCCCATAGGCCTGGATGGCCTCGTCTGCGCTCGCCTTGGCCGAGTCAAAGGTGCTGAAGTCATCGCTCCGTCCCTTGGCATCGAGCGTGGTCTGCATGAGGCCGTTCTCCGCGCTGTCGATCATGCGCATGGAGACTTCGATCAGGAGCGTATCTTGCACTGCCGGGAGGGAATTGAGGCCTATTTCGCGGACATCCGACATCAGGCGGCCGGATCCCCAGAGGCCGAGACCTCCGACGGCAAGCACGAGCGCCGCCACCAGGCTGAATCCGCCGACGAGCCGGACTGCCAGCTTCATGTTCCTCATGCCGAGCCTCCGTGCCGGGCGCATTTCTGCGAGTGGTGGTCGGGTAGTGTGACCCTGTGCCTAAAAAGTACTGCAATTTCGCCGGTCACGGTGATCAAGAAACGATCCGGAATTCTGCCGGGGGAGATCAGGCCGTTCCGCGGTCGGGCCGCGGTATGGTCAGGACGACGCTGAGGCCGGGGAAGGCCGGGTCCGGTCGGCTCGCGCCCATCTCGAGCGCGGCGCCGATCTGCTGGGCGAGGGCGGTGACAAGGGTAAAGCCCAGCTTCGTGCCGCTCGGCCCGGGCGCCGCCGACATCCCGACACCCAGGTCCCGCACCTCGAACCGAGCGCTCTCGCCCACGCGGCGGTAGGACACCAGGATCACCCCCGGATGGCCGGCGGAGTACGCGTACTTCAGGGCGTTCGAAACGAGCTCGGTGGCGATCAGGCCCAGCGGCATGGCCTCGTCGATCGCGAGGTTGTCCCGGTCGGCCTCCACGCTCACGGTGGCGGCGTTGTCCGGGAAGGTGGTCGAGAGCTCCGCAGCGATGGTGTGCAGGTACTCGGCGATATCGATCGAAGAGAGGTTGTCCGAGCTGTACAAAAGCTCGTGGAGATGGGCCATGGATCGGATCCGCACCTGCGTGTCGCGGTTGAGCTCCTTGTCCTGCTCGTCCCGGTAGGAGGATTCCTGGAGCGAGACCATGCTCGAGATGACCTGCAGATTGTTCTTGACCCGGTGGTGAACCTCGCGGAGGAGGACCTCCTTCTCCGCGAGCGAGACGCGCAACCGTTCCTCGTCGGCCCTCCGCGCGCTGATGTCGCGGGCGATGGCCTGGTGGGTGCCGTCGGGAAGCCGGCCCGCGCTGATCTCGACCGGGAAGAGCGAGCCGTCCCTGCGCTTCATCAGACGCTCGAAGCGCAGGCGCTCGCCCGCGTTGATGCGCTCCGTGCGCTCCACCCCGTCCCCGCGCTGTCCGTCCGGGTAGGTGTCCATGATGTACATCCCCAGCAGTTCCTCGCGCGTGTATCCGAGCATCTGGCACAGTTCGTCGTTCACCGTGAGGAAGGCGCCCTGATCGTCGAGGGTGAAGACGCCGTCGGCGGCCTTCTCGACCAGGTCCCGGTACTGCTGCTCGCTCGCGCTCAGGCGTGCCTGGATCGCGTCCGCCCGGCGCCTTTCCTCGAGCTCGGCCCGGAGCAGCACGTTGGAGGCGGCGACCTCGCCCTGCTCTCTGACGAGCGTGGCGAATATGGCTCCCACCACGGCGACATAGCCGTAGGCGGTCAGCCAGGCGTAGGGGAGGGTCGCGCGGTTGAAGGCGAGGACATCGCTGCCGGCGGTGATGCCCACTACGGGGAAAGAGGCGAGCATCGGGATGACGAAGCGCCGCTTTCGGGCGAGAAGGGCGAAAAGGAGAATGCCGAGACCGGCGAGAAGTTCCGGGACGATGATGAAATTCATCGCATAGCCGAAATATTCGAGGATGGCTTCCTTGGACTGCCGGGTCATGATGAAGACCGCGGCGGCGAGGCCGAGGACGAGGACAGCCAGGGGGAAGACGTGCTTCCGGTCGAGAACCGCGGAGAACTCGCTGCAGAAGACGAGCATCAGGGCGGACATGATGACCAGCCCGCCCTTGGAGAGTGCCTCCAGCAGGACCTCGTTGTCGGCGTCGAAGTAGACGGTGACGTTGAAATACGAAAGGCAGAAGGCGGCGCACATGAAGCTGAACACCAGGTAGGTCGGTTTTCCCCGACGGTTGAAAAAGTAGAGAGCCAGGAAATAGAGGCCGATGATGAGCACCAGAACAAAGGCGCCCTGGATCAGGTTGATCCCCACGAAGTTGCGGAGAAAAACGGCTTTGTCCACGGCGGCGCGGCGATCGACGAAGAGCCGGTCGAGCCCCCAGCGCTCGTGATGCGGATAGGCCTCGAGTACCAGGGAATTCCGCTCAGCTCCGAAGTGCAAGAGGTCCGGCGACAGGGGCACGGAACTCACCGCGCGGAGACTCGAGTTGTAGTGTCCCCCCCGATAGCGACCTGCGGAGAATATCTCCGTCCCGTTCAGATAGAGACGATAGGGGTACTCGGCCAGGCCCATATAGAGGGCGAGATCGCTGCCACGGAGAGCCGGATCGACACGGAACTCGGTTGCGAAGGTGTACATGGGCTTCATGATTCCCGGGTCCGCCGGGAGGTGCCCGCCGCCGTAGCGGATCACACCCGGCGTGGCCTCCGACAGGTCCAGATGGCTGCGCTCCGAAAGCTCTGATTCGAGGAGGAGGAAGCTGCGGAGGACGAGCGCGCCGTTGCGGCCGGTGAAGACAGATTCGGCACTCAGGAAGGCGGCGCCGCCGCCAAGGATGAGCAGCGCGAAGGCACAGGCACGACACAGGGTGATTCTCATGGCCTCTCGGCTTTCAG
>DATJQN010000199.1:0-4318 GCA_035505775.1 Rectinemataceae bacterium | reverse complement strand
CTCTGCGTCTCTGCGCCTCTGCGGTTCCCCATTGAATTGAACCGCTGAGACGCTGAGTCGCTGAGGGGAGAGGGAGAGTTTGTAGCCGCATGTCTCAGATGAGCCCGTCTCTGCGCCTCTGCGGTCCCCGTCGCGTGCATGTGTGGGGGCGTTGCGGGGGCCGCCGCGTGCGGGCAGTGCCCCCGCAGAGGGGGAAGCGGAGGCGACCGGAGGCCCGCGGCGGGATTCCCGAGAGCGGGCCGAGGACGCCGGAGCGAGGGGGAGACTTCCCCCCTTTCCCTGTTCGCTACGCAAGTCCGACTCCCTTCTTCAGCGCCTCTTCCACCGGGTTCCAGTAATCGGGGCCTTTCTTGATGAGTCCCTCGAGTCCTTTCCCGCCATCCTTGGCGCGCTTGACGTCGGCGAACATGCCCTGCGCGATGGCGTCCATGAGGCCGGTGCGGGCGATCTCCTCGAGGAAGTCCACCGTGCGTTCGAGGACCTCGCGCGCGCGTGTCTTGATGATGCCGCCGTCCTTGAACTCTATCTCATCGGAGAAGTCCGACATGCTGTTCATGACGTAGGTGGCGGTCTCGAGGCCGATGAAGCGGTCCATCATGAAGGGTGTATGGATGGCCTCGGTGAGCATGCCGAGCAGATGTATGCCCTGGTTGGTTGCCTTCGAGATGAAGTTGAACATGTTGTCCATGACGAGACCCTGGAAGATGTCGCCGGACATGAATTTCGTGGGCGGCATGTACTTGAGGGGATGCTCGGGGAAGATCTCGCGGGCCATCTGCGCCTGGGCGAGTTCGTAGAGGAAGCCGTTCTTGATGGTCGGGTCCATCTCCATGGCGTGGCCGAGGCCCATGAGCCGCGCGGGAAGGCCGGCCGCGTAGGCGAAGCGTTCATTGAGGAACTGGCTCGCGAGCACTGTGTAGGCCTTTTCGTAGGCGTCGCTGGTGGTGAGGTAGTTGTCCTCGCCCGTGTTGATGGTGATGCCCGCATAGGCGTTGATCATGCGGCTGAATTTCTGGTCCACGAAGGTACGGTACATGTTGATGTCGCGGAAGAGGACACCGTACATGGAGTCGTTGAGCATCATGTCGAGGCGCTCGAGCGCGCCCATCGCGGCAATCTCCGGCATGCAGAGACCCGACGCGTAGTTGGTGAGCCAGACGTAGCGCTTCTCACGCTCGCAGACTTCGTCGAGGGCGGCGCGCATGATGCGGAAGTTCTCCTGCGTCGCGTAGGTTCCGCCGAAACCCTCGGTCGTGGCGCCGAAGGGCACGTAGTCGAGGAGGCTCTGTGCCGTGGTGCGTATGACGGCGATGACGTCGGCGCCTTTGAGGGCGGCGGCCTGGGCCTGCTTGACATCCTCGTAGATATTGCCCGTGGCGACGATGAGGTAGAGCAGGGGCTTGTTGTTGCGGTCCCTGAACTCCTCGAGCTTGGCCGCGCGGTGCTCCCGGTTGGCGGCCACCCGCCCGAGGCCGTCGGCGACGAGCTCCTCGGCGCGACGGTGGATGGCCGCGCGGTCACCGAGCGCCTGGTCGCCCACGCGGTAGCCCTCCGCTATGCGCGCGTTCAGCTGCCCGACATCGCCCCCCGTCCGGAGGAGGGCGTTGACGTACCAGAGGAGGGCCCCGCCTTCGAGCCGGGCCGGGTCGGCGGCGCGCAGCTGGTCGACGACGAGGTTGGGCACGGGCACGCCGTCGACATTGGCCCCGTCGGCCCCCACGAGCCTGAGCGTCGCGCGCTCCACGGTCACCGAGGTGTGCTCGCCAATGAAGTCGAGCACCGGCTCGGCGATGGCGGTGGCAAGTTCCCGGGCCCGGGCGATCCGCTGCGCCGGCAAATTCAGTTTCTGTTCCATGTCATTCTCCTCGCGCCCTTCGGGCGGCGGCCTGGCGATAGAAGTACTCCGCCCGTCCGACAATGTCCGGATCGAGTCCCAGCAGGGAGGCGATCGCGAGGGCGTCGCTCTCACTCTCCTCATCGCCGCGTTCCTCGACTATCTCATAGCGCATCATGCCGTTGATCCGGCGGATCCGCTCCGCAAGCGGCTCGGCGCTGTCGAGAGCCATGCCAGCCGCGCCCCGGTCCAGTCCGCGCATGCGGAGAAAGCGCACCCCGGCAACGCGCTCGACTCCATGGAAATGGGTGGCAAACAGACTGCGGCTGCCCTTCCGCACGGCGAGAAGCTCGAGGGCGGCGCTGAGCATGGCCTCGGCCTCGTGCGAGGCCGTGGTTCGGGCAAACTCGTCGAGGGCCGCGAATATGCCCTCGGCCTCACTCCCCGATTCGCCGTCCTGGCGCAGGGCCGCGTCGGCCACGCGCCCCGCCCCGCCTCCGGCCGCGCACCCGGATACCGCCTCGACGAAGCTGCGGATCTCGAAGCCGAAACCGGAGAGGCCCTTCGAAGCGTCGCGGCCGCGCCCGGCGTCCAGCTCGCCGACATAGACGATACGCCGATGCACGCGGCTCTCGAACTGTTCGGCGGGCACGAAGTGTCCACTCTGCGCGAGAATCTGGAAGAAGACGAGGGACTGGAGCGCGACGGTCTTGCCGCCCATGTTGGAGCCGAAGAGCACGGCAGCCGGTTCGGGAAGATCGAGGTCGAGCGGCGTGTAGGCGAGGCCGAGCTCGCGGCAGTCCCAGGCGCAGGGCAGGAAGCGCCCGCTTCGCACCCGCAGGGAGTCGGAGTCGAGCCTCGGCCGCACGAGGCCGTATTCGCGGCAGAGCCGCGCGCGGGCCAGGGCGAGATCGAAGTCGCATATCGCGTTGATGTAGTCGCCCAGCCGCGGGAGCTCCGCGATGACCGCCGCGGACAGCGAGAGCAGGACCGCGCTCTCCACCTCGCGTTCCTCCGACTCGAGCCGGGAGCGCCGCTCCTCGAGCTCGAGGGCAGCCGCGCCTTCCTGGAGCCTGACGATGCAGGAGGCGCCGTCGTAGGCCTCGACGGCGAGGCCCGGGAGCGGGGCCTCACGGTCGGACTCCGAACAGGCCGAGAGGAGGCCGCGAGCCTCATCGTGCGGGACGATGATGAAATCCCGGCCCGCGAAATCGATGCCGAGGCGATCCCGGAGTAGGGCCGTGGCGCCGCCGCGGAGTGCGGCGAGGCTCGCGTCGGTCTCCTCGATCTCGCGACGGATCGCCGGCAGCGACTCGTGGTAGGCCTCGGCCACGAAGAAAGTCTCGGGGTCGGAGCCGCCGAGGTCGAGGCGGGCGGCAAGCTCGGCGGAGCGGAACTCGAGGCCGAAGAACCTTCGCGCAGGCTCGTCGAGCAGGGCGAGTATGGATCGGTAATTCGAAAGGAACTTCTTGACCTGGAAGAGCTCGACGAGCTCCAGGTTGCGCCCCGGCTCGGCGAGACTTGCCAGCGGAATGCGCGGCAGACGCCGGAGGTGGTAGGCGACACGATCCAGGGCCGGACCAGGGCTCCGCCCGATCAGGGATAGGGCCGCCTCGGTCGCGTCGTAAAGGTCCTCGATCGCCGGCCGCTCGGAAAGCACGGGCCGCTCGTCCTTCGCGTCGCGTGCATAGGGGCTCAGGGGACTGAAGCGAGCCCAGAATTCCTCGACACGCGCGAAGTCCCAGGCCTCGCGCGTGGCCGAGCCGTGGAGCAGCGTGCGCCCGCGCTCAGACATGGGCGACCTCGTAGGGGTTGAAGGAAATCTGCCGGGCAAGATCGGAGTCCGCGAGGGCGTCGAGGAATTCCTCCCGCACGAGGTCCCGGAGAATCACGACAAAACCTCCGAACTCCACGCCCCGCCGCAGCACGAGGAAACGGTTGCGCAGGAGGGCGGAGAGGCTCGCCGCGTCCAGAAACACCTTGGTGAAATCCTCCACGACGATCGTCCTGGCCTCGGTCGGTATGCGCGCCAGCGTTTCGGCCGTCAGGGGGCCGTCCAGCTCGTAGGGTACGACACCAGGCGTCGCCGTATGCGCGGCGGGCGGCGCGGCGGGCGGCGCCGGCGGCCCGCCATCCAGGAGGGGCAGGCCCAGGAGACGGTGGAGGCGGCGCAGCGTCCCGAGCGCGCGGTCGAGCTCCCCGCGGGCGACGCGCAGCACGAAATGGAAACGAGCCCCCGGAACGGCGGCGGCGAGCGTTATGCGATTGAGTGCGCCGTCCACGAGGATCGTGTCGGACCACCCCTCCCCCCGGATGCGCTCGATGGCCCAGGCAAGGTGCTCGTTGTGCTCCGGGCCCACGAGCACGACCCGGCCGGAACGCCTGGCGCGGGCGATGGCGATGCGTCCGAGGGCGCTCGACCCGGGCAGCAGATCGAGGACCTCCGGAAGACAGGTCGAGGAGCGGAGGAGCCGCTCCGAGCTC
>DATJQN010000198.1:0-2299 GCA_035505775.1 Rectinemataceae bacterium | reverse complement strand
CCAACGGCGCGACCTCCCTCGACCTTCTCAAGCAGATCGTAGCGCAGTTCGATGCCTCCCTCGCCTCCTCCTGGACGCTCTCATCGGGGCCAAGGCGAACAGGACCGCCCAGGGTCACGCGCGGGGGTGCCTCTCACCTTGGATCGATCAGTCATGAGGCGAGTACATCACGATTTGGCCGGCTGCCTGGTTCGCCGACAGGATGTGGTCTCTCCCAGCGGAGGAGAGGATGAGCATGTTCGCAGCGCCAGCACCTTCGTCCACGACGATCCTGCGAGGCCTCGCGGACGCTCCAGGTCCGAACTGGAATAGGAGGAGTTCCTTCCTGCCCGCCCTGCTGCTCACGAGTACGCTTCTCCGGCCCTCGACCATCCCTGCAAGAACGCAGTGGCCAAAGTCGAGCTCCGCTTCCCAGAAGACCTCCCACCCGGCGGTGGACTTCTTGTAGGCTCGCAGCGCGCTCCCATGGAAAGGCTCTATGGTGACAAGTTCCATCTCACCGTCACCATTTAGATCGAAGGCGGCTACCTCGCTGGTCTCCGCCGGGAGCAACCGTTGCGTCGACCAACCTGGCCCTGCCTCGAGGTCCACTGCGAGGAGACCCTCACTCGCCCCGATCAGCAGCGCGCGGCGCCCTCCGAGTACTGTGAGCAGGAACCCATGATTCTTGTGGATGCTGGTGAGCACGGGCTCGAGCGTCGTAGCAGAGCCCAGGTCATCGCCGACATCAAGTGCGTAGACCCCTCCCGGCAAGGACCAGTCGGAGGGGTCCTTCTTCCCCGCCGTCAAGCTCGCAGCTAGAAGGACTAGGCGGCCTCCCTTCCGGGCAAAGCCGATCCGGTGCGCAAAAGGAAGGTCGATGACTCGCTCGGGTTCGCCCCCTTCTCGGATTCGGTAGATCCCCGCACCTTGGAACTTGTAGCCTACGAAGCAGCCCATGACGGCATAGAGGTCGGACGGCCTCGATGGGTCATAGGCGAGGGACATGCAGCCGCCTGGTCCGGGCACGAGCGGCCGCGCTTCGCGGTACGGGGGATCGATGCGAACCATTGGGCCGTGGTCCTCCGTGGCGCAAGCAACGCTTGGCTCAGGGCCCGGCCCCATCACGTCGATGGCGTACGGCATCTTCATCTCGTGGATAATCGTCTTGTCGAACGTCATGGCGGACCCCGGCGCATAACATGAGAGTGTAATGTGGTACTTGGAGTTCTACCTTTCGGCTGGGAGGCGGCGATGCCGCAAAGGGTCGGTTTCGTGGGCCTCGGGATCATGGGCCGCCCGATGGCGGAGAACCTTGCGCGCAGCTTCACGGTGATCGGATTCGATGTCAGGGAGGCGCGCCTCGTCGGCTTGGCTCAGGTGGGCACGGCAAGCAGCTTGAAGGAAGTGGGGGAGGCCTGCTCGGTCGTCTGCCTCTCGCTCCCCTCGGCGGCTATCGTCGATGAGGTGGTGCTCGGCCGGGAAGGCCTCCTCGAATCCCTGCGCGAGGGGTCGCTCGTCATCGACCTCAGCACGAGCCTGCCCGCGGTGTCCCGGCGGATCGCTGAGCGGCTCGCCGAGAAGAAGATCGGCTTCGCCGACGCGCCCGTGAGCGGGGGTGAGGAGGGGGCCCGTAAGGCGAGCTTGGCCATCATGGTCGGAGCCGCACCGGCGATATTCGAGCGCTGTCGAGACATTCTCATGGCAGTCGGGAAGACGGTCGTGCACGTGGGCGACGTGGGGGCCGGGGGCGTTGCCAAGCTCGTCAACAACATGATCGTCGGCTCGACGTTTGCCGTCATCGCCGAGGGCTTTGCCTTGGCCGTTCGCAACGGCCTTGATCCGCAGGTGCTCTACGAGGCGATGCGTGAAGGTTGGGCCGGTTCGAAGGTCTTGGACGTGAGCGGGAAGGCGATCGCAGCTCGCTCCTATATCCCCGGGGGGACGATCGACATGCTCCAGAAGGATATTTCCTACGCGAGGACCGTCGCGATGGAAAGCCGGTCGCCTATCCCGATGACGGCCGTCACCCACGAACTCCTTGTCGCCGGACAGGCCGCGGGTCTCGGGGCCAAGTCCCAGCCGGCGCTCTTCGAGCTCTGGAAGCAGAGCGGCGCCTAACGGGCAGCCTGTCCCTTCCGAATACTCACTCATTCGCTCCTCACTGTGCCTCACCTTGGGCCCTCGTGGAGTCGGATAAGGTCACGTAGCCGCCCGCTCGAATCGGTGGTGAATCTCCCAACCTCCGGAAAGGCGATCACCCTGGCCTGCTCCGGTCCTTGGATGGCCCGATCTTCCGGTGCATCGCCGGCCAGGGAGC
>DATJQN010000197.1:0-3824 GCA_035505775.1 Rectinemataceae bacterium | reverse complement strand
GGGATCGCCCTGGGAGCAGTGCCGCTGGCCTTCTCCGTGATGTTCTACGCCATCCCGGCCATCCGGTCGCGACGGCTGGCCGCGCGCAACGAGCGGGCCCGCCTGGAGAATCTGCGCCGGGTCGCCTATCGCAGCATCCTGGATTCGCCCAACGCGGTCTCAGCCCGCGCCCTCGTGCCGGCCGAGAGCGCCGCCAGGCCCAAGGATCAGAAGGCGAGCGAGCGCATCGTGACCGAGCTGGCCGCCTGGTCCGGCGCCGATCCGAAGGCCGACGGAACCTTCGAGTTTGGCGAGCTCGGGCGGGTGCAGAAGGAAGCCGCGGCCGTACGCTCCACGATCGATCCATCCCGCTACGATCTGGGCGATACCGTCTTCGACAGCCACTCATGAGCGGCCCCGTCGGGGCGGCGGACGGGATCTCCCAAGCTCCCGCCGCGGCGATCTCCCCCGCGCCCGGATCCGCGCGTGCGCGGGGCGTCCTCCTGGCCCTGCTCTCTGCCTCGGCTTTTTCGATGCTCGGCCTTTTCGCGAAGCTGATCTATTCGGGGGGCTTGAGCGTGCCGCAGGCCCTCGCCTGGCGCTTCACGGTCGCCTCCCTCGTGCTCTGGTCGATCGTGGGAATCACCAAGCGTCCGCCCGCGGGGCGGGGCCTTGTGCCGGTGATTCTCCTCGGTACCTTCGGTTTCGCGCCCCAGGCGGGACTCTACTTCCTCACCGTGAGCATCATCAACCCGGGAATCACGAGCCTGCTGCTCTATCTGTATCCCTCGTTCGTCATCCTCCTCTCGATTGTCTTCCTGGCCAGGAAGCCCAATTCCATCCAGCTGCTTTCCCTGGCGCTCTCCCTCGTGGGCTGCGCGATAACGTTCTTCAAACCCGGGAACTATCCCCTGATCGGCCTCGTGCTGGGCGCCGTCATGGCCCTCGTCTACGGGGCCTATCTCGTGGTCGGCGAACGCGTGCTCGACAAGGTCGACCCCATCAGGGCGACCGCCCTCATCATGAGCAGCGCGGCCGTCGTGTACTGGTCCATGAGCATCGTGACCAGGGGGGTGCAGCTTCCCTCCACCGCCCATGCGATCGAAGGCATACTCGGCGCGGCTGTCATCTCCTCCGTGCTTGCGGTTACTGCTCTCTTCGGGGCCATCAAGCTCATCGGCGCGGCGGACACATCCCTGCTCAGTACCCTCGAGCCGGTGCTCACGGTGATTCTCTCGGGTCTCTTCCTCGGGGAACGGCTGGGCGGCGCCCAGGCTGTCGGGGGCGTCCTCATCCTGGCCGCGGTGGTGGTGCTGCGCTTCGAGCCGCGCCCCGGCGTCAAGCTGCCATGAAGGGCGAATGCCTGATCCGTTTTGCCGTTCGCGACGACGCAGCGGGTATCGCATCCCTGTCGGGGCAGCTGGGCTACCCTACGGATGCAGCCGAGGTCGGGGCGCGGATCGAGCTTCTGGAGACTAGACAGGAGCGGCAGGCAGTGCTCGTCGCAGTCGACAGCGCAGGATCGGCGATCGGATATGCCCAGATCGGGACGGTGGACTACGTGTACCACGAGGCCTTCGCCGAACTCATGGGCCTGGTGGTCGATGTCGCGCATCGCGGCGAGGGCGTCGGTCGGCGGCTCATGGAGGCAGCCGAGTCCTGGGCCGCCGAGCGCGGCCTGGGCGTGCTCAGCCTGCGGTCTAATGTCGTCCGGGCTGATGCCCACGCTTTCTACGAGCGGCTCGGCTATGAGCGCGTGAAGACGCAGTACAGCTACCGGAAAGCCTTGAAGGGCAGGCGTGTCTGAAGCGGCGCGTCCCTCTGGTCGGCCACTTGTGCGACGCGCCGGTGGTGCCGTCGGCGCCCCAGCAGCGCGGGCCGCCCCCGCGCCGGCAGCGAGTCTAGAAGCCGCGCATGTCCGTGCTTGCGCGACGCGGCAGGCCGGCCTTGGGAGTGCGTTTGAGCACGATATACTCAATCCCGTTCTCCTCGCAGAAGCGCCGCTTCTCCGCCTTGTCTCCGTCCTCGTTGACCACGTAGCGCCCGATGCCGAGGGCGCGGATCTCCGGCTCGGCGTCGAGCCAGCCCGAGCCGCTGGACACCAGGCAGCGGGTCACCGCGCGCATGGAGCCGACGACGAAGCGCCGCTCGTTCTCCGGGATGAGGGGGTGGCCTTCGCCTTTGAGGAGGCGGACATTGACATCGCTGCCGATGACGACGTTGAGCTCGCCGTAGGCGGCGGCCTCCTCGAAGAAGCGCGCGTGGCCGGAGTGGAACCAGTCGTAGCAACCGGTCACGACGACGCGTTTTCGCCCCGTCCCGGGACCTGGTTCATGGGGCGGGGGCGAGTAGGGGAAGCCGGCGAGTTCCCCGGCGCCGAGTACGCGACAACCGATTCCATTGCGACCGAGCCATAGCCGCGTCCTCTCGACTGCGGCTTCATCCGGCCCGCCGATGTCCCCGGTCAGCACCCAGGTGCCGCCGGTCTCACGGGCGGCGGGGCGGCCGCCGCTCAACTGTTGCGGAAGCGCGGGGCGTTCCGGATCGAAGTCGACGGGCGCCACGATGACCTGTTCGACCATCCGCAGCGACTCGAGGAGGTAGAGCCGCTCCTCGAGGCCGAAGCGGGGCGGGGATCCGGTCAGAGAAGCGACGAGGGCGTCGGGCCACAAAACCACCGTGAGTCTGCCGTAGCGGGCCGCCTCGGTCAGGAAGCGGATATGCCGCGAACGCAAGTCATCGAAACTTCCCGAGACGAAGACCTCGTCCATCTCAGGCCTCGCCGTGGAGGGGGATCGCCGCCCTCCCTTTCGGAGCTCCCGGGGCAACGCGAATCCGGGCGTGGAAGGCTCCCGGAACCTCCCGTTCCGTGGCGATATAGAGGTAACCGCCGCCGCAGCCGGAGTACATGGCCCCGCCGTACTCGTCCTGGTAGGCGGCGAGTATCCCGGCAAGGTCCACGGTGACGAGGGGATGTCTCACGGTGGCAGGCAGAAGGTATTCCCAGCAGCGCATGGTCTCGTTCATGGATTCCTGGAGCGCGGCCAGGTCGCGGCCCACTATTGCTTCGTAGCAGAGCCGTCCCGACGCCCCGAGTCGCCTGACCCAATCCCGATCCAGGTTCTTGGTGAGGAGGGGCGAATAGCCGGAGGGGCGCTGGGCCACGGGCAGTATCCAGATGACCCGGCCGAGCCATTCGGCGACGGCCGGATCGTTGGTGGACTCGACCTGGACCGGGAACAGCCCTCCCTCGTGGGAGATGGCGTAGTCTATGCGCGAGATTCCGGGATAGACGAGTCCCACCATGTCCTGGCTCCCCGAAGGGTCGGCACGGCCCTCGTTCTCGGCGGCGTACAGCTCGCGGACGAGTTCGCGGCTCGGGCGGTCCGGCAGCCTCGAGCCCCAGAGACGTTGCGCGATCTTGCGCGTGCTCGTGGCCATGCCGCAGAAATCCATGAAGCGGAACTCGGGTTCCACCGCGGCCACGACCATCGACCCCGGCGGGGAAGGGTCGTGGGCCGAGACGAAGGGCTGGTCGATCCAGCCTCCCGCGAGCGCCAGACGATAGGGAATTCCCCCCACCAGTTCGCGTATCACCCCGGCCATCTTCCTCCCCCGCGTCCCTAGTCGACGTTGTACTTTCCGGCCTTGCGCTCGAAGTACTGCTTCTCGATCCAGCGATAGGTTTTTTCGAGGCCGACCTTGAAGGGCGTGGTGGGCTCCCAGCCGAGCACTTTCTTGATGAAGGTGTTGTCGGAGTTGCGGCCCGCGACTCCCTTGGGAGCGTCGGGGTCATAGGTTCTCTTCAGCTTGACTCCGCCGATCTCCTCCGCGATGCTCACGAG
>DATJQN010000196.1:0-5746 GCA_035505775.1 Rectinemataceae bacterium | reverse complement strand
CGAGGGCCGCGGCGAGGGCTGCGAGGATGATCCTTCCACGGAAGGAGCGTCTCACCCGCCCGCTTTCCAGGTCGAGGAAGCGCAGGCGGGCCACGGGGGCGCGGATGACTCCATCGATGAGGAGGATCGCCTGGAGGGCGGCGCCGTAGCCGGCGGCCAGGTTGACCGCGACTATGAGCGCGAGGCGCAGCGTGTCGAGCTGTCCGCCCGCGGCGCGGGACTGCAGGTAGACTGCCACGATGGGGCCGACGAGGAACCCGACTATGGCCACGAGAATGACGATGAGGGGGTAGCGACGCCCTGCGACCCGCGCCGCCGTCCGCTCTTCCGTGGCGGGGCTGTTGCCTGACTCGATCGTCCTGAGTGCGCGAGCGAGCGGACCCAGGGCGAGGAACAGCACGAAAGCGGCCACGATCTCAAGGATGACGATCATCGGTCCGAGCAGGCCGAGGCTGCGGACCACCGCGTGCAGATCATGGTCGATGAAGTAGCCCACGTAGGCCTGCATGGCGACAGCCACGATGCCGGTCACCAGGACCAGGCTCATCATGGCCCTGCTGCGGAACTGCCTCATCCCAACCTCCCTCAAGCGCAGCGGCAGTTTTCCTGCCGCGCAGCCATGATAATCGGAGTTCGGCCGGTTTGGAACAGCAATTCCGGCCTTCGTTCGAGAGGCGGGACTAGGCGGCTGCACCGCAACCGGGTACCATGGGGCGAGGCGCAGTGCCGCCGCTCCCAGGAGAGTTCATGGCCGTCCCCCTCGATCCGACGAAATACGAGTCGTCGCCGTTCTTTCATCCGGCGGACTTCATCGGCTACATCCGCGGCCTCGGCCGCCTGGGCCCCCTCCCTCCTCCCGAAGCGGTAATCCTGTCGTATCAACGTTCGCTTTTCGATTTCGCCTGCGAACGGTACCCCACCACCGCCCCGGAGGGCTACTTTTCCAACGAGCTTCGCTACCTGGACGGTTCGGATGGGAGGGTCGCGATCGCGGGTCGTTTCGGCGTCGGCTCGCCCGCTGCGGCTGTCATGCTCGAGGAACTCATCGCCTTCGGCGTACGCCGCTTCGTGTCGGTCGGGACGGCGGGCTCGCTTCGCGCGGATCTGAGTCCCGGCTCTCTCGTCCTCTGCACCTCCGCATTCAGGGACGAGGGCACCTCCTACCATTACATTCCGGGCGGGGCCCCCGTGCTCCCGTCGGAGGTGCTGAGCGAACGACTCGGGCGCGCGCTTGCCGCACGGGGCCTCGCCTTCCGCAAAGGTCCGGCCTGGACCACCGATGCGATCTACCGCGAGACTGCCGAGGAAGTGATCAAGCTTCGCGAGCAGGGAGCCCTGGTTGTGGAGATGGAGGCCGCGGCCCTGTTTGCCGTCGCCCGCTTCCGCGCGGCGAGCATCGCTGCCTGCTTCAGCGTGAGTGACAGCCTCGCAGAATTGAGCTGGCGGCCGGAGTTCCATTCGGAGACGACCACCGAGGGCCTGGAAAAGCTCTTCGCCGCAGCCTACGACACCTTGCTCGAGCCATAGGCCGCGCTCCGGTTCACGTCCGTTCAGGCACCGTCACCTGAAAATCGGCGGGCGAGCCCTCTGGAGAATATCCGGATCGGCGCGAAGTAGAGCGCTCGCTCCAACGCGGGTTCAGCCGACCCGGAGACGCGCGATCTCCTGTTTTGTGAGCTCGAGCGAAGCTTCATAGTGCCGCACGAGGAATGCGAGCTCCTCGGTCGAGTAGGCTGCCAGAAGTCGCTCGAAGGATTTGCCCATGGAATCATAGGCATTCCCCACGGATGTGAGAGCGGCACTGTTCAGCACGACGATCACCCTGCGGCGGTCTTTCTCGTCGGCCTGACGCCTCACCAGTCCGCGTTGTTCCAGCCTGTCAATGACGTTCGTCACGGCACCTGTCGTGAGACTGAGCCGCTCGGCGAGTTGCCCCGCAGCCATCGGACCCTCGGTGCGCAGGATCGAGACGGTCTTCATGTCGGTGATGCCGAGACCGTAGCTCGCCGCCGCCGCCTGGTGGAACAGCGCGGTCTCGGTGCTCGTGACCTCGCCCAGAACCTGGAGACGATCCATGAGCGCTCTTCTCTGCCCCTCGTCCGCCATGTCTCCCCATCCGCTTTCGCTTGACGTGAATTATCTTAATCATTAAGATAGTCAAGCATAAAGATAGTATGACACCATGCTGCCTCATATGCAAGGCAAGGAGCGAAGGCGATGGGAACGCTGAACGATAAACCGGAACTCGCCGAAGCGATAATCCGCTGCGAACGGGGACAGGTCCGATCAAAGGACGGGACACCGATAGGCTACCGCCAGCTCGGCAGCGGCCCCGGCCTCGTCATACTGCACGGAGCCATGGAATCTTCGACAAGCCACCTCGAGCTTGCGGCGATGCTCGCGGCTTCCTACAGGGTCATCATGCCCGACCGCCGGGGACGGGGCTCGAGCGGCCCCTACCGCTCCGACACTGTGGCTGCCGCTGAAGTGGAGGACCTCGAGGCTCTGCTGTCGGCGACCGGTGCGCGATTCTTCTTCGGGGTCAGTGCCGGAGCCACGATCGGTCTCCATGCGGCCCGGTCCCTCCCGGGGATAGATAAGGCCGCCCTCTACGAACCTGCGCTGAGCATCGACGGCTCGCTGCCGGCCGGCTTTCTCGCCCGCTTCGATCGCGAGATGGCGAGTGGTCGTGTCGCAGCCGCCCTTGTCACCGGGATGAAGGGGGCCAGGATGGGGCCGCCCGTCTTCAACCTGCTCCCACGAGGACTCCTCGAAGGACTCACGAAAGCCGCCATGAAGAAAGAGGACCGGAGCGCCGATCCCGGCACGGTCACCATGCGCCAGCTGGCCCCGACGCTTCACTACGATTTCCGGCTGGTCCTGGACTCGGAGGCAGCGCTCGGGAGCTTCGCGGAGATCCGCAGGCCGGTCCTCCTGCTCGGCGGCAGCGACAGTCCGGCCTATCTGAAAACGGCACTCGCCCGGCTCGAGGCTGTCCTCCCTCAGCTCGCCGGACGCGTCGAATTCCCCGGGCTTGGCCATGGTGGTTCGGGCAACGCCGATCGGGGAGGCCGGCCCGCGGTCGTCGCCGCGGAGCTGGCGCGCTTCTTCGTTTGAGCTGGTCCTCACGCCGCCGCCCGTTATGGGGGCGGATCAAGTACATCGCGGGACGAGGCCAAAGCCCCCGGGTTTGGGTTTCGATCGTCGCAAGGAGTTGGTATGGATTTCCAAGAATCAGGGAGCGCGCCAGCGAAGGCGGCTCCTGAGGCCGGCGCGGGCCCCCGCTTGCGCGGCGCCGCCCTTTTCTCCGTCATGCTCGGGCTGTTTCTCACCCTCTTCCTGGAAGCGCTGGACCAGACGGTCGTCGGTACCGCCCTTCCCAAGATCGTCGGCTCGCTCAGCGGCTTCGACCGCTACGTATGGACCGTCACGGCGTACATCCTCATGTCCACGGTCTCGGTCCCTATAGCCGGCAAGCTCTCGGATCAGTTTGGGCGCAAGGGTTTCCTGCTGTGCGGAAC
Organism: Rectinemataceae bacterium; assembly: GCA_035505775.1. GTDB lineage: Bacteria > Spirochaetota > Spirochaetia > Treponematales > Rectinemataceae > JAJXZP01. Next base: position 2,225 of record DATJQN010000196.1, on the reverse strand, counting down.
GGTCCTCTTTCTTGCCGGCTCGGCCCTTTCGGGAATCTCGCGGAGCATGGACATGCTCATCCTCTCGCGGGCCCTGCAGGGGCTCGGCGCCGGCACCGGCATTGCCCTGGCCCCGGTGGTCATCGCCGACCTCTTCCCGCCCCGGGAACGGGTGAAGTGGCAGAGCTTCTTCGGCCTGATCTACGGCGTCTCGAGTCTCGTGGGGCCCACGCTCGGCGGCCTCATCGCCGACCATGGCCCCCTTCTCGGCGCCCTCGTGACCCCGGCCACCCGCTGGCGCTGGATCTTCTACCTGAACCTCCCCCTTGGAGCGGCCGCCCTGGGCATGCTCGGGGTCGCCCTGCCGGCGCGCCATGTCGCGGGGAGGCGCTTCCGGGGCTTGAAGGATCTGAGACGGGTGGATTTCGCCGGCGCCCTACTCCTTGCGGCAGCGACAACCGGCCTCCTCCTCGGCCTGACCTGGGCTTCGAGCGGCCGCCATGACTGGACCTCGAACGTGGTGCTCGGAGATTTCGCCGCGGCCGCCCTCCTCGGCATTCTGTTTTTCGTCGCGGAGCGCAGGGCCGTCGAGCCCATTCTACCCCTCGACCTTTTCAGGAACCCCATCTTTGCCTCGGCTGCGGTCGTCTCCCTCCTGCAGATGATGATACTTGTCGGACTCATCATCTACCTGCCCTTCTTCCTCCAGGTCGTCCTTGGCGTATCGGCTACGGGCTCGGGGGCAGCCATCACGCCCATGAACCTCGCGTCGGTACTGGGCGCCGCAGTCGGAGGCGGTCTCTTCATGGGGCTGAAACGCCATCGGCCCATCACCATCACAGCCTCCCTCATCCTCTGTGGCGGCACCTTCCTGATGGCGACCATGAGCGGGAACACCCGGGTTCTCCTGGCAGTCCTCTTCATGGCCCTGGCGGGCCTGGGCATCGGTCCCTTTTTCTCGATCCTGACGGTCATTACCCAGAACGCCCTGCCCCAGGACCGGCTCGGCATCGGCACGAGCGTGCTGCGCTACATGGGTCAGCTCGGTTCGGTCCTCGGCGCGGCCCTCGTCGGGACCGTCGTCAACGGAGCCTTGACCGCCCGGCTCGGGCCCGCGCTGGCTGTCCGACGCGGCTTCGCGACCCTGTTCATCGTCAGCCTGGCCATGCTCGCCGCGACCCTCTTGATGAGGGAGCGCCGAATGACCGGTCCATCCAAGGGCGAAGCTTTGGGCTGAGACTGGCTCTGGGCCGGGAGCGCGCGGACATCCCTCGACTTTTTTTGCTCTCCGGGCAAATGTATGACAACTTCTGCCGCCCGACGGCAGTACCGTTGTACATACGAAAGGAAGGACTGGTAGCATGTCGAAACGCGGTACGCTGCTCTTCGCGGCCCTTGCCCTCATCTGGGGCATTCCCTACCTGCTCATAAAGGTTGCAATGTCGGAACTTGCTCCGGCAAGTCTCGTATTTCTGCGCACGGCGATCGGAGCCTTGATTCTCCTCCCCGTCGTGCTCCTGCGCGGCAGGTTCCGCGAGCTTCTGCCCCGCTGGCGCCCCCTCCTCCTGTACACGCTCGTGGAGATCGGGATTCCCTGGGTGCTGCTCTCGGATGCCGAGCGCAGGGTGTCGAGCTCCCTGGCCGGCCTTCTGGTGGCGAGCGTCCCCCTGGTCAGCGCGGTCATGGCGAGGATCACCGGCGGCAGGGACCGCCTGGCTGCCCTGCAGATCGCGGGGCTCTGCGTGGGCCTGGGCGGGGTCTTCGTGCTCCTGGGCTTCGACGTGGGCGGAGGACAGACCCTCGCCCTGCTCGAAATAGCGGTCGTCGTCCTGGGCTACGCCCTCGGTCCCCTCGTCATATCGCGCGGTCTTGCGGGCCTGCCCACACTCGATGTTGTGGCGGCCTCCCTCGCGGTCAGCGCCCTCGCGTACGCGCCGGCGGGCATTGCCCTCCTGCCGCGGAGCCTGCCCGGAATCCAGGTAATCGGCGCCGTCGCGGGCCTGGGGGCCGTCTGTACCGCGCTGGCCTTCGTCGTGTTCTTCAAGTTGATCGCCGAGGTCGGCCCGACGCGCGCGACGGTGGTGACCTATCTCAACCCCGCTGTCGCCGTGGCGGCGGGCGTCCTCGTGCTGGGCGAGCCCTTCACGCTGGCGACAGGCCTGGGCTTTGTCCTGATCATCGCCGGAGCCTGGCTGGCCACCGGCCTGCCGGGGCGTCGCAGGGAGACCGTGGAATTGGAGCCGCCC
>DATJQN010000195.1:0-13062 GCA_035505775.1 Rectinemataceae bacterium | reverse complement strand
TGGGCGAATCGGGTTCGGGCAAGACGGTGACCGCCCAGTCGGCGCTCAGGCTCATCCCCGAGTCCCTGGTGGCCTACATGGCCGGACGGGTCGTGTTCAAGGGGCGCGACATCCTGCGCATGGACACGGCGGATCTGCGCGCCATCAGGGGAAGCGAGATAGGCATGATCTTCCAGGAACCGATGTCGTCGCTCAACCCGCTCCATACCGTCGAGAAGCAGCTGGGCGAGACCCTCTTCCTCCACCGCGGGCTCGGGCTCGCCGCCGCCCGTCCGGTGAGTCTCGAGTGGCTCAGGCGCGTGGGACTGGCCGATGCCGAAAAAAAACTCGGCTCCTATCCTCACCAGCTTTCCGGCGGCGAACGCCAGCGCGTCATGATAGCCATGGCTCTTGCGAACGAACCGAGCCTCCTCATCGCCGACGAACCCACCACCGCCCTCGACGTGACCATCCAGGCGCAGATACTCGACCTGCTCGGGGAGCTGCAGCGCGAGCTCGGCATGGCGGTTCTCTTCATAACGCACAATCTCGAAATCGTGCGCCGCATCGCGACGAGAGTGGCGGTGATGCATGACGGCCGCATCGTGGAGACCCAGGGCTGCGCCGGGATATTCGCCCGTCCCGAACATGCCTACACGCGAAGCCTCATCGACGCCGAGCCCCTATCCGAGCCGCCCGAACCCGACCCCTCACGTCCCCTCCTGCTCGAGGCCCGACAGCTCAAGGTCTGGTTCCCGATCCAGCGCGGCCTTCTCAGGAGAACCCGGGGACATGTGAAGGCCGTGGACGGGGTGGATCTGCGGCTCAGGCGCGGGGAGACGCTGGGCATCGCGGGCGAGTCGGGCTCCGGAAAGACCACCCTGGGCAAGGCCCTTCTCCGCCTGACCTCGAGCACCGGCTCGATCTCCCTCGAGGGCGAGAGGGTGGACCGGCTCGGCCCGGAAGCGCTGCGTCTGCTCAGGCGAAGGATGCAGATAGTCTTCCAGGATCCCTTCGGGAGTCTCAACCCGCGCATGACGGTGGAGGACATTATCGGCGAGGGTCTCGAGGCCCACGGTGTGGCCGATACGGCCGGGCGCAGGGAAGCGATAGTGGACACGATGCGCGACGTCGGTCTCGACCCCGGGCAGCGTCTGCGCTATCCGCACGAGTACTCGGGAGGGCAACGTCAGCGCATCGCCATCGCGCGCGCCCTGATCCTGAAACCCTCCCTGCTCGTCCTCGATGAGCCGACCTCATCGCTCGACCGAAGCATCCAGTTCCAGGTCATAGGGCTCCTGAAGGACCTGCAGGCGAAATACGGCCTCAGTTACATCTTCATCAGTCACGACCTCAAGGTGCTCAAGTCGCTGTGCCACGAGCTCGCGATCATGAAAGACGGAAGAATAGTGGAGGCCGGACCGGCTGCGGCCATATTCCGGGAACCGGAGCACCCCTACACGAGGGAACTTCTGACCACGGCCTTCGGACTGGCCTGAGCCGTCCGGCGCTCCGGGGGGCGCTCAGTATCTCATGCGCATCTGGTCCAGATAGACTGCGCCGAGGATCACGAAGCCGTCGAGGAGCACCGGAAGGTAGAGGTTGTTCGCGTTCATCATCGTCAGCCCCATGCCGAGTGTGGAGATGATGAAGGACCCGATCACGGTGCCCACGACACTGCCTCTGCCGCCCGAGAGACTGGCTCCGCCGATCATCGCGCAGGCTATGCCGATTGTCTCATAGCCCGCCGCGGGACCCGGCGAACCCACCATGCGGGAAGCGAGCAGTATTCCGACGAGGCCGGCCAGGATGCCGGCGAGCACGAATGCGGTCGTCCTGACCCGGTTCACCGGTATGCCGGAAAACCGGGAGGCCACCGGGTTGGTTCCCGCCAGGCGGGCGTATCGCCCGATTCTCGTCTTGGTCAGCATCAGGTGGAATGCCGTCGCGGTGAAAACCATGATGATGACGATCCAGGAGATGCCGGGAAAGGCCACATGCGTAGCTCCGGTGGAATCCTGGGAAAGGATTCGCAGGACGGGGATATTGGCCAGATTGCCGAGGCTGTTCGGCACGGGACCCGGTCTCATCCGTGTGGCAGCGAATCCGAGAAGACCACGGAGCAGGATGGCCATCGCGAAGGTCGTTATCAGCGATGGCAAGCGCATCCTGACGACCAGCAATCCGTTGGCCAGTCCCGCGATCCCGCCCATGCCGACCGCCGCGACCATCGCCAGGGCTATGGGCATTCCCGTTCCCGCGAGGCGGACCACAGCGGCCCCCGAGAGGGCCACGACCGCCCCGAGGGAAAAGTCCACGCCGCCGGCGAGCAGTACGAGCATGGAGCCGATGCCGAGGATCGTGAAAGTGCTCGTCTGCAGGAGGAGATTGAGAAGGCTGCGGACCGTAAGGAAGTTTCTCGCGAATATGGAGAAGATCACGAGCATCGCGAAAACGATACCGAGGATGAGCCGTGAGTATGACGGGGAGCCGGACGAGCTCCAGGCGATTCTCCGCAGGTGGGCGTCCTCGATGCCGGCGGATTGTCCCTCGTTTTTCATCCGATCATTGTAAAGCCCGAAATGCGGTTTGAAAGTTGAGGATTCGGGACTCTGTGTCGAAAATCCGGCAGAACGCGTGCCGGCCGCGTACAGCCGGAAGGAAACGGGGATATGACTTCATCCCGGAAGCCGGATCTGCGCCAGGTAGATCCTGGCCTTGCCCTCGTGCGAGGAATAGTAGCTCACCCAGAGCCGGCCTCGGTATAGGACCATGCCGGGGTAGCCGCAGTCACCGCCCGACGGAAGTTCGAGGATCGGCCTCAGGGAGTCCGTCGTCATGGAGCACAGGGCGACGATGGGGCGCCCCCGTCTCCAGAGTCTGGTCGCTGCAAGCATGGAGCCGTCCGGCAGCACGATGAAGTTGGGCCCGCCGACGCGCTCGGCGGTTTCGCGCCAGCGCCAGGCGCGGTAGGGCGGCGCGCTCCTGCCGATCCATGCCCGGCCCGCGCCGGCCTCCCGGCGCACGAGGGCGATGACCGCCCGGTCCCGGAAGCGAAGTGTCGCCTCGTTCGGCTTGCCCGGAACGTCGAGGGGCGCGAGTTCGCGATAGTCGAGTCCGTCTCCGCTGTGCAGGAGGGCGACCGTCCACCGGCGCGCGCTCGGCAGACGGTAGCTGATGCCCAGGCTCAGGCCCGCCCGGCGATCGACACGCCAGAGCCAGTCCCCTTCTTCGGCGATCGGCAGGGGCGCCGTCCAGACGCTGCCGTCGGCAGACCGGCAGACGCGCGGCCTGCGGCCCTCGTAGCGGCCCTTGCTGACCGGGCTCCCTCCGAGGAGAATCTCGAGTCTGCCGTCCGGCGCAGTCGAAATCTTGGGGTCGCGCAGGTCCACGCCGCGCTCGGCGATCAGCGCAGCGCTTTCCCAGGCGCGGCCGTCGCCCGATCGGAGGATGCGGATCCTTCCCGGGCAGCGCGCATGCGCCTGGGCTTCGCGAAAGGCGCAGTACCATCGACTGCGATACCGAGCGAGGTCGGTGAAGGCATTGTGGCGTGCGCCGTCCCAAATCATGGCGAGAGAGACCAATTCAGCTCCGGAACCCGACATGGTTCTGTGTCCCTGTGCTTGTGGCGGCGCGATGAGGCGGGGCGAGTCCACCGCAGGGGATCGCGGGATGTTCATTCAGTAACGCCAGCCGAGTCCCAGGGCCAGGAGATCGATGATCACCGCTGCCGCGTAGGGCGCGGCGCAGGCCGCGATCCTGGCCGCGGTGGACCTGCGGCTGAGCACGAATATCGCCCAGGCGAAGAACCAGAAGTAGCCGACGAGGAAAATGAGCGGCAGCCCCAGGACGCTCCGGTCCCAGAAGGGGTATTCCCAGACGAGGAGGCCGCCCGCGTTGAGGCAGCATTCCACAGCGACGCAGATGAGCGAGTAGAGGAGGGCGAAGAACCATTTTTCGGGAACGCCGAGGAGGACCGCCTTCGGTTTGCCGGACAGACTGTGGTAGAAGATGAAGCCGAGAATGGCGAACATGAACATGATCTCGATATTCCAGCCGACGGTCGTCCTGAGCGCCGTGGGGCCGGGCGTTGTCCAGAGTGCCGAGCGCCCCGAGAGAATCATGAACCAGCCGTTCAAGCTCTCGTTGAAGAAGTCCGCACCGAAGATGGCGGCGGCCGAGAAGACGGCACCCCAATCGCCACCCGCCCGGGCCTTCTTCACTTCCATCGTATAGATGTAGAAGACGATGGCGAGCAGCGGAATCACGTACCACTGCAGAGTCGAAAAGTCGCGCAGCCCGACGAGGGCCTGCCGTGTCGCCTCGGTCATGTCGCCTCCTCATGGGGGGCAGTCGTCGCTCCACGCGCCCCTTGGTGCCTACTTCTTTCCGAGCCTCCGGATCTCGCTGAATCCGCAGTAGGGCACGAGCGCCTCCGGGATGGCGACCGAGCCGTCCGTACGCTGGAAGTTTTCGAGAATGGCGATGATGCCGCGCGAACAGGCGATGGCCGTGCCGTTGAGCATGTGGACGTACTTGTTCCTGCCGTCCTCGTCCTTGTATTTGACGTTGAGGCGGCGGGCCTGGTAGTCGGTGCAGTTGGAGGTCGAGGTGACCTCGCCCCACTCGCCGCCCGAGCGGCCGGGCATCCAGGCTTCGAGGTCCCACTTGCGGTAGGCGGGGGCGCCAAGGTCGCCCGTGCAGGTGTCCACGACGCGGAAGGGTATGCCCAGGCCGGAGAAGATCTCCTCCTCGATACCGCGCAGCTCCTCATGGATGCGGTCGGAGTCCTCGGGCAGGCAGTAGGAGAACATCTCGACCTTTGTGAACTGGTGCACGCGGTAGAGACCCTTTGAAAACTGCCCCGCGGCACCGGCCTCTCGGCGGAAGCAGTGCGAGACGCCGGCGAGCTTCAGCGGCAGGTCGGCCCTGTCGATGATCGAGCCGGAATAGTAGCCGCCGAGGGTGATCTCGGCCGTGCCGATGAGGCAGGTACCCTCGCCCTCGACGGTGTAGACATTGGACTCGGCCCCGCGGGGATTGAAACCGATGCCCTCGAGGATCTCGGTCTTCGCGATGTCCGGCGTCGTGAAGAGGGTGAAGCCCTTCTTGATGAGTACGTCGAGCGCATAACGCACCAGGGCCAGCTCGAGAATGACTCCCTGGTTCTTGAGATAGTAGAACTTGGTGCCTGAGACGCGGGTCGCGGTGTCGAAGTCGAGGATGTCGAGCTCCGCGCCGAGCTGGACGTGGTCCTTGGGCTCGAAAGCGAACTTTGTCGGCTCGCCGAATCGCTTGACTTCGAGATTGTCCTTGTCCTCCCTGCCGACCGGCGCGGAGGGATGGGCCATGTTCGGGATCTTGCGACTCTCTTCGTCCAGCCTGGCCTCGATCTCCGCCGACTCGGCCTCGAGCCGGGCGATGCGCTCCTTGAGCGCCTTGCCTTCGTCGATCAGCTTCTGGCGGGTCTCGGGATCGAGCTTCCCCTTCATGGCGGCGGCATTGTCGTTGCGTCGCTTGCGCTCCTCCTCGAGGGCGCGGAGAGTGGCATTGCGGCGGTCATAGAGCTCGACGACGAGGTCGGCATCGGCCTTCATGTAGCGGTCGGCGATGTTCTTGCGCACGGCCTCGAGATTGTCTTTGATGAACTTGTGATCCAGCATGGTGGCGCGATGATACCCCGGCCCCCGGCCGCAGGGCAAGCGCCGCCGGGCCCTCGGCGCGGCCGGCGGACCCTCGGCCCCGGCCGCGCCCTTCAGGCCCTCGATTCCAGTATCTGCTCCTCCATAGGCCTTCCTGATGGAACCATCGGCAGCACCGCCTCGTCGATGTCGATACGGCAGTCGATGAGCGCGGGCCCGCCCGAGGCGAGGGCCGCGTCGAGTGCCGAGCCGAGTGCGGCCTCGTCCGAGGCGCGCCAGCCCGGGATGCCGTAGGCGTCGGCCAGCTTCACGAAGTCCGGCGGGCGGTCCAGGGTGGTCTGGGCAAAGCGGTTGCCGTAGAAGAGACGCTGCCACTGACGCACCATCCCGAGCGTCCCGTTGTTCATCACCATGATCAGGATGGGCAGGCGATAGTGGGATATGGTGGCGAGCTCGGTCAGGTTCATCCTGAACGAGCCGTCCCCGGCGAAGTGCACAACCCTCCGGTCCGGCAGGGCGACCTGGACACCGATTGATGCACCGGTGCCGAAGCCCATGGTCCCGAGCCCTCCCGAGCTGATGAAGCTCCGCGGCTTCGAGAAGGGGTAGAACTGGGCCACCCACATCTGGTGCTGACCCACCTCGGTCGTGACGACGGTGTCGTCGCCGACGCGGTCGTGCACGGCCTCGATGATGCGGCGCGGATGGATGAAGCCCGGGGGAGTGGACAGCGCGTCGTGGGCGACCGGATGCTCCCGTTTCCAGGCCTCGATGTCCCCGTTCCATTCGGAGGCACCTCTTCCCGGGATGCGCTCGAGAAGGCCGGCCAGGCTCGTGCGCAGGTCGCCGACGAGGAAGGCGCGGCTCGGCACGTTCTTGTTGATCTCCGCGGGGTCGATGTCGATGTGGAGCACCGTTGCCCGCTTGGCGAAGCCGACGGTGTCGCCCACGACACGGTCCGAGAAGCGTGCGCCGACGGCGATGATGAGGTCGGCCCTGCTGGCCGCCATGTTGGAGGCGACCGTTCCGTGCATGCCGATCATGCCGGTGAACAGGGGATGGGTGGAGCCGAGCGCGCCCTGACCCATGAGGCTCAGGGCCACCGGAGCGTGGAGCCGTTCCGCCAGTTCGCGCAGCTGCTCCGAGGCCCCCGCGGCTATGACCCCGCCGCCCGCGTAGAGGAAGGGCCTCCGGGCGGCCGTGATGAGCCTCGCCGCCTCGTCGAGTTCGGTCCCTCCCGCCAGATCCGGGCACTTGGCCATGCAGCCGCGCATGAGGGTCTCGGCCTCCTCCGCCGTCTCGGGCGCCCACTCCGCCTCGAGGGCCGTGACGTCCTTGGTGATATCGACGAGGACGGGCCCGGGCCTGCCGGATACCGCGATCGCAAAGGCTTTACGCAGGGTCGGGGCGAGGAGTTCGACATGCTTGACTATGAAATTGTGCTTCGTGATGGGCATCGTCACGCCGGCGATGTCGATCTCCTGGAAGCTGTCCTTGCCGAGCAGCTGCGAAGACACATTGCCCGTGATGGCGATCAGCGGGCTGGAGTCCATGTAGGCAGTGGCGATCCCGGTGACCAGATTGGTGGCGCCGGGCCCGCTCGTGGCGATCACGACTCCCGGCCTGCCCGTGGCGCGGGCGTATCCGTCCGCGGCGTGGGCAGCTCCCTGTTCGTGGGAGGTCAGGATGTGGCGGATCCTGTCCGCGTTCTTGAAGAGCTCGTCGTAAATGTTGAGCACCGTTCCCCCGGGGTAGCCGAAGACGGTATCGACCCCCCTTTCCACGAGGCATTCTATGACAATCCGCGCTCCGGTCATTTTCATTCCCAAGCTCCTTCCGTCCCGACGATGGCGCCCTGGGCCGCCGAGCCGACCATCCGCGCATACCGCGCGAGGTATCCGGTGCTCACGCGCGGCGAGCGGGGTTTCCACAGCGTGCGCCGCCGCCCGAGTTCCGCATCGTTCACCGCCAGGCTGATAGTCCTGGCCTCGATGTCTATGGCGATACGCTCCCCCTCGCGGACCAGGGCGATGGGTCCGCCGGCGGCGGCTTCCGGTGAGCAGTGTCCGATGGACGCTCCCTTGGTGGCGCCGGAAAACCTGCCGTCGGTGAGGAGGGCCACTTCCCTGTCCAGACCCCGCCCCGCGAGGGCCGCGGTGACCTGGAGCATCTCGCGCATGCCGGGGCCGCCGCGGGGGCCCTCGTAGCGGATGATGACGACATCGCCGGACTTGACGGTGCCCGCCATGACGGCTGCAAACGCCTCCTCCTCGCCGTCGAACACGCGGGCCGGCCCCTCGTGCCTGAGCATCTTCGGGTCCACCGCAGAGCGCTTCACCACGCAGCCCTCGGGGGCGATGTTCCCGAAGAGCACGGCAATTCCTCCCTCGGGCGAGTAGGGATGCGCAGCCGGCCTGAGCGTCTCGGGGTCGCGGTTGACGGCGCCTGCGATGTTCTCGCCGACGTTCCTGCCGGAGACCGTGGGAATGCCGGTGTCTATGAGGCCGAGGCTCGAGAGTTCGCGCATGACTGCCTGCACGCCGCCGGCGGCGTGCAGGTCCTCGATGAAACGGTCTCCCGCCGGTGCCAGCCTACACAGGTTGGGCACGCGCGCGCTCGTGGCGTTGACCGCCCGGAGATCGAAGGGGACGCCGGCCTCCTTCGCGATGGCGGCGAGGTGCAGCACCGTGTTGGTCGAGCAGCCGAGGGCCATGTCCACGGCGAGGGCATTTGCGAAGGCGGAGGCGCCGAGTATCTTCCGCGCCGTGAGTCCGGACGCGATGAGCGACATTACTGCCGTGCCCGCTCGTTTGGCGAGCCGCACGCGTTCCGCGTAGACTGCGGGGATCGTCCCATTGCCCGGGAGGGCGATGCCGAGGGCCTCGGTGACGCAGTTCATGGAGTTGGCGGTGAACATGCCGGAGCAGGAGCCACAGCCGGGACAGGCCGCCTCCTCGTATTCGGCGAGCTCCTCCTCGCTCATCCTGCCCGCGCCCACGGCGCCCACGGCCTCGAACATGGAGGTCAGGCTGATGCGCTTGCTACCCACGCGGCCGGCGAGCATGGGGCCGCCGGACAGCACCACGGTAGGCATATCCAGACGCGCCGCCGCCATGAGCATGCCCGGCACGATCTTGTCGCAGTTGGGAACCAGGACGAGAGCGTCGAACGCGTGGGCAAGGGCCATGCACTCCACGGAATCGGCGATAAGCTCGCGCGTCGCCAGAGAATAGCGCATGCCGGCGTGACCCATGGCGATGCCGTCGCAGACCCCCATCGAGGGAATCTCGACCGGCGTCCCGCCGGCGCTCCTGACGCCCGCCTTGACCGCGTCGCATATCGTCCCCAGGTGCATATGGCCCGGTACTATCTCGCTCTTGGCATTCACGACCGCGACGAGGGGGCGGGCGAGCTCCTCATCTGTGTAGCCCATGGACTTGAAGAGGGAGCGGTGGGGGGCGCGTTCCATGCCCAGCTTCACGCTGTCGCTGTTCATGCCGCCTCCTCCGCGATGGCCTCGACGACGGCCCGCCCCATGACGGCCGTACCGACCACCACCTCATCCTCGCGGCCGGAGGCAATGTCCGCGCAGCGAAGCCCCGTGGCCAGCACGGCTTCGACCGCCTTTTCGACAGCTTCCGCCTCGTCCTCGAGGTGGAGCGAATGCCGGAGAAGCATCGCCGCAGAGAGGATCGTCGCAAGGGGGTTGGCCACATCGCGCCCGGCGATATCCGGCGCCGAGCCGTGAATGGGCTCGTAGAGGCCGGGACCGCCTTCGCCGAGGCTGGCGCTCGCGAGCATTCCGATGCTGCCGGTGAGCATGGAGGCCTCGTCCGAGAGGATGTCCCCGAACATGTTGCTGGTCGCGATGACGTCGAACTGCCGCGGGTTGCGAACGAGCTGCATGGCGCAGTTGTCCACGTACATGAAGGAGAGCTCCACCGAGGGGAAGCCCGGGGCCATGGAGGTGGCGCATTCGCGCCAGAGGCGGCTCGACTCGAGCACGTTGGCCTTGTCGACCACGCAGAGGCGCTTGCTCCGCTCCCGCGCGGCCTCGAACGCCACCTCGAGAAGGCGCTCGATCTCCGGGCGGGAATAGCGTTCGGTGTCCCAGGCGCTGCTTCCGTCCTCGCTGCGACCGCGCTCGCCGAAGTACATGCCTCCCGTCAGTTCCCGGACGATGAGGATGTCCAGTCCGCCGGCCACGATGTCCGGCCGCAGCGGGCAGGCGTGCGCGAGTTCGGCGAACATGATCGCGGGCCTGAGATTGGCATAGACGCCGAGACCGGCGCGGAGGGCGAGCAGTCCGGCCTCCGGACGGGAGGCACCGGGAAGTCGGTCCCAGCGCGGTCCTCCCACGGCGCCGAGGAGGACGGCATGACTTTCGCGGCAGGCGGCGAGCGTGACGTCGGGCAGGGGGGTCCCCGCCGCGTCGATGGCCGCGCCGCCCATGAGGTGAGTCGTGAAGTGGAAGTCACGGCCGAAGCGGCCGCCCACCGCGTCGAGCACGGCGACCGCCTCGCGCACCACGTCGGGACCGATACCGTCGCCGGGGATGAGGGCTATATCGTAGCGCATGGCTGACCGTCCTTCATCCAGGGTATGCCGCGTTCGGCCACTGATTTCGGCATGCGGGAGCGGGTGTATTCGATGAGACCGCCCGCCTCCATGATGGAACGCATGAACTCCGGATAAGGCTGGGCGCGATATTCCTTCCCGCTCGTGAGATTGCGGACCCGGCCCTCCGCCAGCTCGATTTCGAGCTCGTCTCCGGCGGCGACCCCCTCCGCCGCTTCGGGGCATTCGAGGATCGGCAGCCCGATGTTGATCGCGTTGCGGTAGAAAATGCGGGCGAAACTTGCCGCGACCACGCAGGCGATGCCGGAAGCCTTGATGGCCATCGGGGCGTGCTCGCGGCTCGACCCGCAGCCGAAGTTGGAGCCGGCCACAATGACGTCGCCCGGCCTGACGCGTGCGGTGAACTCCCGGTCCAGGTCCTCCATGCAGTGGAGGGCGAGCTCCGCCGCGTCGGCGCTGTTCAGGTAGCGCGCCGGTATGATGACGTCCGTGTCGACGTTGTCCCCGTATCTGAATGTCTTTCCTCTGCTGCCCATGGCATTCCTCCCTTCAGTTCAGAACCGGCTCGGCCGCCGCGTTGACCGCTGCCGCCACCGAGGCGTCAGCCTCGGCCGCACCCATTCCGCGCATGGCCCGCTCCGGCGCCGGCCTGATCTCCTCTGGATCGACGAGGCGGCCCGCGACCGCGGCGGCGGCCGCCACCGCAGGACTTGCCAGATAGACCTCCGACTCCGGATGTCCCATGCGGCCCACGAAATTGCGGTTCGTGGTCGCCACGGCGCGCTCGCCCTTGGCCAGGATTCCCATGTGCCCGCCGAGGCAGGGACCGCAGGTGGGCGTCGAGACCACCGCTCCGGCAGTGACGAGATCCTCGACCAGGCCCTCCCTCAGGGCTTGGAGGTAGATCGCCTGCGTGGCCGGAAAGACGATGCAGCGCAGCCCGTCGGCCACCCTGCGGCCCCGCAGGATGGAGGCGGCGACCCTCAGGTCCCCGATGCGGCCGTTGGTGCAGGAGCCGATCACCACCTGGTCCACGGAGATCGACTCGGCGCGGGAGACCGGCCTCGTGTTCGAGGGCAGGTGGGGGAAGGCGACGGTCGGCGGAAGGGATCCGAGGTCGATCCGGATCTCCCGCTCGTAGACGGCATCGGGATCGGGCTCGACCGCCCGATAATCGCGGTCCGACACCGACGCGGCCCAGGCGCGGGTCCGCTGATCCACGGGAAAGATGCCGTTCTTGGCTCCCGCCTCGATGGCCATGTTGGCCACCGTGAATCGCTCGTCCATCGTGAGCGTCGAGACCCCGGGACCGGCGAACTCGATGGAGCGGTAGAGGGCACCGTCTACGCCGATCATGCCGATGAGGTGGAGGATCAGATCCTTGCCGCTGGTCCAGCCCTGGAACTCGCCCTCGAGAACGACCCGGATGGCCGATGGAACCCTGAACCAGGCGCTGCCCGAGGCCATGGCCGCGGCCATATCGGTGGAGCCCACCCCCGTGGAAAAGGCGCCCGCCGCCCCGTAGGTGCAGGTATGGCTGTCGGCGCCGATCACGAGCTCGCCGGGAAGCACGAGCCCCTTCTCCGGAACGAGCGCGTGCTCGATGCCCATCTGGCCGATCTCGAAGTAATTCTCGATATCCATGCGATGCGCGAAATCGCGCATGACCTTGCACTGCTCCGCTGACTTGATGTCCTTGTTGGGGGCGAAGTGGTCGGGAACCAGGGCGATCCGTCGGCGGTCGAACACCCTCGCTGCGCCGATTCGCGCGAACTCGCGAATGGCCACCGGGGCGGTCACGTCGTTCCCGAGCACGAGATCGAGCCGCGCCTCGATAAGCTGTCCCGGCTCCACCGAACCGAGTCCCGCATGGCCTGCAAGGATCTTCTGCGACATCGTCATTCCCATGGTTCACTCCTTCATGACAGGTAGGGCTTGTAGCGACGCTCCAAGTCCTTGATGAGCTTGTATTCGATCGAGTCGACGAGGGCGATCCAGCTCGCCTCGATGATGTCCGTCGAGACACCCACGGTGGTCCACGCCTCGCTCGAGTCCGCGCTCTCGATGAGCACGCGCACCGTGGCGGCGGTCGCTCCCGTGCCGCCGGGCAGGTCGATCACGCGGACTTTGAAGTCCGTGAGCCGCATTCCCGCCAGATTCGGGTAGAAACGCTCGAGCGCCCGCCTGAGGGCGAGGTCGAGGGCGTGGACGGGGCCGTCCCCCTCCGCTGCGCTGATCTCGTCCACTCCGTCGACCTTGATCTTGACCATGGCCTGTGCGCAGTGGGAGCGGTCGCCGGAGGGCTGCTCGCCGAGGGTGCGGTAGTGCCCCAGCGTGAAAAACGGCTGATACTTCCCGGCGGCCTTGCGCATGAGAAGCTCCAGGCTGGCCTCCGCCCCTTCGAACTGGTAGCCGAGCGCCTCCATCTCCTTCAGTCGCTTCACCACCTGGGCCACGAGCGGCGAGTCCTTGGTCGCGGCCGGGTCGATCCTGCGCACGCGCTCGACCACGACCGACCTTCCTCCGACCTCGGAGGCGAGGAAGCGACGTCCGTTGCCGACCAGCTCCGGGTTGACGTGCTCGAAGGAGCGGGGCTCCTTGATCACGGCGTCCACGTGCATGCCCGCCTTGTGCGCGAAAGCCTTGAGCCCCACGAAGGGCATGCCTTCGTCGAAGCTCACGTTGGCGATCTCCGCGACCTGGCGGGCCGCCGCGGCGAGCCGGCTCAGTGATCCTTGGCGCAGGCAGGGCCGGTCCATCTTCAGGGCGAGGTCGGCGATGATCGTGGAGAGATTGGCGTTGCCGCATCGCTCCCCGAAGCCCACGAGGGTGCCCTGGACGTGGACGGCACCGGCTTCCACGG
>DATJQN010000194.1:0-2274 GCA_035505775.1 Rectinemataceae bacterium | reverse complement strand
GGCATCACCGTCATCGCCTGCTATCTTCTGACCGGCACGGCCCTCCCCTTTGCCTTCCCCCTCTGGGCGGCCTGGCTTGTTTGGCTTGCCATGATCCCTCCGCTCTGCCTGCTCTGCCGCGCCTACGGGAAGGTGAAGTTCGGCGAGAGACGACGGCGATGGACCTGGCTGCTATAGCCCGCCCATCCCCTGGACCGGGGGGGTCGTCACCCAGTAGACAGTTGATCGTCGACACGGGCACATAGGCGCGATGGTGCTGAAGACGAGGGCACCTGCCAGGAGGAGAAACAGGTATTTGTTATGAAATTGCCAAATATGTCGCTGGGGTGGCAGCAACCGCCGCGCTGACCGGCCGGGAAGAGCCAGGTCGTCGACCTCACCAAGGATCGGGGCTTGGGCGGGATGATGAGAAAGCGCGGATCCGCATCCCCCGCGTCGCCGAGGAGACGGGCGCAAAGGCCCGGTAGGCTGCGCTTGACCGGCCATCGATGCACCCAGTAGCGTTGAGGGACTCTCACATCGAGAGCGGAGGTGCCATGGCCAGGACGGCAGGGATCATCGAGCTCTTGGCAACGCAGCTGGACGAGTGCTTCTTCGGCGGGGCCTGGCACGGAGCCAGCCTCCTCGAGACCCTCAAGAGGCTCGACGTCGAGCAAGCGCTCTTTGAATCGGCGGAGGGCCACTCCGCGTGGAAGATTGCCCTCCATTGCGCGTACTGGAAGCACCGCGTTCGCGGCCGGCTCCTCAAATCGCGCGGACAGACGATCGGCCGATTCGAGCGCTCGCCGGCGGATTGGCCCAGGCTGCCGGCCGTGCTGGATGCACAGGCGTGGCAGGCCGAGCTCGGCTTCCTCGAAGGCCATCACGCAGCCCTGAGGGCCGCGATCGTCGACACTCCCTCGTCCCTACTCGCGCAGCCCTACGATGAGAAGGGACACAGCTACTTCAGACTCATCGCTGGTGCGGCCGCCCATGATGTCTACCACACCGCCCACATTCGAAACATCGGCATCCCGCGGCTCTGAGGAGGAACTATGTCCAGGACATCGCTTGTCACGACGACCGCGAGCGCCGATCGCCTAGAAAGGCTCATACGCGCGAGGCTGGAACCGGGGGCCGACAAGGAGAGAATCGACGCCCACATCTGGGACCTCTTCGGCGAGGACTGGGCCGTGATGTTCACCGACCTCTCGGGCTTCTCCCGCAGGGTTGCCGAGTTCGGTATCATCCACTTCCTGCAGGTCATCTACGAGTCCGAACGCATCCTCATTCCGATCATAGAAGAGCACGACGGCATCCTCCTCAAGGTCGAGGGCGACTCCTTCCTGGTCATCTTCAGGAATGCGCAGAAAGCGCTGCAGTGCTCCATCGCGATGCAGGCGAGCCTTGAGAAGGCGAATGTAGGCAGGGCGCCCGAGAACCGCATACTCCTCTGCGTCGGACTCGGAGCCGGCGCCATGCTTCGCATCGGCGACGCCGACGTCTTCGGCGCCGAGGTCAATGCTGCGAGCAAGCTCGGCGAGGATACGGCGAAGGCAGGCGAGATCCTCGTCACCGACGCCTTCCGGGCGCGCTGCCAGGGCGAAGGTGGCGTCGAGTGGGAGGCCCTGGCCGAGGCGCCGCCCGGAGCGACCGGCGCCTGGCGAGCCAACTACAAGGTTGGGAAATAGGCCGGGTTTGGCCAAAAGCGCGCCGCGTGGCGCCGCCACAGCTACCCTACTGCCGTTTCCCCTTCAGGTAGTGACCTATGTGGATGAACTCGCCCGCGAAGTTGGTATTCGAGCAGGCGAACATGGCAGGAAAGGTGGAACCGCAATCCCAATGTCCGGGGTAGCGCGCAATGAATTCCGGCTTCCAGGCTTCGGGATTGAGTTTCTTCCAAGGCTGGGGAAGCTTCTCGCCCTTCGTTCGATGCATCTCGTGCCGCCAATAGGCGATGATCGCGGCCACCGAAGTAGCGCAGATGAGGTGCTGCTTGCTCCTCCTGATGTCGGCGTTCTTGTCGGCATTCTCCCCGTCCGCGTCGAAGATGGTGGTCTTGGTCGCGTAGGGGTAGCCCGCGAGCGAATTGACGAGGATCGTGGCGTTCTGGCCTATGTCGTAATTGAGGTTCCAGCCGATGATCTTCCTCGCGGCCTCGGCAAAGACCTCGATGTCGGCCGGCACCAGATCTCGGCCGAAATACTCCTTGTTGAGGCGATAGATGCTCATGAGCCGTTTCGGCTCCTCATCGAATTCCGTAAGCGGCAATAGCAAAGGCTTGGGCGGCTGACA
>DATJQN010000193.1:0-3334 GCA_035505775.1 Rectinemataceae bacterium | reverse complement strand
TCCGAGACCGAGAAGGGCGAGCAGGGCGCGAGGGCGAGCTTGCGCATCGCATCGGGGGCCGGGTCGTGGTAGCGGCCGATCGCGGTCTCGCACTCGGCGAGGATCCTGTCCTCGTCCTGGACGACCGTGTCGGGTGGCAGGCCCCCGTCCTTCTTCGAGCGCGACATCGAGCCCCGAGTCGGCGCGAAGCGCATGCCCAGCTGGGCCGCCGCCTCGAACTGGAGACCGGGCAGGTCCTCGCGGAAGCCGCGGGGGTAGAGGTAGTGGTGGTCGGTCGTCAGGGTGCAGCCGGTCTTGAGGAGCTCGGCCATGGCGAGCCGGCTCGACCAGTACACCGCCTCCTCGTCGAGGCCCTTCCAGATTTCGTACAGGTAGACGAGCCAGTCGAAGAGCTTGGCGTCCTGCACGGCTGCCAGGTTGCGCGTGAGGGTCTGGTAGAAGTGATGGTGCGTGTTTACCAGCCCGGGCATGACGACATGCCGTGAGGCGTCGATGACCGTCGCGCCGGCCGGGGCCGGTATGCCTGCGGCGATCCGCGTTATGCGGTTGCCCTCGATGAGGATATCGACTCCGGACATGCCCCGCGCGGCCGCGCCGTCGCCTTTCCCACTTCCCGCGCCCGCGGGAGCCGGGGCGCCCGCAAGCGCGACATGGAAGCAGTTCCGAAGCAGGATCACCTGCGAACCTCCGCGTTGAAGTCATTGATCATCGCATCGAGCGCGCCCACCTGCGCGCGCAGGCCGCCCCAATAGGCCCGATGATCGTCCCACTGGGCCCGCAGCTCGGGAAGTTCCTTCCCCAGCTGTTCGATCCAGGTGAAGTACTTGAGATTGTGGATGCGGCGCTTGTCGATCTGACTCAGCTCGAGGAGGTGATCGACCTCGATGCCCTGGAGGCGGTCGTAGTCGCGATCGGCCTGGCGCTGATCGTATTTCCCGCGCTCGGAATCGAGCTCCCTGAGCCGTGATCCGTACATCTGCATGGAGTCGGTGAACATGGTGAACACGACGTCGTGTTCGCCGAGTTCGAAGTACTTCGCGAACTTGATGGCGCCGATGAGATTGCCGACACCGGAGATGCCCATCAGCTGGAGCCTGTCGGAGAGTTCGGCCCCGACGCCGTTCTCTCCCAGGCGCCGCTTGCCCGCCTCTTCGTTGAACAGGCGGATGAACCGCATCGGGAGCTCGTCATCCACGGCGATCGCAGCGTCCGTATCACGCAGATTGTGGATCCAGGGCACGTGCTTGTCGCCGATACCCTCGATGCGGTGGTCGCCGTAGCCGTTCTCGAGAATGGTGGGACACTGGAGGGCCTCGGCCACGGCCACCTTCACGCCGGGGAAGTGGTCGCGGAGATAGGAGCCGGAGCCGAGGGTTCCGGCCGAACCCGAGGAGAGGACGACTCCCGCGATCTGGTCCCCGGGGCGGGCGACGGACCGGAAGACTTCCTCCATGGCGGGGCCGGTGACCGCGTAGTGCCAGAGATGGTTCGGGAGCTGGTCGAACTGGTTGAAGATGACGGCGTCGGGCCGGGTCGCCTCGAGCTCGATGCACTTGTCGAAGATCTCCTTCACGTTCGACTCGCAGCCCGGGGTCGCGATGACTTCCTCCGCCATCGTCTTGAGCCATTCAAAGCGCTCCTGGGACATGCCGGCCGGGAGGATGGCTATGCTGGGGCAGGCGAGGAGGCGCGAGATGTATGCGCCGCCGCGGCAGTAGTTGCCCGTGCTCGGCCAGACAGCCTTCTTGGTCGTCGGGTCGAAGCGGCCCGTGACCAGCTCGGGGAGCAGACAGGAAAGGGCTGCGCCGACCTTGTGCGCTCCGGTGGGGAACCACTTGCCCACGAGGCCGATCACCCGGGCCTTGGTGCCGGTGATCGAGCTCGGCAGCTCGAGGAAGTTCACGCCGCCGAAGAGACCGCCGCGTTCCTTGGGCTCGTTGTGCCAGGTGACGCGGAACAGGTTGCGCGAATGCACATCCCAGAGGCCGATGTTCGCCAGTTCCTTCTTGATCTCCGCCGGCACGGTGTTGGGATCCCGCATCTGCGCGTAGGTGGGCAGGATGATGCCCTTTTCCCTGCATCGTTCGATGTTCTTCTTGCGCTGATTCTCGTCGATCTTCAGATCTATCATCTGGTCCCGCCTTTCATTCGGTATCCGTACCTGCGCTCCCCGGACGGCCGGTCCGGGCCGGCACGCCGCCAGGGATGCGCCCATTCAACATGCTAGAGATCCACCCCGACCGCCCGGGCCGCCGACTTCAGGTCCTTGAGGCCCGAGCCGGTCACGAGCAGCACGACGATCGACGCCGGGTCGATCCGTCCGCGGGCCTTCAGGAAGCCGGCGAGCGCCGCGCTCGACGAGGGCTCGGCGAAGAGTCCGGTGGTCGAGGCAAGCTGCCTTTGCGCTGAGAGGATCTCCTCGTCCGACACGACCACCGCCGCGCCACCGTGCCGCTTCAGCTTGGCCAGCGCATACGCGCCGTTTCGCGGGACGTCGACGCTGATGGAGTCCGCGATCGTGTCGCTCGGCACGACTTCCCCGAAGTCTCCCGACTCGAGTGCCCGCGCGAGGGCGCTCGAGCCCTGAGCCTGGCAGGCCCAGAGCCTGGGCATCCGGTCAAGCCGCCCGAGCCTCATGAGATCCTCGAAGCCCTTGTAGATGCCGGAGAGGATCACTCCGTCGCCCGCAGGGACGAAGACTTCGACATTCGACCCACGCTCTCCCGGCTCGACGCCCTGCCGTCTCAGATCGCGCAGGATCTCGAAAGCCGCGGTTTTCTTGCCCTCGATCGTCAAGGGGTTGTAGCCCGTGTTGCGCGAGAGCACTCCCGTAGCCTTCGAATAGGCGAGGGACTCCTCGAAGGCGACGTCGTAGTTGCCCTCGACCTGCCTGAGCTCGGCCCCGTACTGGAGCACCTGGAGCCGCTTGGCGGCGGGCGCGGCCTTGGGAAGGAAGACCGTGATCTTGAGACCGGCCGCGGCCCCGATCCCGGCCATCGACGAAGCGGCGTTGCCGGTGGAGGCCAGGGCGATCTCCCGAATGCCGTGCCTGCGCGCGAAGGCCGCGACCAGAGCGCTGGCCCGGTCCTTGAAGGAGCCCGTCGGCTCGCAGGTATCGTCCTTGATGAAGAGCTTCGGGAATCCGAGCTGGGCGCGCAGGCGCTCAGGCGCCCACAGTGGCGTGTCGCCGACCGGCACCGGGGCGAACCACGGGGCCTCGACGGGAAGCGGAATGCCCTCGTCGCCGGTCTCGCGCCGGGCGGCGGCGTCTTCGTCGAGCCAGCGACATTCGAGGATGCCTGCCAGCGGGCGGTCCGGCTTCTGCCCCGCCGCG
>DATJQN010000192.1:0-3224 GCA_035505775.1 Rectinemataceae bacterium | reverse complement strand
CAACTTGCTTGGCAAGATCGGGTATGGCCGGATTGGAGCTCACGATGAGGCTGAACTCCCCCGAAGCCGCAAGGGCCGAAAGCTTATCGAGCCACAGGGATTGGTCGAACCCCGCCTCAACGACCTTCATCGAGGCTCCCGGCACCTCGGATACTGCCCGCTGGACGCCCGCCACCAGCTGTTCGTAGGTTGGGCTGCCGGCCACGACGCCCGGGACGAACACGCAGATCCGCTGTGCCAGGGGTGCCGCCCCCGCCGCGGAACCGAGCGTGAAAAGCAGGATGGCGGCTGCGGCTGCAATACGTATGGTTCTCATCTGCCAGTACCTCACTTCTCAATCTACTGCGCCGGGGAGTATACTCGGCCAGGTTTTTTCATTCGACCGGTTCGAATGTGCCGCATGCCAGAATTGACGTGAAAGGTGAGATTCTTCCGATGGAGTCCGAGGACCAAGCAAAGACCTATCGCATCGGCGAACTTGCCGCGATGTTCGGCGTCACCTGCAGGACCATCCGGTACTACGAGGAGCTGGGGCTCCTCGAGGCGGACGAGCGTCCTGATGGGCGTCACCGCAAGTATTCCGGGCGCAACGCCGTCTATCTCAAACGGATCCAGC
Source organism: Rectinemataceae bacterium (assembly GCA_035505775.1). Classification (GTDB taxonomy): domain Bacteria; phylum Spirochaetota; class Spirochaetia; order Treponematales; family Rectinemataceae; genus JAJXZP01. Next base: position 2,608 of record DATJQN010000192.1, on the reverse strand, counting down.
AGATGAAGGAGTACGGCCTCGGGCTCTCCGAGATCCGCGAGCTCTTCGAGCTGGCGCGCCAGGACCGGTCCGGCGGGAGAGTCCGGCAGCGACTCGCCGAAAAATACCGCGAGAAGTTGGCTGACGCCGAGCGCAGGAAACGCGCGCTCGAGGAATACATCGATGACCTGTCCTGGCACATCGAGCAGCTGGAACGCGTGCAGGACTTTTTCCAGTGCCCGGGCGCGTCCTGCGGGTCCTGCCCGTATGCAGCGAAATGCGATGTGCGCGCCCTGCTTCCCGGAGCCTGAATCATGGCATACCTGTCGATCGACATAGGCAGCTCCGTCGTCAAGGTGGGGCTCATCGCCGAGACGGGGGAACTTCTTGGCCTGGCCCGGCGTGCCTCGCCCCTCCTCCACGGACCATCGGGAGCCCACGAATCCGATGCCCGGCTCTGGGTGGATGCGGCCGCCTCGGCAGCCAGGGAGATTCTGGCCGGCCGGCCGGAGGAACGCGCCGCCTCGGAGGTCCGTGCAGTCAGCGTCAGCGGCAACGGTCCGACCCTCCTGGCGGTCGATGCGGCCGGCGATCCCCTCGGCCTGGCACTCTCATGGATGGACCGCCGGGCAGTCACCGAGGCCGAGGAGGTGTCGGCGCTCGGGCAGATCCCGGTGGACCCGAGTTTCTATCTTCCCAAGGCCCTGCGGATGTGGCGGGCTTCGGCCGAGCTGCGCGAGCGGCTCCGATGGTTCTTCAGCTGTCCCGAGTACCTCCTTTTCAAGCTCTGCGGCGAAGCCGTGACCTATCTGCCGCATTCGGGCTACGAACCCTATATCTGGGACGCATCGCTCATCCGGACGCTCGGGCTCCCGACCGAGCGCTTCCCGCCCTTCTGCGGGCCGGGGACGATCGTCGGCGGAATTCTCGAGGAGCCCGCGATGAAGTTCGGCCTCCGCCGCGGGACACCGGTTGTCGCGGGCTATCCCGATTTTCTCGCATCGATCGTCGGCTCAGGCACGGTCATCCCGGCGCTCGCCTGCGACCGTGGAGGGACCTCGGAGGCGCTCAACTTATGTGCCGGACGGCCCTTCGCGGGCCGCGAGCTGCTTACGCTGCCCCATGCCGTCGAGGGTCTGTGGAACCTCTCCGGCGGCCTCTCCACCGCAGGCAAGGCTCTCGAGTGGTTCGCCGCCCTCGGCGGCTACGCTCCGGGTGACGCGAGTCAAGCGATCTACGACGAGGCGGAGCGATCCCCGCCGGGGGCTCGGTCTCTCTTCTTCCTCCCCTACCTCGCGGGAGAGCGGGCGCCGCTCTGGGATTCCGAGCGCAGAGCGGCCTTTGTCGGACTGTCGCTCGAGCATTCGCGCGCGGACCTTGCCCGGGCCCTCTGCGAAAGCATCGTCTTCGGGCTCAGGCTTCCGGCGGACATCGCTCGGGAAGCGGGCTTCCCGGTCAGCGCGGTGCGCACCAGCGGAGGCGCTGCCCATGCCCGTTTTCTCAACCGACTCAAAGCCACGGTCATTGGAGTCCCCGTCGAGACGACGGTCGTCTCAGACTGCGAACTCGTCGGCGATGCCTGTGCTTCCGCCTGCGCGCTCGGCGACATGGGCAGCGTAGCCGAGGCCTCGGCTCAGCTCGCCCGGGTCCAGGACCGCTTCGACCCTGAGCCCGGCCTGACCGGGATCTACGATGGGATCTTCCGCGAATACAGGGCCACGATAGGCGCACTGGCGCCCGTCGACGCGGGGCTTGCCCGGCTCCGTTCGATGCTGAGGCAGGGCTGACATGCCCCAATCCACGGTCCAGACTCTTGTGCTCTTCTTCTATACGGCCGCAGGCTTCGCGGCGGGAAAGCTGCGCTACCTCGACGAAGGCGTGGGACGCGGTCTCTCGAAATTCCTCGTGAACTTCATCCTGCCCGCCCTCATCATCGTGTCGATGCAGCGCCCCTTCAGCGCCCAGCTCCGCACCGAAGCCTTCACCGTCCTGGCCATCTCGTTCGGCGTCTATGCGCTCTCCTTCCCGCTCGCCTACCTCCTTGTGAAGCTGGAGGGGGCGCGGGGAGGCGAGGCGGGGGCCCACGCCTTTGCGGCCGTATTCTCCAATGTCGCCTTCATGGGCTTCCCGGTGATGGAGGCCTTGTACGGCCGGGACAGCCTCTTCGCCGTATCCGTCTACAACATTCCCTTCCAGCTCCTGGCTTTCTCGGTGGGCCCCTATATGCTCGCCCGGAGCGCGGGAAAGCAGGCCCGGCTCGGGGTCGCCTCCTTCATCACTCCCGCTGCGGCTGCGGCCGTCCTCGGGATGCTGCTCTTCATGCTCGGACTGAGCCTTCCTGCGCCGATCTTCGAGTCGCTGAACACGCTCGGCAACTGCACAACGCCGCTCTCGATGGCGCTGATCGGATCGATAATCTCGCGGATAGAACTCCGAAAGATCGCGGGAAACTGGCGCCTGTATGTCACGACGCTCTACCGCCTCGTCCTCTTTCCGCTGCTCTTGTTCGCGATTCTCCGTGCCCTGGGCGTTTCGGGAACCCTGCTCAGCCTGCCGGTGGTCATCGGGGCCATGCCGGTCGCAGTCAATTCCGCCATCCTTGCCGAAGCCTATGGCGGCGACTCGGAGA
>DATJQN010000191.1:0-6971 GCA_035505775.1 Rectinemataceae bacterium | reverse complement strand
GAGAGCGGGCACGGAGCCTTGTACGGCGAAACCGGCCATGCCCACGACCCAGGTGGTTCTGGGCTTCGATGAAGCAGGGGTCGATGCCGAAGCGCCCGAGGAGCCTGAGGCTGATACGGCGCCCGGGCTCGGACCGGATGCTGAGGTCGAAGTCTGGGCTTCCGCGCGGAGGAGCGCCGCACAGAACATGAGCGTCAGCGCCGCGTATCGCCGCATATCGCCGCCACTGCAGGGAGGGGCCGCCCGGCCGGGCGCGCGTGTCTCGCCGATATACCCCTACAGGTCCTCATCGGCTTCCGCTTCCGATCCGACGGGATTGCCTCCCTGCCACTTCCACCGCATGTAGGACTCGATAAACGGATCGATGTCCCCGTCCATCACAGCCTGGACGTTGCCCACCGAGAACTTGTTGCGATGGTCCTTGACCATCGTGTAGGGCTGGAAGACGTAGGACCGAATCTGCGAGCCCCAGGCGATCTCCTTCTTCTCTGAGGCGAAGCGCGCGTTCTCCTTTTCCTTTTCCTGCCGGTAGTGTTCGTAGAGCCGCGACTTGAGAACGCTCAGGGCGACATCCTTGTTCTTGTACTGGCTGCGCTCGTTTTGGCAGGTGACGACGATGCCGGTCGGAAGGTGGGTCATCCTGACTGCCGAGTCCGTCTTGTTGACCTTCTGCCCCCCGGCACCGCCCGCGCGATAGGTATCGATGCGGAGGTCTTCGGGGCGGATGTCGACCTCGATGGAGTCGTCCAGGACGGGCAGGATGTAGACGGAGGCGAAAGAGGTGTGACGACGGGCGTTGGCGTCGAAGGGGGAGATGCGCACCAGGCGGTGCACTCCCGATTCGCCTTTCAGGTAGCCATAAGCGAATTCCCCGTCGATCTCGAGGGTCGCCGATTTGACGCCACCCTCGGCTTCGAGAAGATCGACGACCTCGGCCTTGAACTTGCGGCGCTCCGCCCAGCGCGTGTACATGCGCAGCAGCATGCCGGCCCAGTCGCAGGCTTCGGTGCCGCCAGAACCCGCGTGAATCGAAAGGAAGGCTCCCGACCGGTCCGCTTCCCCGGAAAGCAACTCAAGGATTATGGCCTTGTCAAACCGGGCGCTGACGTCCTTGAGGGAAAGGCGGATGTCGGCCTCCATCGAGTCATCCCCTTCCTCACGTGCCATGGCCAGGACCTCATCGAGCGCCTCGACATCGGCTTTGAGGCGGATCCAGGTTTCGAGTCGATCCTTGATCTGCTTTATTTCCGTCATGACGCGCCCTGCCTTGGCTCCGTCGGACCAAAAGCCGGGGTCGGCGGTAAGCGACTCTTTCTGGGCGATCAGCCTTTCGAGCGCCGCGGGGTCAAAGACGCCCCCAGATATCGAGAATTTCCTCGTGGAGCGAGGAGATGGGCGCAACGATGTCTTCGAACATGCTGTCCTCCGAACGTACGTGGTCGGAAATGGCGCGTGTCGTGCGGCGCGCCCCTGCGGCTTTCGGAGCGCAGGAGCGGGTCGGCTTGTCCTATTCCCGCGGCCGGTTCGGATCCCTCACGACAATGCGTCGCCAGCGATTTTCCTTGAGGACGGTCAGTGCGAGCGTTCCGTCCACGGGGTACTGGTAGAGTCTGATGGTGTCGTAGGAATCGGTTATTCGGTCTATGTCCCGCTTGAGGGCTGCAAGCAGCTTGTCGCTGAGCGAGGCACATTCGAAACAGGCTTTCTGGACCCGCTCGAAGCCGTACTGCGGGAGGAGGTTGTAGAGCTCCGAGCGCGAATCCTCGCTGCCCATATCGCAGACCACGGCCACGAACATGGGGCAATCGTAGCCTAAAACCGGCCGACCGTCAATTCGAGGGACATCGGTTCGGGGCTCTGGAAGCGGCGGGGATAATCCGATAATCATTGTAGTATGCACAGAGCACGGCGCTTTTGTCTCGCTGCTGTCGCGGCCGCAGGCTTGACCGCGTTCTTCCCACTCTACTCGCAATCGCCCGGCCCCGAGGCTGCCCCGGCGGCCGGGGGCAGCTCGACCGCCACCGGACAGCCGGCGGCACAGCCAGTGGCACAGCCAGTGGCACAGCCGGCGACAAGCCCCTCGCAGGACGAAAGCGGCTTGGGCAGCGTATTCGCTCCCTTTCCCTCGAAGCTCCGGGCAACCCTTGACGGCACCGGGATAAAGCTCACCTGGCTCGATTCGCCGGATGTCTCGGGAGCCTACGCCGTATATCGCTCGCTGAATAGTATCAGCGCTGCCACGCTTGATTCGGCCACCTCGATCGCCGTCGTTCCCACCGGCACCCAGGAATACCGGGACACGCCGCCGGACTCACAGCCTTACTACTATGCGGTCCTTGCCCTCGGGAGCGACGGGAACCCCTTCCGCATCGTCATAGCGCTGCGCAACACCATGTCGGTGCCGCTCGCTGTCCCGACGGCCGGTGCTTCGGTCCCGGCAAGCGCTGCCGAAACCGCAGCTGCGGCGAGCGCAGTGGTGCCTGCTGTCGACAACCTGAACACACGGGTCGACGGCGACGCCGTCGTGCTGAGCTACCACCCGGCCACGGCCGGAATGAGACTCGTCCTGTATCGCGGAGCGGCCGAGATCGTACAGCCTTCTGATCTGCTCGATGCATCCCTGATCTCCGCATTCGTCGACAAGAACGGCAGCTTCGCTGATTACCCGGTGCCCGGCATCGACTACTGGTATGCCCTTCTCGGCGAAGAGGATCTGAAGGCCGGGAGAATAGATTTGCGGCCGGGTCACAACTCCACCGAAACTCCGACATATATTGCGGTCCGGGCTTCCGCCGGTGGCATAACCGCCGCGGCGCCCGGCGCCAGAAGCACGCCTCTTCCCTCGTTCCTCATGGACCGGGCGCCCGACGATGGCGCGGTTCCCCTTCCCCCGGCCAGCGGAGCTCCGCCGGAGCATCCGCTGGCTCCGGAGACGGAGAAGGCGGTGGCCACCCTTCTCGCTACCGCGCCGAACCTCACGCCCGGAATGCCGCCCCTCCGGATACTGCCCGAGGAGCTCTCCACGCCAAGCGGCGGCGAGGACTACGCGCTCTCGCTCATCGTGACGGGCAGGCTCGTCTCCGGCGACTGGAACGGCGGCGTGGACGAGCTGAGGAAATATCTCTCGCTCAACAGAAGCCAGCAGGCTACAGCGCGTGCGCGTTTTTACCTCGGAGAGGCGCTTACGCATACCGGCGCATACCGCGACGCTTTCTTCGAGCTCCTCTCTGCGCAGGAACGGTACACGGCGGAGACCAGGCCATGGATCGACTACGTGCTCTTCCGCCTTAGGGGCAGCTGAGCCCGGCGCCCGGCACTCGTCCGCCCCGCTCCGGCGGGTTATTGCAGCACTCGAGGCGACTCTACCACTCTGTCATGCGCTGAAGCGCCACTGTGTGGTATGCCGCCAGGTCTCGCCCGGACGGAGTACGGGCGAGGGGAAGGCGGGGCGATTGGGCGAATCTGGGAAAAGTTCGGTTTCCAGACAGAGACCGGCATGGCGGTTGTAGACCGAGCCGCGCTTGCCCCTGACGGCCGACAGCGAATTGCCCGTATAGAATTGCACACCGGGAAGGGTCGTGGAGAGCCTCATGCGTCGACCGCATGTGGGCTCGGAGAGCTCCGCGCACTCCACGAGGCCCGGACCCTCCCGGTCGATCACCATGCAGTGATCGAAGCCACCCGCCGCGACGATGTCCTTGCCCACGGGCTTGGCCTGGCGGAAATCGAAGGGGCCATTCGCGACAGGGGCAATTATGCCGAGCGGAATGAGGTCTTCGCCGACCGGGATGTAGTGGGAGGCCTTCAGGCGCAGCACATGGTCGAGGATATCGCCCCTGCCCTCGCCCTTGAGATTGAAGTAGGCGTGATTCGTAAGGTTGACAATCGTCTCGGCGTCGCAGCGTGCCTCGAAGTCAAGCGTGAGAGTGCCGCTTGCGTCCAGGCTGTAGGTTGCCTCGACTTCAAGCTTCCCCGGATACCCTTCCTCTCCGTCGGGACTGGTTCGAGCGAAGCGAAGCGCGGGGGACCCTCCGAGTTCCGTGGCATCGACCTTCCAAAGCTGCTTGTCGAAGCCCTTGATTCCCCCGTGGAGGTGGTTGGCGCCATTGTTCGCGGCGAGCTCATAGGTCTTGCCGGAGAGTACGAAACGGGCCTTGCCGATCCGGTTTGCGAAACGCCCGACCGTTGCGCCGAAGTAGGGGTGGTGGGCGGTGAGTCCGTCCAGGGTCGATGATCCGAGGAGGATGTCGTCCATTCCGCCCCGGCCGTCGGGTAGGAGTATGGAGAGCAGAGTGGCGCCGTAGTCCGAGAAGGAGACCTGCATGTCCCCCGCGCGGAGAATGTAGAGCGAGACCTCGTCACCGGTACACAGCGTGCCGTAGGCCTTTCGCGTAACGGGCATTGTGTCCTCCTCAGGGCAGCTTGTAGTAGATGCGGTAAAACTTCTCGAACCAGCGTGCCGGGATGAGTCGCTTGACCATTACCGCAAATCGTTCGAATCCGGGTCCGACCGTTGTCCGTACCGGGAGGCGGGCTGCGTTGATGAGCTGGTACACGCGCTTGGCCGCAACCAGGGGATCGAATCCGCCGGACTCGTCCTTGACCTGCACCGCCATCGCCGGATCGAAGTACTTCTTGTAGGCGCTGCTGTCATCCGCCTTCTTGACGAAGCGGCGGGCGGCGGTAAATCCCGTCCTGAAGTCGCCCGGCTCGATGAGACAGGCCTGTACCTGGAAGGGCCTGACTTCGTAGCGGAGGGATTCGACCATGCCCTCTATGGCGTACTTGCTGGCCGAGTAGAAGGCCTGGAAGGGCATGCCGACCACTCCCGCGATGGAGCTGATGACGAGTATCTTTCCCGCTCCGGCGCCGCGCATTATCGGGAGTACCGCTTTGATGCTGCGGACCGCACCCAGGAAGTTCGTGTCGATCTGAAGCTGTATCTCCTCCATGCTGCTGTCCTCGATCGAGCCGGCGATCCCCATGCCGGCGTTGCAGAGGATGGCATCTATCCTGCCCGTCTTCTCGAAGACGGCGTTGACCGCCTTGTTCACGGACTCCTCGTCGGTCACGTCCATGGCCACGAGATCGAAGAACTCATCCGCCTTTTTGGTGTAGGCGGCAGGGTTCCTACAGGTGCCGAACACTCTGAAGCCCTTCTTGGCCAGGAAGGTGGCGCAGGCGTTGCCGAGGCCGCTCGAAGCCCCCGTGACGATAATCACTTTCTCGCTTTGATCCATACTCAGCACTCCTTATTCTGAAGATGCGGGAACGGGTCCCGCCCGGTCTATCGGAGCTTGTGCGAGGTCCTCGCACAGGCGATCGCGATGATATCCACAACCTCCGGCGGGAGGAAGAGTTCCGTATTGATCACGAGATCAGCGAACGAGTAGTCATCGTTGTCCAGACCGTAGAGCCGCTTGTAGCGGGCGTGATCCTGGGAGTCACGTTCGAGCGTGAAGGCCAGGACGGTTTCGCGGTCCCCGCCTTCCGGACCCTGCCCGTGCGGCCGCTGCCGAATGCGCTCCGCGCGCACCTCCGCGCTCGCCGTGAGGTACACGCGAAGCGTTGCGTCGGGCAGCTTCCATATGGCGAGTCTCGAGCCGATGACGCAGTCCGCCTCGTGGGCGAGCTCGACTTGCCGCGTGTCGACGTGGATATCGTACCAGTCATCGCCGCGGGCCGCCTCGATGATCTCCGCAAGACCGACTCCGCGCTCCGCGGCTATGTTGCGGAAGGTGTAGTTCACGAGACGCACGCCGAGCCGCTGTGCCAGAAGACGGCTGACGGTCGTGTTCCCGCAGCCGGACTTTCCCGAAATCGCAACGATCATGTGCTCGCCAGCCCGGCTATTCCACGTTGCGAAGCTGCTCGCGGACATTCTCGATCGAGTCTTTCAGCTCGACGACCGCTTCACTGACGGGCAGCAGGATGTTCTTGGAGCCGATGGTGTTAACCTCCCTGTTCATCTCCTGGCAGAGGAAGTCCAGCTTCTTGCCGGGTGCCGATTCCTCGCCCGCGATGCGACGGAACGAAGCGATATGGGCGCCGAGCCGGTTGATTTCCTCGTTGACCGTATACTTCATCAGAAGGGAGGCGGTCTCCGCGAGCACCCTCCCCTCGTCCACCTGGTCACCCATCACGTCGCGGAAGCGCTGGGACAGCTGGGTACGGATGGTCCGCTCGATTTCCGGCACCAGCTCGCGGACCGTCGAGAGCGCGCGCTCGATTCGCCCGAGCTGCAGCTCGATGTCGGCGCGCGTGGATTCCCCCTCCCGGCGCCGCGAGGCTTCGTAGTCGAGGAAGCAGGCGTCGAACTCCGGTGCCAGCCGATTCCAGAGCGACTCCTCGTCCACCGTGCGCTCATAGGCCACAACACCGTCAAAGGAGAGGATGTTCCCGAGCCGGGGCGGGTCAGATATGCCGCATGCAGCGGAAATCTCCACGAGCACCTGTGCGACCGCCGCTGCCGCCACGAGATCTGCGCTCACGGCGACGGGGGCATCGAGCTCGCGAAGACGGAGCCAGAACTCGACCTTGCCGTGCGTGACGCGCGAGGCAATGAAGTCCCGGACCCGTGGCTCCAGCCGCGAAAGATAGGGAGGGAGCGAGATGGAAAGGTCAAGATAGCGGTTGTTGTAGGACTTGAGCTCGATGCTTCCGCGCAGCCCCTGCGCGTTGAGGTCCCGATGGGCGAAGCCGGTCATGCTCTTGATCATCAGCTGTTCTCCGCGTGCTGCAGTCTTTCGTAGAGTGCGAGACCGAGCCGCCAGTTGTCTCCGGCGCCAAGGGTCAGAAAAAGATCTCCGGGTCGCAGCAACGAGGCGAGTGGTTCGGCAGCATCGAGGGGATCGTCGAAATAGAGGTGCTCCACGCGGTCGCCGGCGGCTCGACGACGGGCACGAAGGGCCTCGTAAAGCGCCCTGCCGTCCGGTCCCCTTGAGCCTGTTTCCCTCGCCGAGGCGTAGATC
>DATJQN010000190.1:0-4597 GCA_035505775.1 Rectinemataceae bacterium | reverse complement strand
ATCTCCTGCGCGAAGTACGTTGAGCCGTAGCCGGTCGCCTCGGGCCGGATGAGCGAGCCGCCCCAGTTGAGGCCCTTGCCGGTCAGCACGCCGGTGAACTCGTTGCGGAGCTTCTTGTACATCCCGAACAGGTAGCCGATCTCGCGGCCGCCCACGCCGATGTCGCCCGCGGGAACGTCGGTGTCGGGACCGATGTGGCGGAACAGCTCGGACATGAACGACTGGCAGAACGCCATCACCTCGTTGTCGCTCTTGCCCTTCGGGTCGAAGTCGGAGCCGCCCTTGCCGCCGCCCATGGGGAGGGTGGTGAGGGAGTTCTTGAAGACCTGCTCGAAGGCGAGGAACTTGAGAATGCCGAGGTAGACGGTCGGGTGGAAGCGCAGGCCGCCCTTGTAGGGGCCGATGGCGCTGTTCATCTCGATGCGGTAGCCGCGGTTGATCTGGATCTCGCCCTTGTCGTCGATCCAGGGAACGCGGAACATCACGGTGCGCTCGGGGATGCAGATGCGCTCGAGAACCTTGGCCTTGCGGTAATGCGGGCTCTTCTCGAACACGGGAATCAGCGACTCGACGACTTCCTGCACTGCCTGGTGAAACTCGGGCTCGCCGGGGTTCTTGGCCTTGATCTCGGCCATGAAATCCTGTGCGTAACTGCTCACGGTACCCCTCCTTGTGGGATTCTCAGCTATCCTCATCGCCTCAATCTCGGCTCGCGCATGCGTACCTGACCTTGGCGTATCGGTGCGACCTGAAGTGCCACCTGTTTCGGAGCAGCGACAGTATAGCCCGATTTTTAAAACCCGGCAACTCCGAATCGTATCAATATTATCAATATCGTTTTGATGGGCAAAACACCTGGCTCGCCGCTCAGCGTGGCGCCGGGCCGGCGGCGGAGCCCGGCGCCACCGGTTTCAGGATGATTGCGCGGCTCTGTCGGCCGTCCATCAGGATCTCAGCGGGTTCGGGGAGGCGGGTCCACACGCAGCGCTCGCCGCGCCGCACGACGGGCATGGAGGCCAGCCAGTTCCAGTCCACGAAGCTCTGACCGTTCCATGGCACGGTGAAATAGCCGATGTTCATGCTTGTCACGTTGTGGAAAAAATGGGAACCCAGGGAGGATTCGACCTTGAAGTCGGGAAGGTCAGCCTCCACGATCACCCTCGTTTGGGAAATCATGGGAAAGGTGACCGGCACGCCAAGCCAGTGGTCGCGGGTCCCCCACCGGCCCGGTCCGATCAGCACGTAGCGCAGGTTCAGCTCGCGCATCTCCTTGTCCAGTGCCCCGACCTCAGCGGCAATTTCGAGCGTCGCGCCGCGATCGAAGCGCTCCGGATCCACCCAGACGAAGTCGCGGATGCTTGCGTCCCGGCCGTTGCCCATGCTGCGCTCGGACACGAGAATGCAGCGCTCGCGGTCCACCCCCCCGATGTCGATCTCGACCTTGTCCTCGATCCGTATCAGCGGTTTGAGCTGGAGCAGATAGAGCGCCGGTCTTCCGGACTCCTCATCCAGGTTGAGGGCATACTCGATCTCCACGGGGGTCCCCATCGCGCTCGAGCCAATCTCGAGCACGGTCTCGATGGCCCGGGCGAGGGGCAGGGCCTCGTGTTTCAGGATGTTGGCCAGGTCGATGATTCTCGGCCCTCGCGCGCCGGTGCCCGCCACGAGCCGGTCGTTGGCGATATCCCAGGTCGATGCGACCAGGGGAAAGTGCGGGTCGGCTTCGGCCACCTCGATGTCCAGGTCGACCAGCAGCGATTCGCCGCCGGCAGCATCGCCGGGGGCGCCGCCGGGGCCCGAACCTGGATTGCCACTCCCCCCTTCCATGTCGAGCGCGCGGAAGCTCCGCTGGCTGTTCTCGCGCAGGCGGTCGGGAGCCACCACGTCGAGCTTGGGGTAGCGGGGGCAGAATCGGAAGGCGGCCCCGCCGTCCACCACGTAGGAGCCCAGGCCGAGGGCCGCCACGCAGAGTCCGTCCTCCGGCTTGACGTAGGAGACGGGATAGTAGTTGAAGGACTGGGCGGTGCCCGAGACCTGCGGATAGAACCAGCGCCCTCTTCTCGAACCGACGAGCTCCTGGACGACGACGGCCATGCGCTCCTCTTCGAGGTTGTACTTGGCCAGCTCGAAGTAGGCCCTCGACTTGGGGGAGAAGAGACTGGCGTAGATGAGCCGTATCGCACGGCAGAGCTCGCGCAGGCGTTCCTCCGGGTCTGGATGTGAGTTCGGAATTATGTAGGTGTCATAGATGCCGGAGAAGGGCACCATCAGCATGTCCTCGAAAAGTCCGGAGGAACGCACCGCGAGCGGGCGCCGCGTGGAGAGCACAAAGCTGCGCAGCCGCGCCTTCAGAGCCTCGTCGAGCGAGGCCGCGAGAAAGCGCTCGCGCAGGTCCTCGCCGCCGGATTCGTAGAAGGCGTAGGCCCACAGGCCGTTGGACTCGAGGAAGCGCTCGAACTCGTCGATGCCGATGAAGGCCGTCCTCGGGATCTTCACGTCGAGACCTTCGACCTGCCGCGAGAAGTCGAAGTTCTCGAGGAGGCTGCGGATGAAGACTATGCCCCTTCCCTTGCCACCCACCGAGCCGTCGCCGAGCCGCGTGGCAGCGTTCTCCTCCCGTGTCGAGCCTGCCTCGAAATAGGGCAGGCTGCCGCGCGTGCGGTCGCGCCTGACCTCCTCGAGCAGTCGGAGGATGAAGGCCCGCAGCTCCTGCGAGGAGACGAAGTCCTCGACCTGGTAGGGCCGGAGGCGACGCGCGAACTCCGTCTCGCCCCGGGCGTCGAGCCAAGTCGAGAAGTCGTTCCGTCGCGAATGGTAGAGCACACTTTCCGTCGGCGCGTCCCGGAGACAGGTCATGAACTCGTCTATGGTGCGGGCCACGGCGGTTATCCGCCCCGTGGCCGAACGGAAGCGGAAAGGTCCGAATCCGAGATTGTCCCGCAGGAAGGTCGCCAGCTCGTGCTCCAGCGACTCCGAGTTCTTGTCCACGAAGGCGACTCCCATGGCAGCCGCTCGCTCCCGCACGTCCTGTTCGCTCGACTGGATGAGGACGGGCAGGTCCTCGATGCGTGAAGTGGCCATGCGGAGGAAGTCAAAGCCCGCATCGTCGTCCATGGCCCCGCCGCGGGGAAAGCGGAGGTCCGAGATCACGGTGAGCATCGAGGGCTCGTAGCGCTCGAACAGGTTGGCCGCCTCCTCGTAGGTCGAGGCGAGGAGGACTTTCGGCCGGGCACGTGAGCGCTGAAGTTTGTGCGTTTCCACCCCCGGCTCCTCTTCGATGAGGGCCTGGGTCTGGCGCTGGACGACCTGATAGAGGAGCGGCAGGTAGCGGGAGTAGTACCGCACGGAGTCTTCGATGAGCAGTATGACGCGGACGAGGCCCGTACGGGTGTCGGCGTCCACATTGCGCATGTCCTCGACGTGCTTGATCATGCCCACGAAGAGCTTGGAATAGCCGTTCCACACGAAGACGCGGTCGATGGCCAGCAGCTCGGGCCGGGATTGGTCGAGGGCGGCGAAGCTCGTGTTGTTGGTCACCATGAGAAGGATGGGAACCGCCGGGAACAGGGCCTTCATGTCGCGGGCGAGAGCGAGGGGCCGATCGAAATCGAGGCCGGCGATCAGCACGACCATGTCGAAGCTTCCGTCGGAGAACATGTCGAGCGCCGCCTCGGGCGTGTAGGCGCAGGTCAGTCGCGGCACCGCGCTCAGGTTCAGCTTGAAATACTCGCCGTAGATCTGCTCGGTGAGGACGCCGTCGGACTCGATGACGAAGGAATCGTACAGACTCGCGACCAGGAGGACCTCGCGGACGCGGTACCGCATGAGATCGTGGAAGACATTGCGGCGGCGGCGGGAACGATCGTAGGCGTCGACGAGGTCGCTGAACAGCATGGCTTGCCTCCGGCCGGCCGTCGTGGCCGGTCGGCTTCCAGCTTATCCCAGCGGTCGCCCGCCTCCAAGACCGCGGGGCGGCCGGTTTCCGTCGTCCCGGCCGCGGGCGCTGCGCTCCTCGGCCCGGCGGCGTCTGCTGTCCGCGCCTTCACCGAACCAGAAGGAGAAAGCCGCGCGACCCGCCAGCGGAATGTAGTAGAACCGCCCTTTGGCCGCCCGCAGCATGGCAATGATCGAATAGACGAGATACAGGATATTGAGAACGACCAGGGCCACGAGGAAGATCCAGAACGCTCCGGGCGCAGCGCGACGCCCGATGAGAATGAAAATGAAGCCGACAACGGCCCCCGCGTTGCCGATGGCCACCGGAAGGTGGGCGAGCAGGGCCTGGAGCGCGTGAAAGGCGACGAATGCGGAGCGCTTCTTGTTGATCGAGTAGTAGATGAAGGAGGCGATGAGATTGAGGAAGGGAAGGGGCAGGCCGACCGCGAGGGACGCGAACATCATGAGATAGGCTCCGAGCGCGTCGTCGCGCTCGGCGGCGGGGATCTCTCCGGGCTGCGGCAGAACCATAGGTTCCGGCGTCGTCCCGGCGCTGTTCTCATCCACGGTCGGCCTCCCCTCCCCCGCCATCATTCCTTGCCCGAGAACGGCGGATAGGTATCCGTCATGTTCAGCATGTACAGCGAGACGCGGTAGTTCC
>DATJQN010000189.1:0-27999 GCA_035505775.1 Rectinemataceae bacterium | reverse complement strand
CTTTCCTCCAGGGCCCGAGCAGAGGGCTGCCGTTCGGCCCGGTCACGCCAATAGCGACCGCCCCTCCCATCCAACTCGGCCGCGGCCGCCAGGTGGACGATGAGCGAGGCGGGCAGCTCGGGCGGGTCGCCCGCCGCGCTCCGCATCGACCAGAAGAGCCGCGTCAAGCCGGAGGCGTGCTTGCCGCCGACTTCCGTATCCACGAGCCCGGGATCCACGGCGAATGAATCGATCCTCTCCCCGTACCTGCGGTGCAGCTCGCGGACGAACAGCACGTTGGCGAGTTTGGACTGGGCGTAGGCCAGAATGCCGACGTAGGCCCATCGACGCGAAGTATCGGACCAGCGAATTCTGCCGAAGTAATGGGACTCCGAACTGACGACCAGAATCTTGGGACGGCGACGCCCTTCCAGGAGCGGAAGCAGGCGCAGCGTGAGGGCGAAGGGAGCGAGGTGGTTGACCGCCCACTGCAGCTCGATCCCCTCAGCGCTGAGCCGCCGCCGGTCGGAATAGTAGCCGGCGACGTGGGCGACGATGTCGAGACCGCCCGGCTGCTCCGCGAGCCGCCCGGCGAGGTCGGCGACGCTGGACATGAGCGAAAGGTCCGCCAGCTCGAAGCGCGGCTCGGGGGCGCCCCCTGCCAGGGCCGCCGCATCCACGAGCGCCCGCGCCCGCGACGAGCGCTCGACATCGCGCCCGACTCCAATGACCGCGGCGCCGCGCCGAGCGAAGTGCCGGGCCGTCGCGAGCCCGATCCCGGAGGTGGCGCCCGTGACCAGGACCCTCGCCCCGGCGAGTTCCCCTTCGGGCGTGGCCTGTGCTCTCATCCCGCGCGGCCCAGCACCCCGAGCTTGGTCAGTCCGTCGTACACGAACTGGATGGCCAGGCCGGAAAGCAGGAGCCCCATCATGCGCTCGATCACCGAAACTCCCGTCTTGCCGAGGACCCGCAGGATCAGGCCGCTCGCGGTGAGTGCCGCGAACATCGCCCCGAGAGCGACGATGACGGCCGCGAAGAGCATGAGCGTCGTGGTCACGGGTTCGTAGTTGCCCGCGCTGTACAGCATGATGGTCGTCACCATGCCCGGTCCGGCGATCAGGGGGATGGCGAGGGGGAAGACGGCGATCGACGAGGGTCCCTCGCCTTCGGGTTCCTCGTCGCTCGAGGTCCGTGCCCGCTTGGGCTGACCGAAGAGCATGTCGATCGCGATCAGGAAGAACAGCATTCCGCCCGCGACATAGAAGGCCCCGGGATGTATGCCCATGAAACGGAGGATGTATCTGCCGCCGAGAATGAAGACCGCGAGGACCACGAAGGCTATGGCGATGGCCGACCTGATAGTCCGGCTTTTCCGCGATTCGTCGAGGTCGCCGGCCACGGAGATGAAGATCGGCACCGCGCCCAGGGGATCGATGACGATAAGAACGGTCACCAGTATCTGGAGGAAGAGCTCGACCATTGCCTGAGTGTAGGCGGGAGCGGCGGCCGGCGCAAGATCGGGCAGTCCCGGTTTGACAGAGCCGGTGATTTCTCCCTATATTGCTACCTAGCGGATCGCCCCTGATTACCCGATCCAGGCATCGCGAGGAGCCTCAATGAGCGAAGAGATCACCATTACGTCCTCCAACTTCCAGAAGGAAGTCATGGAGTCTCCCGTCCCCGTCCTGCTCGATTTCTGGGCGGAATGGTGCACGCCCTGCAAGATGATAGCCCCGAGCGTCGGCCAGCTCGCGGACAGCTACAAGGGCAAGCTCAAGGTGGGCAAAGTCAATGTGGACATCGAAGGCGACCTCGCGGCTCAGTACAATGTCATATCCATACCGACCCTCATGGTTTTCAAGGGCGGCGCCCTCATGACCCAGAAGGCCGGCGCGCTTCCGAAGCACGATATCGAAGGCCTCTTCAAGAGCATCGTCTAGTACCGGGGAAAAGGCGGCAGGGTCCCGAGAGCTCCCTCAGCCCCGTTCCTCAGGGCGCCGGGTCGTTGGGCAGGCCGGGACTCTGGGCACCCGATGCGGACAGGTACCAGCTGTCCTGCCCACAGCCTCCACCCTCTCTTCTGTCCAGTGAACGGGCGACCGAGGGGTGCCATCTGAAACCCTCCTCCCACGTTGTCCCGCCGGATGCACAATTCCAGATTCCCGCATGCATCATGGTCTGCAGTGCCGCGGCGATCCTGTCCTCCGGCAGGGGGCCCGACTTGTCGTCCGCCGAATAGAAAAGGCCGTCCACCGGCTGAACGCCCGGCCGCCAGCGAAGGAGGAGGACCCCGCTCTGGTCGGGGAGGCCCCCAGCCGCCGACCAGAAGTCCCTCCCCGTGGGGCTCGAATCCACTCCCTCGGAAACCGCCAGATCCTCCCCCGTCTCGTCCCGCTCTCCGGCCAAACCTTCGGGCGCAAGATGAAGGACGATGCGCTCCCCACATGCCACCTCAACGCCGGCAAAACGATACACGCAAGTTTTCACGGAGCTGCACCATTCGAGTTCGACTCCGCCCAGGTTGCCCTCGGTCATGGCAAGGAGTTCCACGAAATCCCGGTGCGGATGAAGGCTCGAGCTGTTCTTGGCGGTCTGCAGCTCACTTATCCTGAGCTCCGGCTGGCGGTCGTTCCAGCCGGGGAACTGGAATACGAAGCGGGTCCGATTGCCGTGCCGGTCGGCGGCCTCCCCGGCCACGGCATAGTCGGTCCCGGGCCTCTGCGGCGCAGAAAACGCGATATCGAGCCATGAGCCCCGCGACGATGCGGTGAGCAGCGCATCCGGCGGCTCGAGCGCAAAACTGCCCTCCACAGCCTCCACGTCCTCATCGAACCTCAGGCTGTAGGACTGGGCTCCGGTCGGCCCGGCGTCGAGCACAAGCGGAGGACAGAGGTCTCCGTCCGGGACCAGGGCATCCATCCTGTCCGGACCGGCGGCGGGTGCGCAGGACGAAAGGGCCAGCACCAGGACGGTGATCGGGATGGCCAGGCAGGCATCCGGCCGGATAGTCCCGAGCCGGTGAGTCGCACGATGGATCATGGTACCCTCCCCCAGCCCCTACGCTGCCCAGCCTGTCTCACGATTGAAACCCAGGTCGCGCCTTCTCCCTCCTCTCCCGGCATGCTATCTTTGGCACATGCACATAGTCATCGCGAACGATCACGGGGCGGTCGCCCTCAAGAACGAACTGCGCTCCTGGCTGGAATCCAAGGGCCACACGGTGAAGAACCTCGGCGTCGATACCGAGGACAGGGTGGACTATCCCGACAAGGCAGCCGAGGCCTGCGCCGAGTACAAGAAAGGCGGCTACGATTTCGGCATCCTGCTCTGCGGCACCGGGATCGGCATCTCGATGGCCGCGAACAGGATCTCGGGAATTCGCTGCGCACTCATACATGACGAGTTCACCGCCCGCATGGCGCGCGAGCACAACAACGCCAACTTCGTCGCCTTTGGCGGCCGCGTGCAGTACGCCGTTCCGCCCACCCGCATCCTGGAGGTCTTCATGGAAGCGAAGTTCGAAGGCGGGCGACACGAACAGCGGGTGGCCAAGATCGACGGCCTCTGCGGGCTCTAGCATGGACGAATCCCCCCTTGGAACAGGGGAACCGCGGGAACTCTGGGCCATATTCCAGTCTCTCTGCGCGATCCCCCATCCCTCGCGCGGCGAGGCCGGCCTGGCCGAGTGGATTCGCGGGCGCGCGCAGCGAGCCGGGCTGGAAACCGCGAAAGGCGCCGCCGGGAACCTGGTGATCAGGAAGCCCGCCACCCCGGGCGCCGAGGATGCTCCCGGCGTGATTCTCCAGGCCCATCTCGACATGGTAGGCCAGGCCGAGGCGGGCATACCCCATCGCTTTGACCGAGACCCGATCCGCCCGAGAATCAGCGAGGACGAGCCCGAATGGCTCGAGGCCACCGGCACCACGCTCGGCGCCGATAACGGCATCGGTGTGGCCGCGGCCCTGGCCTTCGCCGAGTCCAAGGGGTTCAGGCATGGACCGTTCGAATGCCTCTTCACCGTCAACGAGGAAGACGGGATGGGCGGCGCGCGATCGGTCGATCCCGGGGAGCTTCGGGGCAGCTACCTGATCAACCTCGACCACGAAAATGCCGGCGAACTCTGCATAGGCTGTGCGGGAACGGTCAGGATACGGGCCGAATTCGAAGCTGAATTCGCGGCAAGCGACCCGGATCGCGTCGGCCTGCAGCTGCGCGTCGGCGGGCTTCGCGGAGGCCACAGCGGGGCCGATATCCATCTTGGAAGAGCCAACGCCAGCCGTGTCCTGGCGGAGCTGCTGCTGTCGGCGGGCGAGGGGAGCTCCTGGCAACTTGCCGCCTTCGAGGGAGGCACCGCGGCCAACGCCATTCCGCGCGACGCGGTCGCCCAGGTGCTCCTCCCGACCTCGGCTCTGGGCAGGTGGCGCTCCCGGCTCGATCGTTCCATCGGGGAGCTGACCCGTCGGCATCGTGCCGCGGACCCGGATCTCGCCGTGACGACGGTCGAGCTTCCGCCCGCGGCCCAAGCGCTCGCGCCCGGGTTCAGCTCCCGTCTCCTGACCTGCCTCCTCGCGCTGCCGAACGGGCTCATCGCCCTCGATCCGGAAGTGCCCGGAGCGGTGCAGAGTTCCTGCAACCTCGGCATCGCAAGCCTGAAAGCGGAACGGCATCCGGGTCTCGAAGTCCTGGCCATGGTGCGAAGTTCGCTCGAATCGGAAAAAGAGGCCATCGCCGCCGAGGTCGAAACCAGACTGCGCGGACTCGGGGCCCGGACCACGAGACCTGCCTCCGCTCCCGCCTGGTCGCCGGAACCCGACAGTCCCCTCGTTCAGAGGGCCGCCCAAGTCTATCGGGCGCGCTGCGGGGCCGAGCCCGTGATCATGGCCACCCACGGAGGGCTCGAGTGCGGCATATTCAGGGAGAAGTTCCCGCACTGGCGCATGATCTCGATAGGACCCACGATCCGATTCCCCCACTCCCCGAAGGAAGCCCTGCTCATGCCATCAGTGGCCAGCTTCTGGGGCTTCCTGACCTCGCTGGTCGAAGCACTCGCCCGGGAGGGCTGACCGGGCCTCGGGCCCGGCTCACCGGGCCCGCCGGCATCAGCGCCGCACGGTGAAGTTCTTGAAGGCGACCCCGTCGCCGAGGGTGCGCAGTGACACCGAGACGCCGGCCCCGATTCCGAAGAAGGTCCGGTATGCGGCCCTCACGCTCCCGTCGATGGCGACCACCACGAACTCCGTCGTCGGATCGTAGAGCACGTCGAGATGATGCCAGCTGCTCACGCCTTCCTTGATGAGGGCGTCGAGCACGCGTTCCATGTTGACATCGTCGTCGCTCCGGTACAGCTGCAGATAGGTCTGGGGGCCGCCGCGGACCTTCGCGTCCCGCGTGAGCCATACCAGCAGGCTTTTGCCCTCGCCGTAGCCATGGGGCTTTTTCACCGACGCCGCGAAGAAGTGCAGTCCGGCCCCTACCCATCCTTTGGCGCCCGCGCGGACATCGAAGGAGTAGAGAGTCGGGGTCGAGGACTGCAGCACGGGGAAGGTGAGTCGGCTGAAGAACTGCCGAGGATCGGTCTGGCTTGCCTGTGTCCCGTCGATGGCCCAGGTTCCCATACGCTTTTCCGCCTGGGCGAAGCCCTGGAGCACGACCGTGGGGAAGTCCGCCGGATCGAGCTTCAGGCTCCCGAAGGAGAGCATCTTGTTCGTCAGGCTTTCCTTCTGCTTCTCCATGGCGGCGATCTGCGCCTCGAGATCGGCGGCCTTCGAGCGGAGATCGGCGGCTTCGGCCGCAAGCTGATCGGCCTGGGCGGCCTTGTCGGCGAGGGACTGCGCCTTTGCCTCGGCCGCCTGGGCCGCCTCGTCGGAGGCCTGGGCCTTGGCCAGGGCTTCCTTGGCAGCGGCGTCGGATGCGTCGGCCTTATCCCGCAGGGTGTTGGCCTCGGCCCTGAGTTCGTCGATTATCGTGTTGGCCTGCTCGAGCTGCGTGCCGAGCCGTTCCACCTCGGCAAGAAGATCGGCGGAGCCGGGTGGCGTTGTCCCCGTGGCCTGGGGCGTCGCCTGCGGCGTCGCCTGCGGCGTGGTCGTGTCGGTGGCCGGTGGCGTAGTCGTGTCGCCGGGGGCTGCCGTAGTCGTGTCGGCGGGCGGCGTAGTCGTATCAGCGGGGGCTGCCGTAGTCGAGTCGGTCGGGGCCGCTGCGCCGCTGTCCAGGGCCGCGAGGGGAGCCAGACCGAGCATGAGAAGAAGTATCGCTATAACGACTGCGCGCATGCATCCCGCCTTGGTGGGCCGATGTCAGGATCGGCCGAGGAGCTCAGGCCCGACGACGGATGTCAGGTCAGGCCCTCCTTTGAATATCGGCAGATGAGGCAGGATTCGGAAGACTCAAGCTGAGCCGGCTTCGGGCGCGGCCGGGGGAGGGGTCAGGCCAAACGGCTACAAATCGTAGCGCTCGCCATAGCGGACGACCTGAACCTCTTTCACGCCCTTCTCCAGCAGGAAGCCCCGCATGTGCTCCAGTCCTGCGGGCTCGCCGTGGACGAGGAACACGCGCTTCAGCCGCGACAGGTCAAGGCTCGCCATCCAGTCCCAGGCTTCCTGGTAGTCGGCATGGGCCGAGAAGGCATTGATCTCCTCGACGCGCGAGCGGACCTTGAAGAGCTCGCCATGGATCCTGACTTCCTGGGCGCGGTCGCGGATCTTCCGCCCCAGGGTGTTCTCGGCCATGTAGCCCACGAGGAGGATGGTGTTGCGCGAGTCCGAGATCGTGTGGATGAGGTGATGCTGGATCCGCCCGGCCTCGCACATGCCGTCGGCGGAAATGATCACCGCAGGCCCCTCGAGGTCGTTGAGCCGCTTCGAGTCCTGGACGCTCGAGGCGAAGCGGAGCGCGTTGAAGCCGAAGGGGTTCTCGTGATGCCTGATGAAGGCCTCGTGGGTCTCCTGGTCGTAGCATTCGGGATGGATCTGGAAGATGGACGTCGCGTTGATGGCCATCGGCGAATCGACCCAGATGGGAATCTCGGGGATGCGGCGCGCGTCGGCGAGCAGATGGAAATAGAACACGAGTTCCTGGGTCCGCTCGATGGCGAAGGCCGGGATCACGATCTTGCCGCCGCGTTGGGCGGTTTCGCTCACGATCGCGGCCAGGCGACCCATGGCGTCTTCGGTGCTCTCGTGACGGCGGTCGCCGTAGGTCGCTTCAAGGACGAGGTAGTCCATCGGGGGTATGACGGCCGGGTCGCGGATGATCGGCTTGTTCTTCCGTCCGAGATCGCCGGTGAAAGCGATGACGACTTCCCGACCGGAACGGTCACGGGCATGGGTATAGCAGATGGCCGAACCGAGGATGTGGCCCGCATCGTACAGCTCGATCTTGAGACCGTCACCGATGGGCAGGGGCCGGTTGTACGACACCGTCACGAACTGCCCCGTCGCCCTGATGACGTCTTCCTCGTCGTAGAGGGGCTGCCAGTCGAAGCGCTGTCCCCGCTTGACGGCCTGGCGCGAGAGGTAGTCGGCGTCCCGCGCCTGGATGGCGGCGGAGTCCATCATGACCAGACCCGCGAGATCGCGGCTCGCCGGCGTGGCGTAGATATTGCCGCGGTAACCCCGCTTGGAAAGCAGCGGAAGCATCCCGCAATGGTCGAAATGGGCGTGGGTGAGCACGACTGACGAGATCGACTCCGGATCGGGGACGAGCTTCCTGTTCTTTTCCTCTGCCTGCTCGCGCTTCCCCTGGAAGGCCCCGCAGTCGATCAGACAGCGCGCTCCGTCCACGGCGAGGACGTGCTTGGACCCGGTGACTTCCCCGGCTCCCCCTTCGGAATGCAGGCGGATACTCATGCGTTCAAGCATAGCGTCCCGCGGGACGATCGCGCAACGAGCTCTCTCCGGTGATCAGATCAGGAAAAAGAGCGCCGCTCCGGCCACGGCGACCGCCGCGCCGACGACTTCGACGATCCTGACCCGCTGCTTGAAAAAGAGGACCGAGGGAAGGATGATCAGCACGGGGGTGAGGGCCATGAGGGTGCTCGCGGCGCCCGCGCTCGTCTTCTGCAGGGCGACGAGCGAGAAGACCACCCCGAGGAACGGACCGAAGAAGGCGCCCATGGACGTGTCTTGCAGGGCGTGCCGGTCGCGCATCGAGCGGAATACCGCCCTGCCCTGGCGCAGGATGATGGCCTGAAGCGCGAAGCCGGCCACGGCGGTCATGACGCGGATCTGGGTCCCCGACACGGCGTTGTAGTCACCGAGTCCGAGTTTCGTGAACACGAGGCCGCAGGCCTGGAAGAGGGCCGAGAGAAAGGCGTAGACATAGCCGCGGGCCGCCCCCCTCGGGCGCGGGGCATGGTGCTCGCGTGCGGGGCCGTTCTTCGCCCCGACGACGAGGGCGATGCCCGCGACCACGAGGGCCATGGCGAGCAGCCTGATCGGGCGCATCGTCTCGCCCAGGATGAGGTAGCCGAGGACAAAGGTGAACAGGGGAGTAAGCGCCTGGAAGATGACCGTTATGCGGGAACTGATCAGGATGTAGGCGTTGAACAGGAAGGTGTCGGCGATGACGAAACCGATCAGTCCCGAGACGGGAAGATAGATCCAGGCGCGCGCCGGGGCATCGAGGGGGAGCGGCATGCCGCGCGTCGCCCAGGCCGAGATGCCCAGCAGGAAGAACGCGATGAGCACCTTGTAGAAATTGACGGCGAGCGCGCCCACCCGCTTCGACGAACGCTCAAAGAACAGGGCGGAGATCGTCCAGCAGACGGCCGTGCCAAAAGCCGCCAGTTCACCCACATGCTGCATCGAGCAGCCACTATATACGAAGAGTATCCGAGGGTACAGCGGTCTGCGGATCGTTTGACTTGGGAATGTCCAGGCAATACAGTTGAAGTGGGGAACGGAAGGAGGGGCCATGGCAATCATCACCATCGCACGCGGACTTGCGACCCTGGGGGAGGACGTAGCGAAGGAGCTTGGCTCCATCACGGGATACAGACTCATCGATCGCGAATACATCGAAGACAGGCTGGGGGAGTTCGGCATCAGCGCCGACAAGCGCCAGAAATACGACGAGAAGAAACCCGGCTTCTGGGCCTCGCTTTCCCAGGAGCGGGACGACTACCTGCATTTCCTGAAGACCGCCCTTTTCGAGGAGGCCGCGGACGGTGACTGCGTCATCATCGGCCGGGGCGGCCAGGCGATTTTCCGAAGTGTGCCCAGCCTCGTGAGCGTGCTCCTCGTTTCCCCCCAGGATGTGCGCGTCGAGCGCATCATGCATTTCTACAAATGCGACGAACGCCATGCGGTTCAGATCATCGAGCAGAGCGACCACGACCGCAGCGGATTCCATCGATACTTCTTCTCGTCGGAATGGCGGGACCCGACCGAATACGACGTCTCCCTGAACACCGCCCGCTGCGATATCGCGCAGGCCGCCGCCCTGATCGATGCGACACGGCGCGCCCGCGTGGATTCCGCCCGCGACGCGGAGGGACGCAGGCGGATTGCCGAGCTTCTGCTGGGTCAGCGCGTGGTGACCGAGATCATCTACGGCAAGAAAGTGCCCGTCCATTTCCTGGAGGCTTCGGCGCAGGGCGGCAGAATCGTACTCCATGGAGTCTCCAACACGCAGTCGGCCATCGATGCCGCAGTGGCGGCCGCCCGCACGGTTCCGGGAGTCGAGTCGGTGGAGAGTGCGATACAGGTGGTCCAGGAGTTCACGGTCATGCCCTAGTCCCTCGCGGAAAGGAGGGCGTATCGGCCCGCCGGGGCGCTTGTGGCGGCTCCCGCCTCGAGGCTAGACTCCGATCATGCGCCGGCTGACGGGTTTTCATGCGGTCGAAGAGCTT
Organism: Rectinemataceae bacterium; assembly: GCA_035505775.1. Taxonomy (GTDB): domain Bacteria; phylum Spirochaetota; class Spirochaetia; order Treponematales; family Rectinemataceae; genus JAJXZP01. The sequence goes on along the minus strand of DATJQN010000189.1, from coordinate 18,173 downwards.
CTCAAGTCCGAACGAAGCGGGCTGGAGGGCAGGATACTCGTCACCGGGGACGGCCCCCGGATACGAAGCATACTCGGTCTGGCGGAGAAGCGCGGCATCGCGGTCTCGCGGCGCAGCCGCGAAGAGCTCGATCGCCTGGCTCCCGACAACCGCGGTATCGTACTCGAGCTCGACCAGGCACCCGCGGAACTCGAGGGCGATCTCGAAGGATTCCTCGCCTCGCTCGACGCGGAGGCCCCGGCCCTCGTCGTCGTTCTCGACCACCTCGAGGACCCCCAGAATGTGGGGGCCATACTGAGGTCAGCGGACATCTTCGCTGCCGATCTCGTGCTGGTACCGCGCCGGCGCTCGGCGCCTCTCTCCTCGGCGGTATCGCGCGCTTCCGCGGGGGCGCTGGCCTACGTGCCCGTGGCAACCGTGCCCAACCTTGCTGCCTCCCTCAAGCGCCTCGCGGCCTTCGGGTTCTGGTCCTACGCCGCGGACATGGGTGGCAGCGATATCACGGGCGCCGACATCCCGGCACGCTCCGTCCTGGTCTTCGGCAACGAGGGTTCGGGGGTCTCCCGACTCCTGCGCGAGGAATGCGACGGGACGCTGTCGATCCGCCAAGCCGGTCATGTGGATTCGCTCAACGTCTCGGCCGCCGCGGCCATCATGATGTACGAGTATCGGCGGAGGCACCCGGGCACCGAGGAGTGACGAGCTTGGCCAGAATCTCGCCGAGGAGTTCGGGGCTGACCGCCTCCGGGTCGATGATCCCCTCAATACCCAGACCGTTGGAGAGCGCGAGCACGGTGGTCGCCAGGTCCATCGACTTCGCGTTGTCCAGCTTCAGACCGGAGGCCGCCGTCCACTCCCGGATGAGAGCGGCGATGCTCTCCCTCATGAGAAGGCGCCGCTGGGCGAGCTTTTCGCGGAGCGATTCGTTTCGGGCGCAGCGCAGCCAGAACTCGATGAAAAGCACCTGCCAACCCGGGTCAGCCTCCCCCATCGAGCGGAGCGCCTGACCGACCCGACGGGCCATGTCGCCACCCGCAACCGCCGTGACCGGCGGCCCGCCTCCCTCGCCTGCCCGGAGGGCCTGCATGCGCTCATCTATCCGGGCGGCGACCAGCTCGTAGAAGAGCTCGTCCTTGTTGGCGAAATTGGAATAGACGGCGCCCTTGCTGAATCCGGCGGCCTCCGCCACGCGCTCGAGGCTGGCGCCGTCATACCCCCGCTCCGAGAACAGAGCGTAGGCGACGGACAGAATTCGCGCCCTCACCTCCGTACGCTTCTCCCGTTTTCGACGGGTCGGATACCGAAGACCTTCTCCTTCGCCCACATGCTTCTCCCGGGTCAGGTATTACAATACTGATGGTATTGATTCATCTAGTTCCTGTCAATACAATGAGAAAAAACAATACCCTAAGTACTCGATACTAATGGTATTGACATTTCGCATCCTTTCTCGTATCTTCCCTCCGAGCCGGCGCGGACGCGTCCTGCGCAGGAAGAGGAGGAAGTTCGGCTATGGACAGGGAAGCGCAGATCTTCGATCGGATGCAGCTCCTCTACGCGGAGAGCGGCTTCAACGACCACATGGTGCACTGCGAGCTGGGCTTCGACCGAAGCCTCGATGAGGGCCGGCTTAAAAAGGCCGTTGCGCTCCTGCTCGAGAGCATCCCCATCCTGGCCACGCGGTACATCGCCGAACCGGGGAAGGCCCGTTGGGAGAGCATCGCGGGTGCCGGGCTCGACCGAGCCTTTGCCACGGTGGACGACGGGGCGGCCTTCGAGGCCGAACGGACCCACCGCATAGACGAGGCGGAGGGTCCGCAGCTCCATGTGGGATTCCTCCGCGGCGGGCAGAGCGCCATCGCACTGACGGTGAACCATATGCTGGCCGACGGGGCGGCGCTCAAGGACTGCGCCTACGTCCTCTGCGAGACCTATTCCCGACTCCGCGACGACCCGTTCTACGCGCCGCCCCTGGTCGACGGCTACCGCGGTATCGCCGACGTCCTGGGCTCTGTCGGGCCGCTGGACCGGCTGCGTGCCTTCTTCGGCCGGGGAGGCGACAGCAATCGAGCGGGCGAGCTCTCGTTCCCCCTTGATGGACGCGGCGAGGAACGGCCCTTCATCGCGACTCGGACCGTGGCCCGCGAACGGGTGGCAAGGCTCAGGGCCTCCTGCAGGTTGTTCCGCGCCACGATCAACGACGCCGTCCTCACAGCCTATTACCGCACCCTCTCCCGGGCCCTGGAGCGCGGGTCCGGAATCCGCCCGCGCGGGCGGCTCGAGGTCCCTATCATGATCGACATGCGGCGCTACTTGCCCTCGCGGGTCTTCGGAAGCCTGCGGAACGTCTCATCCACAGCCGTCACGCGGCTTGAAACGGCGGTGGGCGAGAGCTTCGAGGCGAGCCTCGAAAGGACGGTCGCGTTGATGAAGGGCCTCAAGAGTGGGAACATCGGGCTCAACGCCTTCGTGAAGATGTCTCTGCTCGCGTCACTGCCCCAGGGGGCGGCCGACTCCCTCATGCGGCGGGGATTCCGCCATCCCCTCATCTGCATGACGAACCTGGGCGAGCTCGACCCCTCCCGCCTAAGCATGGACGGCGCGACGCCCGTCTCCGCCTACGCCTGCGGCTCCATCAAGCACAAGCCCCACGTCCAACTGGCGCTGAGCGGCTTCGCGGGAACGATCACCCTGAGCTCCAATCTCTGCGGGAACCTCGAGGACAAGCGCCGCATCGAAGCCTTTCTTGCCGAGGTTGAGGAGGAGCTCAAGAGCTTCGGCGAAACCGGCACTACAAGTCCCAGATCTCCCGGAAGCTGTGTTCCCGTTCGCAGTAGCGGCAGACGAAGGTCGTGCCCGCCTCCCCGCCCGGAGGCCCCTTCCGCCGGAACTCCGGGGTGACGCCCTCGAGGTGACTCGGGTGGGAGACGCAGGCCTCGTTCTTGCAGGAGATCTGGTCGAATCCATAGATGCGGGGCGGCATGTCGAGGCGGTACTTCTTGACCACGCGACGCCCCTTGATGAGGTTGAGCGTGCAGCCCGGCGCGATGGCGGCCAGTTTCTTGAGGTCGCGTTCGCCGAAGCTCGTGATCTCCGGAAGGGAGATGATGCCCTTGAAAGTTCCGCGGTCGTTGTGGAAGACACCGTGGCTTGACCTGACGTTGAGCTTGAGGATGCAGCGGACCGCGTCGATGTGGTTCCAGATGTCGGCGATCGGCGCTCCCGAGGAGATGTGATCTATGACGATTCCCTCGTCGACGGGGCGGATCCCCACCTTGACCTCCGGCTTCTCGCGACTGACGACGGCGGCCTCGCGGACGAAGTCATCCTCGAAGTTCCGGACCGCGGGACTCTCGCCTTCGAAGTCATCCCCGAGCAGGCCCGAGACCATGCCCATGAGGACGATGCGAGTCCAGTAGCCGTTCGCCGATTGCCCGTCCCAGCCGTTCAGCGGGAGCTCGTCGAGGAAGGTCGGGTTCGTGGCGTTCACCCGGTCCCGCGGCAGGGGGTGGTAGAAGCGTGTGCCGTCGGGGAGCTTCCCGAGCATGTCCTTGCGGAAGGTCACCGCCGCCCGCAGGGCCTGGGCCTTCTCGAGCACGGCCTCGCCCATGCGCTCGAGCTGCAGCCGCGTGAAGTACCAGATGGGCGCGACCTTCCCGCTCCCGAGGTACTCGTCCAGGGTCTCGAAAAGCCTGACCTCGTAGCCCCGGGCCTTCATCCGCTCGACATAGTGGGACGGCATCATGAGAGGATCGGGCGCGACGAGATCGACCCGGACCTCCCTGAAGACGCGCAGACCATCCGCCTTGGAATGGACGGTCCTCCCGTGGAAAAGGTCTCCGGTGAGGGCGAGGTGGATTCGCTCATCGTGCCAGCCAAGCTGCTCGAGGAAGGAGAACTCGTCGAGGAACTCCTGGGTGGGATGCTCGTGCTTGCCGTCGCCGGCGTTTATGAAGGCCGGCCGATCCCTCGACTGCAGGGCCGCATAGCGGCCGAGCGAGTCCTCGAGGGCTCTGCAGACTCCTTCGAGTTTCGAGCGGACGATGAAGCACGAGTCGGCCGAGTAACCGAAGAGCATCTTGACGGTGTCGACGATGGACTCGTTCTTGTTGAAGCTCGACGTGGCCGCATCGAAGACGTTGGTCCGGGCTCCGAGGAACTTGGCGGCGTTGCGGAAGGACTCCCGCGTGCGGGTCGAGTCTTCCATGAAGATGAGGTAGGCGGAATAGTCCCGGTCATCGAGCCGGAAGGCCGAGACGTCCTCTCCGCGCAGCGCCGCCCCCTTGAGCTCCCGCGCCTTGCGATAGAGATAGCGCTGCTCGTCGAGGGACAGATCGTCCACCACCGCGACTGTCCTGCCCTTGAATGCTGCCCTTCTGTTGCTCACCCCGCCCTCCCCTGCCGGTCATATAACAACAGGCCGCCCGGAGAGCTGCGCTCCCGGACGGCCCGTGCTGCCAGTATCGTACGAGCTCAGGGTTTGAGCTCCTTGACGAGCTCGAGGCTGTCGGCCTTGAGCACGGCGAATGCGCCCGTCGCCTCCTGCACGATTATCCCGCCCGCGCCGGCGGCGAGCACCGCATACCCGTCCACCTTGACGGTGGAGCGGGCCGTCTCCTTGAGCGCTCCATCGTATCGGGCCAGGAAAATCGCGCCCCCGGCGCCTGTCGCCGGAGCGTAGAAGGCCCCCCCAGTGAAAAGTATCATGCCGTCAGGGAAGGCTTCCGTGCTCGCGTCGGCAACGTCCTCCAGACTGGTCTTGTCGAGCTTCACGAGGCGCACGCCGCCTGAATGGCCGGTGACGCCCGCTACCGCCACGAAGGAATCCCCGGCGTCGACGAGGGAGCGGGGGTGAATGGTGTTGACCCGCGATGAGCGAATGAGACTTCCGGAGTCGCCGTTGAGGAAGACGATCCGGGCGAGATGGGTGACCGGATCGACCACCTGGAACAGGTAGAGCCCCGCGGCGGCCGCCTCTCCCTTGGCCGCGACCTCGGCGGCGATGACGGCCTTCTGGTCCTGCGTGATATTCTGGCGCTCCTGGGCGGCCTCCGCCTGCTTCGCGGCGACAGCCTCCTGGCCCGCCTGCACCTGGGCCTGCTGCTGGGTTACCTGCGCCTTTTCCGCCGCCACGGCCTGCTCCTGGGAGCCGACCGCGGCCTCGCGGTTGGCCAGCTCCGCGCTTTGGGCCGCACCCTGGGTGCCCGCCGCTGAGCCCTGCGCAGCCTGGGCGCCCGCCGGCGCCTGGGCGGCCGCGGCCGCCGCTTTGTCAGCCTCGAGCTTGGCCCGCGCCGCCTCGGCCGCGGCCTGATCCGCGGCGAGCTTCTGCTGGGCGGCGGCGAGATCGGCCTTCTGCTTGTCGACCTCGGCCTGCTTCTGGGCGGCCTCGCGCTCTTTTAGATCGGTCATGGCCTGGCGGTCGGCGATGCCTTTGTCGGGCTGGCTGCGCATGCTTTCGGTGACGGGAGGACTCGCCACCGCGCCCGTGTTGACCGCCCCGAGGGCACCCGGCGTGGCCGCCGCGCCCAGCGGTATCAGAATGCGGCTCTTGCCCGCCCACTCGCTGTAGACGAGGGCCAGACCCGCGTTGTCCGCACTGAGCTCCTTCTGCACGACCGGCTTGTACTTGGACGAGATATAGGCCATGTCGCCCCGGTACACGGCGTTGTAGACCGTGATGAAGGTGGCGAGCGTGAAGGCGTCATTCTCGGCGTAGCCCCATGCCGCTTCGAGGTAGCCCGCGATGATCCAGCGGAGATTGCGGATGTGATCCACCTGCGCGTCGGGAGCGAGCACCAGGATGTCCGCGTCGAAGCCCTGCGGCGTCTTGGGATCGGCGGCGCGGATGACCTGGTATCGGGCAGTCGGCGTACGGAGCGCTCCCGCGGCCATCTGCCTGCCGAGGGCGATGCCGATGCCCTTGATGTCGGCCAGGGACTGGATGATCTGCTCGGGGCCCTCGTAGTTCACGAAGACCACCGTCTTGTTCTGGGTTGACTCTATCTCGCCGCGCGCGACATCGAGCGCCGCCGCGGGGCGGGAGGCCAGCGCTCCGCAGAGAGCGAGCGAGCAGGTGACGAGTGCGAGACCGCGACCGTTCACGATTCCTCCTCGTGGCTACGGGAGCGAGCGGCCCGGCGCGGGCCTCGCCAACCCCTCGTGCTATTGTCCGACCGACCCGGCCAGCCTGCCGAGCGTGGCCGCGGCGCGGTCCCGCACCGACGCGGCGTAGGGGCGCTGCGCCAGGGCAAGCAGGGCTCGGACGGCCTGAGCGGAAGGCGGCGTCCCCGAGCTCAGCGTTAGCCGCTCGAGGGCCGCCATCAGGGCCACCGCGGTCTGCCCGTCTATCGGGCGGAGCGCCGCAGTCAGGAATGCCGCGGCCGTCTGGCCGCCGGGATCCACTCCGATGCTCCCGAGCGCCTCGCAGGCTGCGGCGCGCACGGCGGGATCGCTGTCCTGGGCCAGGACGGTGCAGAGGCTCCCGCGACAGTCGGGAGAGCCCAGAAGCCCCAGAAGCGCGCAGGCCCGAGACCTCGGGAGGGGGTCGGAACGTTGGCGCGGCCCGGAATCCGGAAACTCGGGATCCAGCTGTCCGAGCGCGACCGCGGCGCAGTAGGCTGCCGCTTCCCCTTCCCCCGTACCAATAGTACCCGATCTCAGCCGTTTTTCAATATCGGCCAGGAGAAAGAGCTGCCGATCCGCATCCCCCGCGGTCGGATCGAATTGCAGCGCGGCCTCTGCCACTCCTCCAGCCTTCGGATAGGGAGGGAGCGTCGGGCGCAGCGCTTCGCCGAGCGGCCGCTCGAACCGATAAACCGCAAGAATCCAGTCCTCTCCGGCCGAGAACAGGAAGCCGGCCGGCGACACGACGCCCGCTGCGGCTGCATGGACGATGTTGGCCTCGCGGTAGATCTCGCCCCGGCTGGACAGGGACAGGACCCTGCCCCGGGAGGCCACGACCACCCGCGTGGGAAAGAGCGTCAGCCGCCCGTCGATACAGGCCGTCACCGCGGTCCAGAGCCGCTCGCCGGCCGACGACAATGCGGAAACCCGACCCTGCCGGTCGAGGACGATCAGCGCCGCGCCATCCCACTGCATCGCTGCGACGGCTGCCCCGCCAGCTGCGGTTCCCCCGCCCCCTAAGGCGATCTGCAGTCGCGCGGCACCGGAGGAGTCGAGCAGGACCACGCGCCCATCCTCCAGCCCTGCGGCGAGACAGGGCAGATCGCCGCCTGACGCGAGGGGAACGAGGCAGCTGAGCTCCCCTCCGACCCGGGTCCGGCTGAGCTCCTGCCCGAAGGGGCTGTAGGTCAGAACCAGACCGTTTGGCAGTCCGACGACGGCGTCACCACGCCCGTCGGTCCCGGGCGGGCAGCGGGGAGCGGAGGGCAGATCCGCGGTCCACAGCCGCAGGCCCGAGGGATTCAGACAGACCAGTCGCGATTCCGTGGCCACGAAGAGACGCCCGTCGGAGCCGAAGCAGGGCGGGAAGGCGATGGTAGAACCCAGTTCGCTCTTCCACGCCAGGCTGCCCAGCCGCGTGTAGACTTCGATGCTGCTGCCGCTGCAGAGGACTGCCCGGCCGAAGGGATCTATGGCCAGGGCTTCGGCACCGGCGCTCCCGACGGCAACTCGGGTAATGAGCTTGCCCTCCTCCGAGAGCGCGTACAGGAAGCCGTCCTCCGAGAGTGTCCAGACCAGGTCCGGCGGGGAGCTGCCGTCCAGGAGCGGCGGAACCAGGGGTCGGCCGCCCACGGGAAGACGGAAGGCCGCCTCGAGCGACTGACTCGCTGCCGCCGATGTCCGGCCGTCCTGGGCCGGGGAGGGGAGCGCCAGGGCGAGGAACAGAACAGCGCCAAGGAGCGGCAGCGTCCGTGGCGTCAGGGGAGCGCGCGAGGCGGGACGCGACTCCGGCTTCCTATGCCCAGATGAGGCGCGCATAGCTCTCCATATGGCTCGTCTGGGGGTAGAAATCGTAGAGCCGCAGGCGCTCGAGTCGATATCCGGCGCGTACGAGCTCGCCGACGTCGCGGGCGAAGGTCACCGGATCGCAGGAGATGTACTGGACGGTCGGCACCTTCATCCGCGCAAGCCAGCCCCGGACCGTGGACGAGAGTCCGCTCCTCGGCGGATCGACGAGGACGCAGTCGAAACGGGTCGAGGCCGCGGGGCTGCGGATCCAGTCCTCGATCGAGAGCGCGCTGAACTGATGCCCCCGCCCGGGCACGTTGCCCCTCGCCAGCTCGAGTGCGTGCGGATCCTGCTCCACGCAGGTGAGGTGCCGGAAAGCCAGGGCGAGAAATCGGGAGAAGAGTCCGACACCGCAGTACAGATCGGCGGCGTGGGTCCCGGATACACCGTCCAGCACCTCGGGCAGGAGCCGCTCGACCATGGCGAGGTTGGACTGGAAGAAGCTCCGTATGTGGAAGGAGAGCGGCTCGCCGGAGATCGAAAGCTCAACCAGGCCATCCTTCCCCTCGACCCACACTCTCTCGCCGAACCCGAACACGATGAACCGGTCGCCGGACGCGCCTCTCGGGCCGCGCTCCTCGCGGGCGCGGCTGCTCCCGGCCCGCTCCTCGATCCATCGATGTATCGGAGGGACGGCAATCGGGCAGCCCGGAGCCTCCACCACGGTCGCGGCCGAACGCCGCATGAAGCCGAGCCTGCCTTCCGCATCGAGGTGCAGCTGCATCCGGTTCCGGTAGCCGAAGGGCTGCGACTCGACAGCGGGCGGGATCTCCACCTCGAGCTTCCCGATCCGACGGAAGGCCTCGGCGAGAATCCGGCGCTTTTCCTCGATCTGGCCCCGGTAGCCGAGATGCTGGAGATTGCAGCCGCCGCATTTGGAGTATATGGGGCAGGGAGGAGTTATGCGAAACGGGTGCGGCCGGACGACCTCCACGAGATCCGCGCGGCAGAAGTCCGCGCGCTCCTCGACGATCCGCAGGTCGACTTCCTCGCCGGGAAGGGCGAGCGGCACGAAGACGGCTTTGCCGTCGACGAAGGCCAGGCCGTCCCCTCCGGCGACGAGCTTGGTGATTTCCAGCCTGACCGTGCCGCTTCTCGAGCGATCCATGCTCGTCCCCGGTCAACCCGGCGGGCCTTCTTCCGCGGTCTTCGGTTCGACGCCGCACTGGTCATCGCTTGTCCGGAACCGCCCGAGCTCGCCGTCGATGGTTTCCACGTTGTGCGAATTCTGGGTCCCCAGTCCCGCCAGGGCCTCGGCAGCCTGGGTCATCTCCCGGATCCCCGAGCCCATTTCCTCGAAGCCCACCCTGCTCTCCGCGGAGATGCCGGTCAGTCCCGCGACGGCCCGCTTGATTTCGGCGGAGCGTTCCTCGATGTCCGTGCTCGCGGCTCTGACCGAACCCGTCACGCCGAGCAGGGCCTCAAGTCCGGAAAAGCCCTGGACACTCCGGGTGGCGAGGGCCCGCAGGGCGACGATGAGCTCGTTGAAGCTCGTGGCCACCGTGCTGATCCCTTCGACCATGTCTCCGATCGTGCCGCCGGCGGATTCGGCCCCGCCGGCCGTCTCCTCGATCTTGGCGACGACGGTACGGAGCTGATTGCGGATGCCCTTCGCGTTTTTGCCGGTGGACTCGGCGAGCTTGCGGATCTCGTCGGCGACGACCGCGAAACCGCGCCCCTGATCGCCGGCGTGAGCGGCCTCGATCGCGGCGTTCATGGCCAGGAGATTCGTGCGGTTCGCGACGTCGTTGATGACCCCGACCATCTCGGCGATATTCGCGGCATAGGACCCGATGAGCTTGACGGCATCGAGGAGCGACCGCATGGCCTGTTCACCCTCGCGGGCGTTCCCGGTGAGGCTGTCGATGAGCGCACGGCGCCCTTCGGCGTCGTGGGCGACCGTTTCCACGCCCTTGATCACGTCCCGCGCCGCCGCGGCCGATTCGTCGACGGCGGTGGCCTGGCTGCTGACCAGCTTGCCCACCGTGCCGATCGCGCTCGTGATGGCCTCGACCGCGCTGTCGACCTTGGCCACGCTCTCGTCAAGCATGACGACCCGCTGGGCCTGGGCCTTCAGTGTCGCGGCAAGCTCGATCATGGAGGCGCCCACCTCCGTGGTGGTGGAGGCGAGCTCCTCACCGAGGTTGGAGCCGGCCCGGCTCACCTGCTTGAGACGGATGACCGTGAGCTCGAGCTTGCAGACGAAGTCGTTGAAATAGTCCGCGAGCTCGCCGATTTCGTCGCGCGAGGAGACGTTGAGTCGGACGCGAAGGTCGCCTTCGCCCTGCGAAATATCTCTGAGTGCCGCGGATACGCGCTTTATGGGCGTGGAAAGAACCCGCGAAATTCCGACGATGAGGAGGAGGACGATGACGAGGGCGACGGCCCCGGCGACGCCCATGAGCCGCGCAAGGGCCAGGGAGCCGGCGAATGCCTTGGCTTCCGGGATGTAGACGGCGAGGGTCCACCGGTCGATGGACGTGCCGACCCGGAAACCGCGGGTGACCACGTAATAGCGTTCGCCGGAACGGACAAGGCTCATGGCCGAATCGGCGCCCTTCACGATGCTGTCCCGGTACTTCTCGAACTCCGCCGGCACGGAGAACTGGCTCTTTTCGTCGTCGACGGCTTTCCCAACCAGGTCAGGATCCCGGTGCCCCGCGATGATTCCCTTCGTGGCATACAGGACGGCAAAGCCGGTGTCGTAGGGCTTGATGCCCCCGACGATGACCTGGAAGGTGGACTGGGGCACGTCGATCCCGAGGACGCCGAGGAATCGCAGATCCTCGGTGTGGATTACAGTAACGAGGCTCGTCTCGAGCACCGGAGCGCCGCCGCCGTAGGAGTAGGAATAGGGACCGAGGACCGTGTCCTGATTCCGCTTCTTCGGCACCTGGTAGTATTCCGACTCCTCGATTTCCTTTTCGGAGCTGACCTGCCGTTTCAGACTGTCATCGGAACCGCGGTACCAGGTGATGTCCACCCGGCCCTCGTCGTTGCCCAATTCGCCGTTCCGGTTCTTGGCGTCGAGCCCGTCGAGGACGTTCGGCTCCCAGGTCGTCCAAACCGAAAGGAAGTTCGAATTCTGCTGGAGCATCGTTTCTATGCGCCGGTCCAGCGAAGCGCGTCGCTGGGGGGCCGGGTCGCGCTGAACGTCCAGGAGGAGTTGCCCGAGAGTACGGGCCACGATCAGGGGCTCGGTGGCCTTGGCGCCGATGACCGCCGCATAGCGCGAGGCCGTTTCGGCCGCGGTGTTCTGGAGAAACTGTCTGACGAGAACGGCCGCCCGCGCATAGACGACGACCACAAGCACTGCCAAGATCAGCGCAAAGGCAGGCCCAAAGAGGAGCTGCATCCGGGCCCGGATGCCGAGCGAAGGCTTCTTCGATGCGGTTGGTTTTCCCACCCCTGCATCCTACAGCAGGACAAGGGTTTGTCAATCGATTCGGACCGAAGAAGGGAGGAGATTCCGGGAAGGTGACCGAAAGCGACGTTCTCACGGAGGTCTCACTCTTCACAGTCCGGGGCTTCAGGGCTATACTGGCGGGGAAAAGGAGAAACCCATGAAAGCCCTCGTCAAGAAGCGCCCGGAGACGGGTCTCTGGATGGAAGACGTTCCCATGCCCGCGGTGGGCCCCAAGGACATTCTCATCAAGGTGAAAAAGACCGCGATCTGCGGCACCGATGTGCACATCTACAAGTGGGATGCCTGGTCCCAGCGGACGATCAAGACGCCGATGACCATCGGACACGAGTTCGTGGGAGAAATCGTGGAACTCGGTTCCGAGGTGGTCGGCTGGAAGCTCGGCGAGCGGGTTTCGGCCGAGGGTCACATCGTCTGCGGAGAGTGCAGGGCCTGCAAGGCGGGCAAGCGACACCTCTGTCCCAACACCCGCGGAGTGGGCGTGAACCGCGACGGCTGCTTCGCCGAGTATGTCTCGATCCCCTCCTCCAACGCCTGGAGGGTCCATCCCTCCGTCAGCGACGACATCGCCTCGATCTTCGACCCCTACGGCAACGCGACGCACACGGCCCTGTCCTTCGACATGGTCGGAGAAGACGTGCTCATCACCGGCGCCGGGCCGATCGGCTGCATGGCCGCCGCCATCTGCCGTCATAATGGCGCGCGGAATGTGGTCATCACGGATGTCAACGAGTATCGGCTCGCCCTCGCCAAGAAACTCGGCGCGGATCGTGCGGTGAACGTGGCCAAGGACGACCTCAAGAAGGTGATGGACGAGCTCGGCATGGTCGGCGGCTTCGATGTGGGGCTGGAGATGTCGGGAAGCCCGCAGGCCTTCGCACAGATGCTGGACACCATGTATCACGGCGGACGAGTCGCGCTGCTGGGCCTTCTCCCCAACGGAACGGGGATCAACTGGGACGATGTCATCTTCAAGGGCCTGTTCGTCAAGGGCATCTACGGTCGGGAGATATTCGAGACCTGGTACAAGATGGAAGCCATGATCCGCTCGGGGCTCGATATCGCACCGGTCATCACCCATCACTTCAAGTTCGACGATTTCCAGAAAGGCTTCGATGCCATGCTGTCCGGCGAATCGGGCAAAGTGGTCCTGAGTCTCGAATAGCTCTTCCAGCCCGCGCTGCGGAATCGGGATGACGGGGCGCGGCAAGCGAGCTGCGCCTCGTCGTCTCCGGCCCTGCCCGCGGCCTGTCAAAGACCCCGTCAGCGACGCTTCAGCAAGTATTGTAGCGGCGGCGCTTCGGGTGCTATAGTGAGTGCACCGTGAGAAAACGTTCCAGGCCCCCCCAGGGGAGCGACGAGTCGCGGGCCGAGGGGCCCGCGCCGGGGGAGCCGCGTCCCGCCCAGAGCAGCGACCCCGGCCCGACGCCGCAGTCCGGCCAGCATCATCGACCCTCCATGGGACAGCCGGAGAGCGGTACAGGGCCCTTCGGCAAACGCCGTCGACGCTCGCCGCGCGGCGGCGAATCGAAGGAGCGCCAGGGTCTTCTCTTCTCGGAGGCCGAGCGGACGCCCCCGTCCTTTTCGGAAGAGCCGCCGGGCGGCAATCGCAGCGCAGCGGCCGATGGCCAGGCCGAGCCGGCCGATGCCAAGAAGAGCCGCTCCAAACGTAGGCGCGAACGGAGAAAGGTGGCGCGGGGCGGCTCGCCGCGGACCGATGCCGCAGAACCGAGGCCCCAGCCCGAAAAGGGCGCCCGACCTCCCAATCGGCCCGGCCCTCAGAAGGGCAAGCCGGGAGCGGAGCGCGGAGGAGGCAGGCGCGACACATCCCCGGCCCAGCCGCGCCCCGGAACGATGGGGTATCCGTCCGACAGACGCGGGCACGGTGGCCCGAAGTCAGGCCGCCCCGAGCCTCAGCATCATGCCAGAACACGAACCGAGCGCCCGCCATCGAGGAACCCGAGACCGCAACACCGGACAGCCTCGCCCCTGGAAGGACTGCCCGCATTCACTGAAGAGGACATCGGGGCACTCAGGCGCAGAAGCGATCCGAGCATCGTCAATTACGCGTCTCATGACCACGGCCAGACTCCCGGTCAACAGCAGTCGCCGGCCGTGCGACCTCTGGAGACCCTCACTGCATCCACCGAAAGCCTGGCTGTTCTCGAGTCCCTGCAGTCGGTCATCGAGGAATGCTTCCCGCTTTCGGCCCGGCATCGCGCCGGTCTCAGGGGGGACATCAGAGAGCTCTGGGAGGACCTGACCTCCGATCGGGAATCCCGCGCTGCGGACTATCTCGGTCAGCCGGCAGCGCTGAGCGCCTACCTTCGCTACTTTCTCCCCTGGAATCTGTACCGCCTCTCCTCCGTGCTCTCCAATGCGGATTTCTGCCTGGCCGACAACGCGGTGATCGTGGATATCGGCTCCGGTCCGCTGACCATGGTGATGGCGCTGTGGGCCGCACGGCCTGAGCTTCGCACGGTGCCGCTGACGATCTACTGCATCGACCGCGTCGAGCGCATCCTCGACGCGGGGCGGAGCATCTTCGAGACGCTCTGCATGAGACTGGAAGGCCGCATCCCTCCGTGGCGGATCGAAACCCGGAAAGACGTGTTCGGAGCGGGCGGCCTCGAGCGGGCCCATCTCCTGACCGCCGCGAACCTCTTCAACGAGTTCTTCTGGAAGGACCATCGGAATCTCGGGGAACGGGCCATCGAAACGGCTAGGACGCTCTTGTCCTACCTGAGGGAGAACGGCAGCCTGTTCATACTCGAACCGGGTGATCCACGCTCCGGAGCATTCATCTCGGCCATTCGGGCGGCCCTGCTCGCGGAAGGCGCATCTCCGCTCGGCCCCTGCCCCCATTCGCTCTCCTGCCCGATGCCCGGCATATTCAAGCACCTCCTGCCGCCGGACGAGACGAGGGTGAGCCACAAGGACCCGAATGTGGCCCCCTCGCGCTTCTTCCTCCCACCGGTGACGATGCCCAAGAGCCGCGACAAGTATCCCTGGTGCCACTTCGGCATCGATACCGAACGCGCCCCGGCCTGGCTCCATGCGCTGTCGGAGGAGGCGGGGCTGCCAAAGGAAAAGGCGAGCCTGTCCTACCTCTGGGCGGCCCGCGGTGCCGCGCTCCGGCCGTCGATGGGCTTCGCGGAACAATCCGGAAACACGGAACGCGAGCGGAAGCCCCGCGGGGGAAAGAGCATACTGGTACGGGTCATCTCGGAAGCCTTCGATCTCCCCGACGGATCAAGCGGCCAGTACGCCTGTTCGAGCGCCGGCTATACCCTGCTCAAGCGGCAGCGCGGAGACGCGGCCTACGACTCGGGCAGTCTCCTCGAGGTGAATGCGGCCCCGCTGTCCAGAAACGACCTCAAGTCCGGGGCGATAATCCTCCCCACTTGACACGTGTGGGGGCCGCCGCTATAGTCCATTTTCGTCGGAAACGACACGGGGGCGTGGCGAAGCTGGTTTATCGCGCCGGCCTGTCAAGCCGGAGATCGCGGGTTCAAGCCCCGTCGCTCCCGTAAAGCCCGTCTCGCCGACGGGCTTTTTTTTACGGGCTGTAGCGCAGGGGCTAGCGCGCTTGGTTCGGGACCAAGATGTCGGAGGTTCAAATCCTCTCAGCCCGACTCTGAGAAACCCATCCGGCTCATGTCGGATGGGTTTTTCATTTCTTGGGCTGAGAGGATTTGATGGGCAAACGCTCCGATCGTGGTCCGAGTCGTTCGAGGATCACGATCGGTCGAGCCCACAGGGAAGGGCGCGAACCGGTGAGCGCCCGATGTGGGCGAGAGCGTTTGCCCCGGGCTGGAGGGGCGAGACACGATGTCGAGTCCCGGAAGCCAAATCCTCTCAGCCCGACTCTAATTATGAAGGCCGCCGCAAGGCGGCCTTCCGTATGTGGAGCGGGCTCAGAGAATTTGAAGGGCGGAAGCGCCGAGCGTGGCGAGGCGAGGGCGCCATGGACGGCGCCTGCGATCGAGCGCCCCTGCCTCGAGGAGGCAGGGGCGGGTGGGTGGCGAACCCTATTTCGTCTTCGGTGGCCGGCCCCTTTTCTTGGGCTCGGTCGCCGACTTCGGGGGCCTGCCCCGGCGGGCTGCAGTCTTTGCCGTAGCCGCTTCCTTCTTCGCAGGACGTCCCCTTTTCTTGGTCTCACCGCCGATCTTCGCCGATCGAGCCGGGCCGGACGAGACCCTGGAGTGCTTATCCTTCTCGTTTTCGAGCTGCTCGAGATCCTTGTATATTTCTTTCGCCTTGGCCAGGTCCGCCTCAAAGTCCTTCGCCAGTTTTTCCAGCATCTTGATATAGAGGCTCTGAGACTCGAGTGTCCGCTTGATTCTGGGCATTAATTGACCTCGCTTTCGATCTTATTATCCCTTAACAAAGTCCTCGATTCAAGTGACCGAATCGATATTGAAGGCACGAGACGATGGGCCTGAAGATTCCGTGCCATCAAGGCAGCACGATCGCTCTGCAGCACCCGCCCGCCATGGCCAGGCCATGCGCCCCGCACTCTGGCAATAAAGCGCCGGATGAGGTACTATCTGCCATCCGTTCAGGTGCCGGTAGACGGATTCTACCAAAGGAATCGACATGGTGGAAAAGACAGATAGAGCAATCATGCGGGACATTCTCCAGCAGATCGAAGTACTCCTCAATCAGCGGAAAAAAGATGCCAAGGCAAAGGCGGCATTCCTGGCCACGCTCATCTATGAGAGCGTCATGGTAGGAGGCTACAAGCGGGACTTCGCGAGAAAAAGTTATGACGAGATCATCAAGCTCCTGGAGCCGGTTTCCGAGCCCAGCCACAACTGAATTTCGGGCGCCGCGCGCCTTTCCCGCGGGACCGGCACACGGCGGCCGGTCGCCCATCGGTCCCTTCACCTGCTAACGTTGTGCGCCATAGCCTATCGCCGTCCACCCCTTTGAATCCCTTCGGTCCCTCCCCATCCCTCACGACGCCCCGATCCCTTGACCGTGTTGGGCCGGGAAGCGCATCGGGAAGCGCGCCTCGCAGCATCCACGGCACGTGCCTGTCTCGAGAGGCTACCGGGGGGGCCGGAGCCGAGCGGGAGCCATTCTGGATTTTTCGCAATTCCACCCAATAATACGTCTCCCTACGACGTCTAATTGCAGTGACCGTTCCGAAGAGCGGAGCAGAGATGGTACACGCGACCGTTCGGGAGCGCGGAACCGCCGAGAGCAGAGGGTATGTGCGGGGACTGAAGCGGGAGCCGGATATGGGCGAGGTCCTGTTGAATCTCGACAGAAAGATATGGGGCATCGCCTACTCCTACTCGAGAAACGCCGAGGAAGCGAAGGATCTTTCACAGAACATCAGGCTTCGGGTTCTTGAGAAGGTCTGGCGCTTTCGCGGCGAATCGAGTCCGGAGACCTGGGTCTATCGGATCGCCATAAACCTGGCCAAGGACTACGCCAGGGCAGCAATGAGAAGAAGGCACCGAGAGACGGAGTTGGACGAGGAACTGCCTCAGGCCCCGGTCGATCACGATGCCGTACTGAGTCTCCGCTCCGCCTTGCAGAGACTTTCCCCGCGCCAGCGGCAACTCATCAGCCTGCGGGAATTTGCCGGGCTGCCCTACAAGGAGATCGCGGTGACCTTGGGCATATCGCTGGGCTCGGTGGAGTCGGGTCTCTTCGATGCGAGAGCTCGTCTTGCCGATCTTGTCAGGGGGCACAAATGAAACGAATGTCTCTGCGTGGCCAGTCCGGATCATCCGGCGACAGCCCATCCGATGCAGTACTGAACGGATATTTGTCGGCCTTCAGGTCATCCGCCGAAGCAGCCTACCCCGGGCCGACGCCCCTGCCTAATTCCGGTTCGTACGGGGGCCGGCGCAGCGGGCGCTTCCTGCTCGGGGCCGCGGCTGCGGCCATTGTCCTCGGCGTCAGCGCCGCGTGGCTCGCGGGGCGCGTCAGCGACTTTGCCGGCGCACTCGGAGGCATCCTGGGACTCTTCATATAGCGAGGCTTGCAATGGAAATTCGCGTCAATACGAGAAGAGCGGTGGTGATGGCACTCGTTTTCGCCGCGGGGATATGTGTCGGCGCCGCCGCGACGCTCGGCTTCGAAGTCGCCACGGTCAGGCAGGTCCTGATCGCCCGGATCAAGGGTCAGCCGATCGTATCCACTCGGGCGGAAGGCACAGAGTTCCTTACGAGGCTCGTTTCCCGCGAACTTTCGCTCGACACCCGCCAGCGCCAGGCGCTTCGGGCGAGTATAGCCGCCCATCGTGAGGAAATCCTTCGCGCCCGGGAGACCATGGCTGCATCGATTCGCGCGATCTCCGGATCGGTGTACGCGGACCTTGAGCCCGTTATGACGGCGTCCCAGAGGGCGAAGGCCCGCTCGTACCTGGCCTGGACGCAGGATATGAACGCCAAGTAGCGATAGCAGACAGTCTCCAGCTTCGACACTCAATTCATTCAGGAGGTCTCATCATGCGCATTTCTCTCCGGGTTCAGTCTGTACTTTGGCTTGCGTTGGTCCTGCCCCTGATCCTGTCCTGTTCCAACAGTCTGTCGAGCGGCAACGATGCCCTGGCGGATGATCAGGTCGCCGCTTCCATGAGCAGCACCGAGGCGGGCGCGACCTACGCGACGGCCGCTGATCTCACGCAGACAACAACCGGCTCAGCGGCCTCGGGCACGCAGACAAGCGGCTCGATCGTCGTAGTCATCGATCCTCCGACCTTCCAGGTGTCCTACTACTCGGGGCTCAACGGCGCCGGCACGTATCTCGGATCGACCCC
>DATJQN010000188.1:0-24786 GCA_035505775.1 Rectinemataceae bacterium | reverse complement strand
GCGCTCCGCGAGGGCCATGGCCGCGATGGCATTGATGAGGTTATGCCGACCCGCGAGCGGGAATATAAATCTGAGGCCCTCCCAGTCGACTTCATAGCCGTCCAGCCCCAGATCTCGCGCCGCACGGAAGCCCGTGGTGCTCTTCGGACCGTACTCCAGGATGCGTCCCCTGACGCCCTCCTTCAGGAACTGACGATACTCGTCCTCCTCCCAGACGAGCCCCTCCTGACGCCCGTCAAAACGGGAGAATATTCTCTTTTTTTCCTTTGCAATCTCGTCCCGCGATCCGAGAATGCCGATATGGGCAGTCCCGATGTTGGTTATGAGCGCCAGATCGGGCTCATAGATTTCCGCCAGCTCGTCCATCTCGCCCCGGCGGTTCATCCCCATTTCGAATACCGCTATCTCGTGCCCGGCCGACATGGCGAACACGGACAGCGATAGCCCGATGTCGGAATTGAGATTGCCCGGATTCAGGACGAGGGAACGTCCCCGTCCGAGCGCGGAGGCGGCACATTCCTTCGTCGTGGTCTTTCCGCTCGACCCGGTGATTCCCACCCGGAACAGCGAGGGAAACCGCCGTCGGTGTTCCCGGGCGAGTACCTGCAGGGCCTTCAGGCTGTCAGGCACCAGCAGCATCGCCCTGCCCGCGGTCCCCTCGCCCGCCGCCTCGCGCCAGGCCTGTCCGGCCGCTTCTCGACGGTCGCTCCGCGCGAGTACGCAGCTCGCCCCCGCCCTGAGGGCATCGGCGATGTAGGCATGACCGTCGCTCCGCTCCCCGGGGAGGGCGACGAACAGGCCCTGACGTTGGACCGACCTTGAATCGACAAAGACGGAGGCAATCTGTGCCCCGGGGTCCCCGACGAGTTCGGCTCGGGTCAGCTCGGCGGCGAGAGCCGCCGTGAACAGCGCTGCGGTGGGGGCAGGGCGGATCTCAGCCATCCGAGCCTCCGCGTCCCTTCGCCGGCACGACGATGATGAGCCGGCGCTCGGGACTCGCCTTCTCAAGGTCGAGTGAGTTCGCCATGGCTTCTGCCCGCTGCCGGTTGGAGAGAACCGCAATGCCCGCCGCCAGCTTGCGGTTCTCCTCGACCCAGTCCTCCTCGCGCTGTTCCATGAGTCGCGTCTGGGCGGCGAGGGCCGAATAGCGGGCCGTCTGCCACACGGTTGCGACGAGAACGAGGGAGCCGAGGAGAGCAAGGACGAGGGGCAGGAGGCGCCTCATGATTCCGCCTTTCCTTGTGCGACCACTTTCCGGGCCGCGCGAAGCTTTGCGCTGCGGGAGGCGGGATTGCGAGCCGTCTCTTCGGCGGAAGGCTCGAGCGGCTTCCTGAACAGGAGCTCGAGACCGGCCACCCCCCTACCTTCGGGTATCGGCCGATATGGGTTGCGAGTAGAGTCATCCGAGGCGCGCAGGGAGCGGAAAAGCAGCTTCACGACTCGGTCTTCCAGAGAATGGAAGGAAATGACGGCGATGACGCCGCCCGGGGCAAGGAGGTCGATCGCTTCCCTGATCCCACGCTCCGCCCTCCCCAGTTCATCGTTTACTGCGATCCGGAGCGCCTGGAAGGTCCTTGTCGCGGGATGGATCCGCCCGTGCCGATAGGAAGCGGGGACGGCGCTCTTCACGAGCTCGGCAAGCTGGGCGCTTGTCCGAACCGGCCCCGTCCTGCGCGCTTCGACGATCGCGCGGGCTATTCTTCTCGAAAAGCGTTCCTCTCCAAATTCGAAGATGATCCGGGCGATCTCTTCCTCGCGCTCCTGGGCCAGGAGTTCGGCGGCGGATCGGGGAGCCGCGGGGGAGAGCCGCATGTCGAGCGCTTCGTCCTTCGCGTAGCCGAAGCCCCGACCGGATTCGAGAAAGTGGTGCATGGAGATGCCCAGGTCAAAAAGGACGAGATCCGGTGCCGCCGCCGCTCCGCCCGAAGCTCCGCTCACATCCGGATGACGCCGGGGCCCCAGCTCGTCCCAGCGTCGAAGCACCTCGTCAAAATAGCCCGACAGAAAACTCACGCGTTCCCCAAACGCGGCGAGCCGCTCGCGAGCCTTGGCCTGGATGCCGGGATCGGCGTCGATGCCGACATAGCACAGCTGCGGATAGCGCGACAGAAAGGCTTCTGCGTGTCCACCCTCCCCAAGGGTGCAGTCCAGCATCAGCGCGTCCGGCCGGGCCGGCACGAGAAGAGCCAGAAGCTCATCACGCATGACGGGACTGTGAACGTACTGCACGGCGGCCGCCCCGACGCCCTAAAGCGTCAGGCCTCCCAGTTCTTCGGCCGCAGCCAGGAATTCCGACTCGTTCTCCTCGACATACTTCCGGTAGGCTTCGCCATCCCAGATCTCTATGTACTTCGAAATACCCAGGATCACGCACTCTTTGCTCAAGCCCGCGAACTCCCGGAGGCTCTGCGGGATGGCGATGCGTCCGAGCTTGTCGACCTCGACCTCCTGGGCCGGCGCCAGGATGCGGCGCTGCACAAGTCGCGCCCGGGCCGCGAACAGGCTGGTCTGTTCCATCAGTTTTCGTGAAAGGGATTCCCACTGTTCCGGCGGAAAGAGCCACAGACAGGCGTCCACACCCTGCGTGAGAACGAAACAGCTCCCGGCGAGTTCGCCGCGGAGCTTTGCAGGAAGGGATAGGCGCCCTTTTTCGTCCAGGGTATTCCTGAACTCGCCGGTCAGCAGGTTCATGCCACTAGTTCCTACGTTTTACCACTTTTTCCCACCACGAATCCTATCTTATCGTCTGCCGGCATACTGTCAACGAAGGCGAATTCGAAAAGAATCGACAGAAACTATATTTTTCCCTCCTGCTCCTAACGGATGTGTAGGTATTCGTGGATGTCCTGACGGAAGAAGGCCAAAGGAAGCTGCGCCGCCATCCCGGCCACTGAGTTACTGTGAAATAACCGGGATTCTGTCGCCGTCACGGGCACGGTTGGGGGAGATTCTGTCGCCTGGCAGCGCTTTGTCGGTCGGGGCTTGCCACCTCGCCCAGGGGGCGTTCCCTGCGTATACTGCCCCTGTCATGACTTTATATGAATATCATGTCGTCTTCCCGGACGGGGACAGCCAGGAGATCGACGAAGCCCTGGGAATCGACGAACTTGTGGACCTGAACGGCCGAAGACTGTCACTCCCCCTGCCCACCCCGCGTATCATCGCCTACCGCGTTGTCCGCATCCGCCATGCCGAGGAGCGCGGTATCTACTCGGTGTTTCACGACCTGGAACTGGTGCCGGCCGCTGAGCTCATCGCCTACTGCTGACTCGAGGGCCGCCCTGCAGAGCTGCCGGACGCCGTCTGAGGAGGGGTAATCGGTCGAAAACCCGGGGAGTCTACTGGTTCTGCTCAGGCTCGCCTTCGGGAAAGAGGTAGAGATCGGGGATCTTCTGGACACGCTGCAGCGAGAAGTCGGTACGGGTCACGCGTTCCGGCGTCAGTTCCAGCTCGGCGAAGTGCGACAGCGGATCGAAGCCGGGAGCCTCGACTCTGATCTCGAAGGTCCAGGTTCGCTCCCCCTCGCCGACCGGACTGGGCAGGGGCCGGGGCCAGAAGATGAAGGTCCCGGCAGTCGCCCCGGCCAGGATGAAGGGGTTCTGCCAGTTGGGATCGACCATGGGAACATCGACCCCCGCCTCGAGCAGACGCACCCTCCCCTCTCCGATGGGCGCAAAGTTCCTCCCGTCGAAGACCCGGCCCATTATGGTGGGGAAATTGTAGGCCGGCCCTTCCGTCGCCGAGGAGATCGCCTCCTCCCCTCCGTGGGAAGAGGTGGGCCGCGGGGCGTGGGCGACCTTTCCCCAGCCTTCCTTCACGAGGGATATGACATCGGCCTGGCGCTGCACCTTGTCCAGGCCCTCGCGCTCGCTGTAGGCAAGTCCCCTGCTCGAGACGATGTACTCGGGTTTTACCCGATTGAGGACATAGCAGGCCACATCATGGCGGCATTGGTCGCAGGTGCAGAAACCGAGGCGTTTCTCGGCCTTCTCGGCGTCGAAGAGCTCGTCCACGACCGCCTTGACCAGATCCTCCATCACGTTTCGGATGTCCATCCTGCCTCCTCACGTCGCGGATCGCCGAACCAGGCGCGGTATACCTTCTCACGTACAAGCTTATCCATTTTCGCCAAGTCCGCAACGAGGGGTTTGAGGCGGTCACGGAGATTTCGCCCCGCCTGCGGACAGCGGGAGGGAACGACGGGGAGTTCGAGGCGCTCGGCAAGGGTCCTGATCTTCGATTCGGGCAGCTCGCACAGTGGCCTGATCAGACTGATCTCCCCGCCGAAGAAACTGCGCAGGGGCTCCATCGGCTCGAGCCTGCCGCGAAAACAGAGATTCATGAGGGCGGTGCCCACAAAATCATCCAGATGATGGCCGAAGGCCACCCGTGAGCATCCCAGCCTGCGTGCCTCCTGGAAGATCAGGCGCTTGCGTTCGCGAGCGCAGGAATAGCAGCCATAGCCTGCCGAAGCTTGGGCGGACTCGCCCGTCATGGAGAGCGCTACCGTTTCCGGCTCCCACCGGCCGGCCACACTGCGATGCCGGCCCGGGATGACCGAAAAGGGAACGGAGAGGAGGGCGAAAAGCTCGGCGAGGGCGGCGATCTCCTCGCCCCTGCAGGGCGCATCGGACCAATCGACGAGTGCGGCATGAAGGCGATAGGGGCTGCGCAGTCGCCTGCGTCTGAGCGCAAGTGCGACGGCGCAGGCCAGGGAATCCTTGCCGCCCGACACGCCGACCAGGACCGCCTCCCCCTCCGGGATCATCTGGTGCCGATGGATCGCGCGGCCCACGGTGGAGAGGAAGCGCTCGAGCCAGGGCGGCAGGTCGCCTTCGAGAGCATGTCGGATCGTGATCCATGCGGAGCCGGTCTCGCTCGCCCGCTCCGGCTCCGGACTCATGCCAGAAGCTCCAGGGCGACCTTCCGCGCCTGCTCCGAGGGCTCGGCGACAAAGACGCGGACGCGGCGCAGCGTCCGGGCAAAATCGGCGACCAGCTCGGGTCTGAATGCGGTGCCGCAGTCGCCGAAGGCGATGCACCCCGCCTTGCCGCCCCTGCCCTGGGCGTGCGACCCGGGCTCCTCGGCCAGCACGGGCAGATTGGTTTCGAAGGAGACGGGCTCGGGGATGTCGATCACGACGTCCAGCGGCCGGAGATGAGCTCCCTCCCGCTCGGCCTTCTCCGCAAGCTCGCTTTCGAGTCTGAGGCGGGCCCCAAGGTCCAGCAGGGCGCGATGCCGCTCGTCACCCTCATCGAAGGCTATGTCGAGCAGGATTGGATGGACGTGCCCCTCGAACACCGACTCCGCAAGTGCGAAGGGTGCGAATGGTATGCCGCGGAGTCTGCCGTAGAATCCATCGTCATCCAGGCCATAGAGATCTTCGGGCGCAAGCACTGCCTCTCCGAGGGCCAGCAGCACCGCCTTCTTGATCATCGCGGTCGCGGCCCGGACGCTCCGGTGCCAGTAGACCGAGCGGTACATGAGATATTTGGAGAAAAGCAGCGCCTCGATGCTGATGATGCCGCGCTCTTCGATCGCGAGCTGGTCGCCCGGCGCGACATCGACGCGCTGGAAGATGTAGTCCGCATCCTGGATGCCGTAGGGCACGCCGCAGAACGCCGCGTCCCGCGTCAGGTAGTCGATCTTGTCGGGGTCGAGAACCCCCGAGAGGAGGCCGCGGAAGAAGCGGACTTCCCGGTCACCGCGGTCCGGAAGGCTCGGGTCGATCATGGCCGCCACCGCCTGCGGGTCCGCACCGGTCGCGCCGACCAGGGAACGAAGCGGTTCCGCAACGACGAGCTTGGCGGTCAGGGACTCGTGCTCGACAAGCGGAAGCTCCTTGAGTGAATGGGCGAAGGGGAAGTGTCCCAGATCATGGCACAGGGCGGCGGCGAGATACGAGCAGAGCCCCTCGCGCGAGACGAAGCCGAGACTTCCCCGCGACGCGAGGGCCCAGGTGAAGCGCCTCGCCATGTGGAACACCCCGATCGAATGGGCCCGCCGCGTGTGAGTGGCGCCCGGGTAGACGAGCTGCGCCGGACCGAGCTGGCGGATGCGTCCCAACTTGGCGAAGGGGGCGGACGAGGCGAGCACTTCGAGCTCGGGGGTGAGCATGATATTGCCCCAGAGCGGATCCCTCACGGGTTCCGTGAATGCCGTTGTGAGAAACTCGAGCAGGCTGCCCGACATGGATATGGCCTCCGCTTGGTTTGACCCAGGATGATGTATGTGCTACATATTACATGACATGATCAAAAAGTATAGGGCGGGCGGAGCCCGAGTCTGCCTTGCGCTCGGACTCGTCTTCTTGGGCCCGCTCCTGGTTTCCTGCCAGAAAAAGCCGGGTCCGGAGCGCCCCACGCCTTCGGGACCGCTTTCGGTTGCGCCCACCGCGACGGCGCCGACGACGCTTCCGGCTCCGCCCCCGAACGCGACAGGAGCCGCGCCCCAGGCTGCCTCGAGCCAGGTTGCGGCAGCCACCTCGCAGCCGGCACTCCCTCAGGGCGGTTTGAATCTTCCGCCAAGGAATCCTGCGGCGCCTCCGCCGGCTGCCTCGCTCCGCGCCTTCGGCCTGGGCATCGAGAGAAACATCCCGGCTGAAGACTATGACATCGGGCCGCTCGAGGAAACGAGGTCCGCCACCGGGGATCGTGCCGACATCATCAGAGTCATCGATCGCTTTGTGGCCGGGCTCGCCGCAGGCAACCTGGACAAGGAACTCTTCGATCCCGCGGCTCGGGCCGCACTGGCGCTGCTGCTGGCCCCACCCGGGCCGGCCTCCCCGGACAGCCCGGCATCCAAACCTGAAGCCTACAGAATCGGCGCGCTGAAGGTGGAAGGTGACGTGGCCTCGCTCCGCATCGGCATCCCGTCCCTGTCGGACGGAAAGCGCGACGCCGCCCGTGTCAATCTGCTGCACACCGAAGGCCACTGGTACATAGAATCATACGCGCCTGAAATGACAACCGCATCATCCTCGGCTTCGGGAGATGGATTCGATCCCGACGCCCTACGGCGACAATCCTGAGGAGCCGGCGATGGCAACCAGCCTGAAACGTATCGAAAAAGAGTTCATCCTCAAAGCGGTCATGGACGAGAAGATCCGCCTCCTCCTCATAGCGGGCGCGGGGGAGTGGCCGGTCGTCGTCACCCGCATCGACGACGAGGAAATGTCCCTCACGCACACGATGCCGCTCAGGCTCCTGCGCCGAAGCGAGCACTACGAGTTCCGCTTCGTCTATCGCGAGCAGCCCATGGCCTTTCGCTCCCGGGTCCTCGACGTCAAGGAGACGAGCATCGTCGTCGAGATGCCGCAGGTGGTGTACAAGAACCTCGGACGGCGCTACAGCCGGCGGCGCCCTCCGGCGCAGATGGCGGTTTCCTTTTCCTTCAAAGGAGACCGCTATGACCTCGCCTTTCCCGTCACCAAGGAATTCGACCCCGTGAGCGAGCCCGAACCTTCCGCCCACTTCGATCCGAACGACATTCGTGGTCTGGTGCGCGACTTCGATACACGGGCCCAGGAGTACGCGAGCGAGCGGGCCGTACGCATGTTCAAGGATCGGCTGCCGGAGAGCATCGAAGAGAAGCTCATCGTGCGCACGGGCAAGATCTACTACCTGCCCACGGCCATAGGCGGACTTCCGGTCGTCGACCCGTACGTGAGGCCGCGCATCGTGACAAAGGAGATCTTCGCGGATTTCCTGCGCGAACAGGGCGTGCGGGAGGACCTGGTGGACGACGAGATCATCAGGTTCGAGCGCAACAAACGCAACTCGGGCACACTTTCCGAGCTCATGGTGCCCCTCATCTTCCAGGAGTATGTCATCGGTTACGTCTGCCTGATCAACAAGCAGGTGGGCAAGCCGCCCTTCGATCTCGCCCTCCTCGAATCCTTCCATCAGTTCGCCAAGGTGCTCGTCTACTCTCTCAAGATCAACGGCTATTTCCGCAACGCGCCGAAGAAAGCCTCCGATTTCCCGGCGGAAGTCATCGACATCAGCGCCGGCGGCCTGCTCTTCACCAATGCCTCGAAGGAGCTGGCGGCATCCCTTCTTCCGGGCAGCTCGATCGAGATCAACATCCGCGCCTCGGGGAGGAATGTGCGGGCCGGCGGCAGCGTCAAGCGCGCGTATCGTGACGCGGCCCTCGTCTATTACGGCATCGAATACGAAGAGATCGCCCCCGAGGACTTCCGCTTCCTCTTCGAAGCCCTCTACGGTCGGGATTTTACCGACGCCGACGCGACGGGAATCGAGGGGCTCGGCATTCGCATGCCTTTGAAGCTAGACTGAGCTCATCGGAGATATCATGCCCCTCATCGCTTCCCGCTTTCGGGGACTGTACGGGTCCCTATTCACCGTGTTCATCCTGTTCGGCACCTCGATGACGATAGTCGGCGCATCCCTCCCCAAGATCCTCTCCGACTTCTCCTGGAGCTACGGCGTGGCGGGGGCGGTCATCGCATCGGGTGCCGCATCGTACTTCCTGACCAGCCTGGCGGGCGGCTATGTGCTCAAGAAACTCGGCCCCAAGGCGACGAGCATACTGGGTCTCGCCGTAAGCGCGACCGGACTCGCCTTCTTCGCGGCCACGCCCTCGCCGATCGCCAATCTCCTGCTCAACGCCCTTGTCGGAGGCGGTCAGGGGCTCATCGAGCCGACGATAAACTGGTCCGTCCTGCGGATGGATGACGCGGGATCGGGGCGGGCGATGAACCTGGTTCACGGGGCCTTCTCGATCGGCGCGGTCGCGGGTCCCATAGTGCTGGGTCTCATCATTGGCATGGGGTTGGGCTGGACGATCCTCTACCGTGCGATAGCCCTGCTGTTCGCCGTTCTGGCGGCGACCATGCTGCTCCTCCCCTTCGAACTCCTCGGCAGGGGGAGCACGGAGAGATCCTCCACGGGCTCGGGCGGTCCGCGTTCCATCTCGCGAAGACCCACATACTGGCTCGGGTTCATCTGTCTCCTGCTCTACGTGGGAACCGAGCTGGGCATCTCGAACTGGATCGCAGAGTCCTTCGTCCGCGTCTTTTCGACGGCGCCGGCGGTGGCGGCGGGCATGGTGTCCGTCTTCTGGATCGGATTGCTTGCGGGGAGGTTCGGCGCCCCCGCTCTCTACAAGGGCACGAGGCAGGAGGCCCTCCTCGGACTGTCCTCGGTGCTCCTCGTCCTCTCCGTGATTGCGCTCAACGTCGTGGGCTACACCGCGGGCGTCGCGACACCGCGATGGATCGGTCCAGCCCTCACCTTTTTGGCGGGGCTGGGATGCTCGGTGATATACCCGGTGGCCATCTCGCTCGTCGGCGCGAGCTCGCCCGATGCGCAGGAGCGGGCGGTCTCGTTCGCGGTAGCGGGCGGGGGTCTCGGCCTCTTCGCCTTCCCCTTCGTCATGGCCTGGGTATCGCAGGCCTGGGGCATCAAGGCGGGCTTCACCGGCTATGGCGCGCTTGCCCTTTTCACCTGCGTGAGCTGCTACCTCCTGGCAGAGGCCTTTGTTAGGGAAAAACACGGGCGGGCGCCCTAGAGACGGACGCGTCACGGGCGGGAGCGAGAAAAGTCCGGCGCCGGCCATGGGCCTTCCGCGGAGCCCTGGCCGCCGGTCGGTCGGGGCTCAGCCTTCGAGCGCCACGCCTCTCCGCTTTTTCGGAAATCGCTTGAGCATGGCCACGCAGTTCCGCTTCTGATTGAAGACGAAGCCGCCGTTCCAGTACTCGAGCGCCGCGAAAAGGGCATTCCCTCCGTCGTTTTCATCCGCGGCCTGGCCCCGGAAGGAGACATAGTCGGCGAGTGCATCGAAATCCTGGCTCTCGAGCAGGTTCTGGCGCTTGCGGTTGAAGTCGTTCCACTTCTCCAGATCCTTGAAACCCGGTCCCTCGTCTTCGACGATAAGATGGGCGTGCTCGGGGCTGAATGAGTACCAGACGCGCACCTTCTTTTCCAGATCGCATTTGTTGCCGTGCTTGACGGCGTTCTTGATTATCTCGCTGATCTGCTGCTCGAGGAGGTTTATCTCCTTGATGTCCGGCGGCGCGCTCTGCACGATCAGCAGCGTGAAATAGCGGATCTGCCGGAAGTCCGAGGGGAACTCCTTGTGGAGCATGTCCGTCTTGTCGAAGAGCGGGGAGTTCTCGTCCACCTTGATCGTGTTGACCTGGTCGCTCATCTAGGCCTCCATCCTCTGAAGGGCCTCGTCGATGGTCTGCGTGATGGGGAAATAGCCCATGAGCTTCGTGAGCTCGATGACTTTCTTGACCGAGCCGTGGATGTTGGTGATGACGAGCTTGAGGCTCATCTTCTTGATGGTCGAGCAGATGTAAATGAGGGCGCCGATGCCGCTGGAGTCGATGTAATCCACGTTTTCCAGGTTGATGATGAAGCGCTCGACCTTCTTCTCGAGCATCTTCATGACCAGTTCCTTGAGTTTGTAGGAGTTGTACAGGTCCATCTCGCCGTTGACGTCGATGATGTAACTGTCCCCGTTCTTGCGTATCTTCAGTTCCATGCGGTTTGGCTCCTCCCTAGTTCTTCGCTTTCATGACGAGGACGGTCTGGTCGTCGTGCTGGCGCGATGCTCCCGCAAAATCCAGAAGGTCAGTCCTGATCCGCTCCGCAATCTCCCGCGCCGGAAGCGAATGGCTCCGCTGAATGACATTGCCGAGGTTCTTCCGCCCGTACTGCTTGCCCTGGACGTTCATAGTCTCGACAATGCCGTCAGTATACATCACCAGGACGTCACCCGCACCCAGGGCAATTCGCTTGGCCGAATACGACGTGGTGCGCTCGACGCCGACCGGCACGCTCTTGATCTCCACGGTTTCGATGGCGTCCGCATTGGAACGATAGATAAGGATGGGCGGGTGTCCGGCGTTCGCAAACTCGAGCGAGCCGGTGGAGGCGTCCGCCGCCACCAACCCGATGGTAGCATAATGGTCCAGATCGACCTTTCCGGATACCCCTCGGTTGATCCACTGCAGCAGCGTGGCGGCATCCTTGGTCGAATTGGTGATGAGGTGAAGTATGGAGCGCACCATGACCATGACCAGGCTGGCGGCGACGCCCTTGCCCGCCACATCGCCGATGACCAGGACGGCCCGGTCGGGTCTCGTCTGGATGATGTCGTAGTAGTCGGAGCAGACGCCGCGAGCCGGGCTCGTGAAGGCGCCGAAACTGAGCCCCGGAAGCTCGGGCAGCTTCTTGGGCACCATGGTCTTCTGCACATCCTCCGCGATGGCCGCCTCTCGCTCGATGTCGGAGCGCTCGGCAGCCTCGAGAAAGGTGAAGGAGTTGGCGACGGCGATGGAGCCGAAGTTGGCGAG
Organism: Rectinemataceae bacterium; assembly: GCA_035505775.1. GTDB lineage: Bacteria > Spirochaetota > Spirochaetia > Treponematales > Rectinemataceae > JAJXZP01. The sequence goes on along the minus strand of DATJQN010000188.1, from coordinate 13,463 downwards.
CAGCTTGCATCGGTCGAAGTCCCGCTCGGTGAAGGAGGCGCTGCGCGCGGTGGTGACGCAGATTGCCCCAATCACGCGGTCGCGCACAATGAGTGGGGCGACGATGACGCCGCCCGGCCGGATCCAGTCTTCGTCGCCGTTGTCCGGCAGCCGGGGGTCATCCCCTGACGCCGCAAAGAAGTGCTTGCCCGTCTGCGCGACCTCGCCGAGCACGCCCTCCCCGAGGCGGAAGCGCGCGTGTCTCAGGAAGGCGGAGACGCGGTCCACGCTCCGGGGGAGGCTTTCCGGCAGCTTGAAGGGCGGGGCGCAGCTGCCCTGAACGGAGCGGACGGAGATGCTGTCTTCGAACTCGTCGGTGAGGAGCAGGACGCCACCCTCGGCTCCCGTGCGCTCGACGATGGCCTTGAGCATGTTGTCAAGGACGTCCTGAAGCGCGAAGTCCGCCTTCATGGCCGAACCCGTCGCGAGGAGCAGTTCGTAGAGGGAGTCCACGGACTCCTCATAATAGTCCACGGCGCGGATGAGCTGATCCTGGGTTATGTTCACGTAGAAGAAACCGAGGGAGAAGAGCAGGGCATAGAACAGAGGCACGAAAACGGTCTGGAAAAGCGCACTCTCGGGGCCCAGCATGGTCGCCCCGCCAAGATAGACAATGGATCCTGCGAGCAGGGGCAGCCAGGCTTTGGCGCCCAGCTCGGCGATCGCCGTATCCGATTGGCTCCGTCCCCGGGCGGTGAGCACCGCCCCGACCAGAATAGGCGCAAGCGCGACCACGAGATAGTACTGGTGGGGGACGGCCGGGATGATGCCGAGTGCGGCATCGAGGATGAGGGCAACAAGAGCCGCGGCATCGAGGCCGACCGTCAGCCAGAGCGCAAGTCCCGACCTGGAAAACTTGGCCCCCAGTACGAGCAAGGTTCCAAACAGGATAAGGTCGGAGGCGCGATAGAGATCGGGCAGGGGGAAAGCCGCAAACAGTATGTCGCGAAGGCCGAGAAAGGCCGCGAGCAGGGCGTAGCCTGTCATCACGCCCTCGGTCTCGCGTTTGCGGAGGAAGAGGAAGGCGGCCAGAAGCACTGCCGCGAGGGCGAGCTTGACGAGAAGCGGGCCGCTCGATGCCCTCACGATGCTATCCCACATCATTGTCGATCCTCTCTCGTCCTGTAGGTCGAGCTGCAGCCTGTTTCCTGCGCTCGACGTCCCTGATCGCCCAGTCTAGCATCCGCCCATGGGCGAGTCAAGTTTCAGGTGGAACGCAACTGGTTATGAGCGGGACCGGAAAGCACGATATTATAACGAAGTGTCGAGCTGCGCCCGGAATCGGGCGACCGCGCTGAGATCCAAGGAGCATAATCGGATGATCGGCCTGCTGGTCAAAATACCCTTTCACAGCCAGATCAAGAGGACCGAGCCTCGCTTCGCGGAGGAGATCGCGGCTGCGGTTGGCCGCGCCGCCACCGCATCGGCCGCCCGGATACTCCCCAGCGAGGAGTCCTATTTCCTGGCCTTCGATGAGTCCTCGAGCCCCTGCAGGCTGAGGGCGGCCGAGGCCGCACGGCTCCTCCTCGATAGCTTCAGATCGCTCAACCCGAGACTCCACGGCTGGGTCCTCCTGATAGATAGCTGCTCTGCAGGGGACGAGGAGGACCTGCGGCAATTCCGGCGACGCTGGTACGGTATCCGCGGAGACGGTCTCTTCATCGGACCGGGGACGGTACAGCGCTTCCGCCGCTATTTCCAATGCGACGAGAGCCGGGCCGCCGAGCACGGAGGATGCGCTCCGGTTCTCGACGCGCTCTATGCCCATCCCCCGATCCCGGAGGAGGAGATTCCGCGTGCGCCCTCCGGGCCTGCGCTCGAAGAACTCGTGCAGCGTCTCGGCGAACTGGCCGGTGTCGGCCAGACCCAATCCTCCTCTCTTGCGGTCCTCGGTGCGGGTCGGGCTCCGGCCGAGTTCGTGGAAACAGCCCTGGACCGGCTCTACGGCCAGAATGCCGCCAAATTCCTCCGACTTCGAGCTTCCGCAGTCGCGTCCTCACCCTATGGTCCCATGGTGGATGGCCTTGCATCGTTCGCGGCACCCGGGGGCGGTGAGCTCGGCGGCACCGCGTCCGGCTCCGTCTCGGGCGCGGATCGCCTCCTGCTCACGGACCTTGGCCTCATCCTGGACTTCCTGGCCCGTTCACCGTTTCGTGAGGGTTATGCCCCCGCCCTCGACATTCGCCTCCGCGTCTGCGTCGCCTCGGCACTGCGACTCTACGCGCGGCATACTGCCGCGCGATCCCTCCCGGCCTTCGTGATTCTCGACGGCATCGAGCGCTTTCCCCACCGGAGCCTTGAGCTGGTACGTCTGCTGCTCGAGCTCGGCTTGGCCGAGGACGGCCTTCGCTGCATCGCGCTCGGTTCCCAGCTTCCGCCTTCGCTCGCGGATCGCGGGATTCCGACCCTCGCGCTTCCTGAGGGGGACTGGGCTCCGTCCGGTGCCGACGGATTTGCCCTGAGAGCGCGTGCGCGGCTCGCCCGCTGCGGCGAGGCAGAACCGAAGGCGCTCTCCAGGACCGGAGGGAGCGGCAGGTCGCGCGTCGCCCTGGCAGTCGCCGTGCTCAAGAGCCTGCCCGCCGAATACTCGGAGCTTCTGCTGGCGCTTTCGCTGGGAGAGGAGAGCTTCCGCGATGAGGACATGGACGACTTTCTCGATTCGCTCGGCTATGTGGGGGGAATTCGCGGCCTGGCCTACCCCCAGCTTGCCGCCCTGGGCTTTCTCGTCGGCAGGGGCAGGCCTCGACTGGCATTTCCCGAGGTGACAGCCGCCGCAGAGGCCCTGCTCAAGGACGGTGGAGCCGGCATCAAGGCGGCCTTCGCCCAGCGGCTCCTGAGCCTCCACGGGCAGAGAAGAATCCTCCCATCCCTCGCCCTGTATCGACGCATCCGTCTACTCGGCGCGGATGCGATCACCGCCCAGAGCCTCCGTCTCTTTCTCGATTGTGCAGCCGCCGACTCCGTCTACGGTCCCTCGCTGGAACCGGACGAGGCCCTCGACTCACCGCTTGCGAGCCATTTCACCTTTCTCCGTGCCTATGCGGCCAACGACCGTGAGACCTCGGAGCTGGCGGCGGCGGACCTGGAGAACAACATAGTGGGCGGAGACCCGCTCGCCGCCGCCACGGCCTCGCTTGCGCGGGCCGCGCTCGACTATTCGGCGCGCAGTCCCGGCTCGGCGGCGAAACTCGCCAAGAACGCGCTCATCAGTCTCCACGCGCTCTCGGCGCCGCGGGCGGAAGCGAGAGCACACCGGATTCTCGGCCTCTGCTCCCTGGCCCAGGGCCAGATCCAGGAGGGCGCGGACTACCTGGCCAATGCCTCCGAAATTGCCGAAGGGGTCGACGACGCCCTCGGATGCATACTGTCGGCCCAGGCCGAGGCTTCCGCACATTTCGTGCTGGGGGATATGAGCCGCGCCCTGGCGAGGACCTCGGCCTTCGCTGCCGTGGCCCGGGGCTCGTTCCGGGCGGACTGGGAGATGGTGGCGGCGTTCATGGAGGGAAGGATCGCCTTCGAGCTGGGCGCCTATGCCGATGCCGAGGAAGCATTCGACCGGGTGCGGGCCCAGGCCCAGCTGTACAGCCAGGCCGACGCCGAACTCCGGGCCGGGCTCTGGATGGGCCGGGCGGCCGCGGCAGCGGGCGAGGGCGACCGCGCCACGGACATGCTGTCGCGGGGCGGGGAAGACGTCGAGGCGCTCTGGTTCAGCGCCGAGCTGGAGTATTGGGAAGGCCGGCGCGAGGAGGCCGCCCGCCTGGCGGAACGCGCCGTCGCCCTCGCCCCGCCGAGCGGGTTTGCGAGTGCCGACGCCTTCGATTGGAGCTCGGGCTTCGCCTCGATCGAGGGACGCTCCGTGGGCTTTGTGGCCGGGAGGAGCTACCTCGCCGATCAGCTCCTCGCCTTCCGCGACTTCTGCGTCGGCCTGGCCTCCCCGGAGCTGGCGCGGGAGCGATCCGAGCGTCTCGCGCTCCAGACGAGGGAGGAACGGCTGTCCGCTCTCCATCCTTCGCTTCACCTCTACCTTTTCTACCGTTTCCTCATATTGCGGGAACTCGACGAAAGCTCGATGGACAGCGCGACGGTCCTGAGCAAGGCCTTCAAGGCTCTGCAAATTCGTGCGGCGCGCATGAGCGATGCGGTGCGAAAAGACTCGTTCATGGAAAGGAACCGGTGGAACCGAGCACTGGTCAATCAGGCCCGCGCCCACAAGCTGATGTGAAAGCTCGCCCTCGAACTCGACGGGGACCGGCGTCCGTCCATACCCTCACCGGCCGCCGGGGACCCCGGGCAGCCTTGACCAGGGCGGGGGCGGGGCGGATACTCGGTGCGTCGTGAAACCGCTAGCCGCCACCTGCTACCATGCCGCCCGCGGCTTTCTCCCCCACCTGCTGGAGGAACTTCCCGACCGAGACCGCCTGGACGGAGAACTCCTGACAGTCCCCGGCGCCGCGCGCAGGGCGTACTGGACCAGGAACGTCTGGTACGATCCGCTGCACATCGAGTTCTCCTCGATCGGCGAGGCGGCACGGCAGCTCCGCTCCATCCAGCGGAACTGGGCCCCCCTTCCCGCGCGCCTGCACCGGAGGACGGCGCTCATTGCCGAGCGCCTCCCTCCCCTGCCGCACTCACCCAAGCCCTTTCCCTTCGACATTCCCGAGGCGCCCATGGGGGCGTTCATGCTCCTCGACGAGGGGAGCATGATCGCCAGTCCGCGATGCAGCAGCCCCTTCCCCCACGGCGAGTTCGACTTCGTCGAGGACCACGAGGGCCCGCCGAGCCGGGCCTATCGGAAGCTCTGGGAGGCGCTCCTTCTCGCAGGAAGGCTGCCGGCCGTCGGCGAACGCTGCGTGGACGCCGGCGCCGCTCCGGGCGGCTGGACCTGGGCACTCGCCCGGCTCGGCGCGGAGGTCCTCGCCATCGACCGGGCGGAGCTCGACGCGGACATCGCCTCCCTCCCCGGCGTGCGCTGCCTGCGGCACGACGCCTTCACCCTGCAGCCGGAGGAAGTCGGTCCTGTCGACTGGCTCTTCTCGGATGTCATCTGTTACCCCGGGGCGCTTCTCGCCTGGATCGAGCGATGGATCGATTCCGGCCTCGCCCGGAACTTCGTCTGCACGATCAAGATGCAGGGCAAGAGCTTCGACCGGGCCACCGCCGACCGCTTCGCGGCCATACCCGGATCGCGCGTGCTCCATCTCTGGCACAATCGGCACGAGCTGACCTGGCTTCGCGTGGAGAACGACCGAGGGCTGGGCTCACCACCGCCCGACCGGGCTCAGGCGGTATCCGGATCGCCGGCTCCGGTCTCCGCTCCCCCGGCTCCCTCCGGCGCGCTGAACAGTGCCTTGAGCTTGCCGAAGTAGCTCTCGCCCTCCTCCTCGCCCGCGACCTCGTCGCCCATCCTGACATCGATGAGCTCGGCGGGAATCTCCTGCAGAAACGGGCTGGGTACGCAGTCGACCGTCTGCTTCAGCTTCCTGCGGCGCCGGCAGGCGGAGATGAGGAGCCTTCTGCGCGCCCGCGTCACCGCCACGTAGAAGAGCCTCCGCTCTTCCTCGATGCTGCCCTCGCCCTCTTCCAGGGACCGGGCATGGGGCAGAATGCCGTCCTCGCAGCCGGCGATGAAGACGACCTCGAACTCGAGGCCCTTGGCCGCATGGATGGTCATGAGGTTGACCTCGCCGTCCTCCTCGTCCTCGATGTCATCCCTGGTGATCAAGGCGACGCGGTTGAGCCATTCGTAGAGCCCGGGAGAAAGCGTGTCGGGATCCTTTTCCCAGTCCTCGATCGACTGGATGAGGAGGTCGAGGTTGTGGAACTTCCACTTCGCGGCCTTGTCGTTCTGCCGGTTCTCCTCGACGAGATAGGCCCAGTAGTCTATGGCGTCGACGAGCTGCCGCACTTTCGCGGCGATGCGCTTCTTGCCGAGGAGCTCCTCCCGGTAGAGCTCGACGAGATCGAGGAAGGCGCCAATATCCTCGACGGCTTTCTCCGACAGCCCCCCGAAAACCTGTTCGCCCTGTCCCGGCCCGGCCGCCTTCGCTCCGGCGCGCACGAGCTCCATCGTGCTCCGGAGGGAGAGCGATCTCGATCGTGCGATATGCGTCAGCTTCTCGAGCGTCGTCTTCCCGATTCCGCGCCGCGGCGTGTTGACGATGCGGATGAGATTGACGTCGTCGTCCGGGTTGGCGATCACCCTGAGGTAGGAGATGATGTCCTTGATCTCCTTGCGGCCGTAGAACGAGGTGCCGCCCGAGATGCGATAGGGCACGGACTCCGCCAGAAGGGCCTCCTCGAGCCTCCGCGCAAGGTTGTTGGTCCGGATGAGTATGCCGATCTCCCCCCAGGCCAGGTGGTCGGTCTGCTTGATCTCCCTGATGGTCCGCGCGATGAACTCGGCCTCTTCGCCCTCGTCCTCAGGGCTGTAGAGCTCGATGAGCGCCCCACCCTCGCCGGAATGGGCCCAGAGGGCCTTCTCCTTGCGGTTCTCGTTATGGGCGATGATAGCGTTGGCCGCGTCGAGGATGGTGGAGGTCGAACGATAGTTGCGCTCCAGCTTGACGATCTTGGCGCGGGGAAAGTCCCGCTCGAACTGCATGAGGTTCTCGTAGTTGGCGCCCCGCCACGAGTAGATCGACTGGTCGTCGTCGCCCACCACGCAGATGTTGTCGCGCGTCAGGTGACGCATCAGACGGTACTGCTGGAGGGAGGTGTCCTGGAACTCGTCGATCATCACGAAGCGGAAGCTGTCCCGGTAGTGCTCGGCGAGCTCGGGCTTCAGTTCGAACAGCTCGATGGGCAGCACGATCAGGTCGTCGAAATCCACCGCGTTGAAGATCTTGAGGCTGCGCCGGTACTCGTCGTAGAGCTGCCGGTAGGCGTCGTCGGCGCGGGACCAGGGCCGTTGCTCCGAGCGGATCTGCGAGAACAGGGTGCCCACCTTGTAGGCGTCGAAGGATTCCATCCTGAACCCGAGCTCGCGGGCGCAGTCCTTGACGAGCTGGGTCCTGTCGCCCTCGTCATAGATCGAGAAGTTGTCGCGGTACCCGAGGTGATGGATGTCCCTGCGCAGTATCCGGACCCCGAAGGAATGGAAGGTCGAGACCGTCAGATCGCGCAGACGCCTGCGGGTCAGCTCCCGGACGCGCTGCGACATTTCACGCGCGGCCTTGTTCGTGAAGGTCAGGGCGAGGATGGCGTGCTGGGGGACGCCGTGGTCCAGCATGTGGGCCATGCGATAGGTGATCACCCTGGTCTTGCCCGAACCGGCCCCCGCAACGATCAGCAGGGGCCCCTCGGTCGTCGTGACCGCCTCAAATTGCTCGGGATTGAGCTCCGAGGCGTAGTCGATGCGCTGTTCGTGGGCTGTCATACGGGCGGCGAGTATAGTGCCCCTCGATCGGCAGGGGCAAGCGAGGCTCTGCCCTTGCCATGAATTCGCGCAGCCCGGTGCCGGAAGCCACCCTGGTCGGGCTCTTCAGCCTGCAGAAAGGAAGGAATCGACCAGGGGAGCCAGGAGCCCGGCCTCCGGCCGCATCCAGCGTATGCCGGGGAGGGAGCGCAGGTAGGTCAGCTGACGCTTGGCGTAGCGACGGCTGTCCTGCTTGATGCGCTCCCGCACGCCTGCGAGCTCGGGGAGGAGACTGAGCTCCTCGGGCTCCATTTGAAGCGCCGCGGGCGGCAGCTCGAAGAACTCGCTGTAGCCTATCGCCTTCATGCCCGGCGCATCGGGCCCCAGCCCGGACCGGAGCAGCCTGACAAATTCGCCCACGAGCCCCTGCTCGAACATGCGGTCCACGCGGGCGTCGATGCGGCGGTAGAGCTCCTCGCGGGAGCGATCGAGACCGATGAGGAGGATGTCGAAGTCCCTGCGAAGCTCGCGCGGGGCCGCAAATTCGCGCAGGGGACGGCCGGTAGCCCGGATGATTTCGACGGCCCTGGTCAGACGGTAGCTGTCCGAGGCGGCAATGCGCGCTTCGCTCTCCGGATCGAGGCTTCGCAGCTCCTGCCTCAGGGCTTCCATTCCGTTGCGCAGCAGATCCCTCTTGACCTGCGCGCGGATCTCCGGATCTGCGGCCGGCGCGCCGGGCAGTCCGCAGAGAAAGCCGCGAACGTAATAGCCGGTGCCCCCCGACAGGACCGGAAGCGCGCCGGAGGCCCAGAGCTTCCGGCATTCGTCCTCGGCCAGGCGGACAAAGTCGCCGAGCGTGTACTGCTGTCCGGGGTCAAGGAGGTCGAGGAGTCGGTGGGGCAGCCTCGCGCGGAGTTCCGGAGTGGGCTTGGCGGTCCCGATATCCATGCCGCGGTAGGCCTGCATGGAATCGGCGCTGACGACGACCGCAGGCCTCCCCGGGGCGCCGGACGGCCCGCCCGCGGCCGGAGCGGCCCGGTCGAAGAGTTCGAGAAGGAGTTCGGTCCTTCCGCAGGCCGTCGGCCCGACAAGAACGAGGACTCGGGGCCTAGTCGAGGAGTTTGTAGTCGACCTGCTTGGAGAAGACCTGACGGGTTGCAAGCGAAACCACCTTGCCGTTGTTCTTCTCGACTTCGGGGGTCCGCAGCACGGCGAGCTGGTAGGCGCGCCTGGTCACCGCGACCGTGATTTCGTAGGCGTTTCCATCATATTCGATAAGCTGTTCAAGCGGCATGATCATTCTGTCACCATATAGGATCGGCCCAATCGATGCAAGCCGGGGACCCGCAGCCTAGGCGCCCGCCGAGGGGTCGAGACTCTGATCGATGACATCGATCAGGCGCGCGGTAAGTCGCGAGATCTCCTCTTCTTGTGCGCGCTGTTCCTCGGGATTCGACGCGCCGGGCTGCTGGGATCGGGCGCGAAGCAGCTCGTCCAACAGGGTGATATTGGTCAGCAGGGAGATCTTGAGGGGGTCGGACACGCGGATCGTCGCCTTGAGCGACTCGAAGCGCTCGCGGAGGCGCATGATGAGGCTTTCCATGTAGTCTATGGACTCGTCGGTCTGAATCGTGAAGGAGAGCCCGAGAAGTTCGATCTTGACGATCTGTCCAGGCATGCGGAGCGCCTCCGCCTAGAAGATGTCGAGTTCGCTGTCGGAAGCAGGGCGATCGACGGCCGCCTCACCGGGGCCGGACTCGGGGCGGGGTTTGGCGCTCGCGCGCGCGGGCGGCGCATGCGGCGCAGATTCCTCCGCCTTGGAGCTGGATGCCCCTTCCGTCGGCGGGACTCCTTCGACCAGGAGATCCTCGAAGGAGTCGAGCTTGTCGAGGGCCTTGAGGATGCCCTCTTCTATCTTGGTCTGATCGCGCCGATAGTCCTCGATCCGCGCGGCGAGCTCGGCGGCCTTGGACTCGGCCTCGCCGACCCGGCGCTCGAGCTCCACGACGCGGGCTTCAGCGCTGCCGCGAGCGGCTTCCGCAGCCTCGAGTTCGGCCGCGGCGCCGTCGATCACCGCGGTGACCTCGTCGACGCGGCCGCGCAGGGCGGCATTCTCGGCCCGAAGCGCGGCGATGAGGCCCACGGCCCTCTCGACCCGCTCCTCGAGAGAATGCACCTGCTCGAGACTGATCACGCCCCTACGCCTGGAGGGCCGCTCGGGCCTTCTCGACTACGGCTTTGAAGGCGGCCGCATCGCGGATCGCCATGTCTGCGAGCATCTTGCGATCCATGGATATCTGCGCCTTGGCCAGCCCCTCGATGAAGCGGCTGTAGCTCATGCCCTCGGCCCTGCAGGCCGCATTGATGCGGGCGATCCACAGGCGGCGGAAGGTTCCCTTCCTGTCGCGACGGTCGCGATAGGAATAGGACAGGGCCTTCGCGACCGCGTCCTTGGCCACCTTGTAGTTGGAATGTCGTCTACCCCAGAAACCCTTGGCATGGCCGAGGATCTTCTTGCGGTGATCCTTTCGCCTCGTGCCGTCTACTGATCTCGGCATTGTCTGCTCCTCGTTGGTAGTGTTGGCGTCTCACGGAACGCCTCCTCCGATCCGGACAGGGGCACCCGGTATCGGATGGCTGGCGGCAGCGGCCCGGAGGCCATGATCTCTGCCGTCTCGGCCCGGGGCGGCAGCTGCCCACGGCAGCCTCCGCTCAGAGCCCTCGAAAAGACTTCTTATCCGTAGGGGAGAAGAGTCTTCTTGATCGCGTAGGTCGCCACCGGATCCACGAAACCGGTCTTGCGCAGGTTCCGCTTCCGTTTGGTGGTCTTCTTGGTCAGGATATGACGAAGATTCATCTTCTTGTACTTGACCTTCCCGCTGGCGGTCAGGCTGAAGCGCTTGGCCGCGGCCTTCTTGGTCTTCATCTTGGGCATGATGTTCCGTCCTTGCAGCTCGTACTATTCTTTGGCCTCTGCCGCCGGAGTCTCCTCCACGGCTGCAGCTGCCTTCTTGATAATGGAAGCCTTGGGCTGCAAAACCATGGACATGAAGCGCCCTTCCATCGAGGGGCTCTTTTCCATGACATAGTAGCCCTCGAGACGAGCGAGGACCTTCTTCAGGACGTCCTCGCCTATCTCGGTATGTGCCAGCTCGCGTCCCCGGAAGCGGATGGTGACCTTGACCTTGAAACCATCCTCGAGGAACTCCCGAACGTGCTGGGACTTGAAATCGAGATCGTGTCCGGCGATCTTCGGCTGCATCCTGATCTCCTTGAGCTCGCCGACGCGGACCTTCTTCCTCGATTCCTTGATCTTTTTTTCCTGCTCGAACTTGAACTTGCCGTAGTTCAGCAGCTTGCATACCGGGGGGACTGACTGGGGGGCGACCTCGACCAGGTCAAGGCCAAGCTCCCGGGCCATCTTGATGGCCTCCAGGGTGGGCACGATGCCCTTCTGCTCTCCCTTGTCGTCTACGAGCCGTACCTCGCGGACGCGGATCTGTTCGTTGATCCGCAAGTCTTTGTCTGCCAACTGGCCTCCTTCGGCTGAAACCAAGCGTCCTGCATCGAATCGTGGCATGCATCCGGGTTTTTGCGATGGACTGCACGGAACCGACCGGGCGCGGAACTATTGCGAGCGAGTCTATCACACTCCCCGAACGCACGTAAAGTGGCGTGATGTAAGGCGGTAGGCCTAGTTCCCGGAATTCCACGCGCGATTGACAGCCCCGATCGCCGGACCTAGACTTCTAGCATGGTCTCCACGACGGTGGCAACAGCGCTCGAGACGGTCTCGAAACGCAATTCCGCGCTCGCGGCCATCTATACGGACGCTGCCCGCAGCATACTTTCGCGCTCGGTCTCCAAGCTCGCACTCTCGGTCGCCGACCAGCGCCGCGAACTCGGGAAGGCCCTCGTCGAGCTGGCGGGGGTGGAGGGAGCCGGATTGGCGAACGCAGAAGTGGAGCAGATTCCGCTGGACCAGTCCCCGACCTGGGCCGGCGGAGAGATCTGCGATTTCCTCCAGTTCATGGTGAAAGCGGAGAGCGCCGAATACGAGCTGCTCTCCAGCCTGGCCGGAGCCTTCGTCGTGTTTTCCGCGGACGGGGCCGAGCGTCTCGCCTCGCTTTCCGAGCAGGCCCGGAAGCGCGCCACCTGGGCGCAGGATCACCTCGATCTGCTCGGCATCTGCCCCTGAAGAATAGTCCGGCGACTTGAAGATCGCGGATTCCCCGTGCTAGTGTGCAGCATGTACCTCTTTCTCCTGTTCGGTCCGACCCTGGGCTTCCTCCTCCTCACGCTCACCGTCTACCCCTCCTATGAACTGGGAGAAACCAGGCGCGCCTTCCTCCGCGGCGCAGTCGCCGCCATTCCGGTATGGCTTCTCGCCCATCTGCTTGGCTCCTTCGTACCCCTCCTCTACGGGTCGGTGCTGATCGCCGTCCATGAGTGGGCCGACCGCTTCCTTCCCTTTGCAGTGCTTCCCGGTCTCGCATACCTGGTCTTCTACCGGCTGGACGAACCGCTCAGGCCCGGTTCGAAGCCGAGGCGCATCACCTCATTCTATGCGGGCGCCATATGCCCGCTCGGAGTGGGGGAGATGGTTCGCGTCTGGGGCCATCCCGACGCCTACGAGCTGTTCGTGCTGCCGATCCTGTTCGTCGCGCTCTTCCTGGCCGTTCCCCGGATCTTCACCGCGATCGAAGACAACTACGGCGCGCGCAGGGTGTTCATCATCCTCGGCGGACTCGCCGCAAGCTTCGCGGCCGCCTGCAGTCCCTGGATCTTCCTGCTGCGCTTCTGGCCCCTGGCCTGGATCCTCGCTCTGGGCATGCTCATGGCGGGCTGGGGAATCGCGCGCGGGGACCTCGGGCGTCGCCCTCCCCTACCGTTTGCGGAGTGAGCCGGGGGCGACGCGCCGCACTGTCCCCTAGGCCTTGCCGGCCGAGCCGAGCACCTCGACGTTCTTGTGCATGTACAGCTTCTTGAGTTCGTCCCGTGCAGGTCCCAGGTACTTGCGCGGATCGAATTCGTCCGCCTTCTCCGAGAGGACCTTGCGGATCATCGCGGTCATCGCAAGCCGGCCGTCCGAATCGATGTTGATCTTGCAGACGGCGCTCTTGGCCGCGCGGCGCAGCTGCTCCTCGGGAATGCCGACGGAGTCGTCGAGCTTGCCGCCGTACTTCTCGATCAGCTTGACGTACTCGACGGGAACCGAGGAGGAGCCGTGCAGGACGATGGGGAAGCCGGGCAGTCGCTTTTCCACTTCCGCGAGAATGTCGAAGCGGAGGGGCGGCGGGATGAGGATGCCATCGGCCGTCTTGGTGCACTGCTCGGGACGGAACTTGGCCCGGCCATGGCTCGTGCCTATGGAAATGGCGAGCGAGTCGACTCCCGTCTTGGCCACGAAGTCCTGGACCTCGTCGGGCTGCGTGTAGTGCGAATGCTCGGCGGAGACATCGTCCTCCACGCCGGCGAGCACGCCGAGCTCGCCCTCGACCGAGACATAGTCCTTCTGTCCGTGGGCATAGTCGCATACTTTCTTGGTGAGCTTGACGTTCTCTTCGTAGGGCAGGTGCGATCCGTCGATCATCACCGACGAGAATCCCGTCTCGATGCAGTTCTGGCAGAGCTCGAAACTGTCCCCATGATCGAGATGGAGGACGATGGGGATGTCGTATCCCAGCTCATGGGCGAACTCGACCGCGCCTTTGGCCATATGGCGCAGCATGGTCTGGTTCGCATACTTGCGGGCACCCGACGAGACCTGGAGAATGACCGGGCTCTTTGTCTCCACACAGGCCTGAATTATGGCCTGCAGTTGTTCCATGTTGTTGAAATTGTAGGCGGGGAGCGCATACCCGCCCTTGACTGCCTTCTTGAACAGCTCGACCGTGTTCACCAGACCGAGTTCCTTATAGCTGGTCATCCATGTCTCCTTGGGAAGTAACTGGGTGTTTTTCATCTTATGAAACGCCATGCAGACGGTCAAGGGCCGCGATCACCGTCAGGGACCGGGCGGGCCGTGAAAGGTCAGCATGGCCGGTCTCGCCGGTTGCCCTTCGCTCCC
>DATJQN010000187.1:0-4595 GCA_035505775.1 Rectinemataceae bacterium | reverse complement strand
ACGGTCACATTGGAAGGTGCCGTGTATGAGGGTGCGACCGCATTGCCATTCACGTCGGTGTTGACGTTGACGCTCGACGCACCACCGGCGAAGGACCCGCAACCGCCAAGGATCGTGAAGCTGATCTGGTTATTGGCCGATGGCCCTCCGGCGGCGCCGGCGATCGCCCTGATGAAGTTGCTCTTGGTCGTTCCGCGTGCGATCGAGACGTCCTTGAGCCCTGTCACGGTCGTGAGGCTCGTCACGGGACGCGGTGCGCCGCTACCCACCGGCAGCACCAGACCCAATGCGCTTCCGTAGCCGCCGTGATAAGTCACCTGCATCGTGGTGCCGTTCACGTTGACCGCCCGGCCCTCGGCGAAATTCGCGTTCGATGTGAACGAGCCGCTCTGGACGTTGGTCCACATCGCGATTGGAATGAATCCGGATGCGGGAATTGCCAGCGAGGGCGGAATCGTGAGCTGGAAGTTGCAGCCGCCGCCGCTCGGGGCGTTGATCACCGACCCACCGAGGGTCATCGCGATCGTGCTCGTCGCGTCGCAGGTGAATCCGCTGTTGAAGTCGTAGCTCGAGGCGTCGAGGCGAAGTATTCCGCCGTTCGTCACCGAAACGCTCGCCCACGAGCTTGCGGGGATGTGGGCCGTGGTTCCGTTCACGAAAAGCGGAGCCGTGGTCACGGTCTGGAAATCGAAAGGTCCGGCTCCCGGCCCGACGACGAAGGATCCGAAGATGCCGCCGGCCAACGTCACGGGCACCGACGACACGACGCCTCCACCCTGGCTGTTGATGGATCCCGTGAGGCGGAACGGTCCGGAGCCGCTCAGGTTGAGCTTGCCGCCGGCGTTCAGCTGCAGCGAGTTCGGGATCACCAATTCGCTCGAGTCGGGATTCGCGAGCAGGATCGTCCCCCAGACTTGCGGAACTCCGCTGCCCAGCGATGCGAGCGATCCCAGGTGCAGGTTCGCATTGGAGCTCACCGTGACTCCGCCCGACATGCCGTTCGACCCGCGGATGTAGATGTCCGCGGGAAGGCCCGGGGCTCCGATCATGGTCATGGCCGTGGGCGACGTCTCGGTGATGTCCCGCTGGATGTCGATCGTCCCGGGTGGGCCCGAGGCACCGAGGGAGATCGTGCCGCCCTCCGTCGTGAGCGACGATCCCGCGGAGAAAATCACCGACTGGGAAAGACCCGCAAACCTCAACGAGAAGTTCGGGCCCAGGCGCACCGGGTTGTTGAAAGTGACCGACGTCGCCGTCAGGAACACCCCGGTGATCTCCATGGTGTTGCCGGAGAAGGTAAAGGGCAGTCCCTCGCTGATGTAGACGCTGCTGTACGACGCGTTTGCCACGTCGATGTTGACCGAAGGATGGCCCATCAGGAAATTGAGCGAGTCGCCGGGCGCCGGAGCGACCCCGCCCCAGTTGGCCGGATCGGAGATGTTGTTGGTGGCGCCCGTGCCGGTCCAGAAGACGGCGTTTGCACCGGCGCAGGGCGTCGCGAGAGCAGCGAAGACCAGAATCGCCGCAAGCCCCGGTGCCACGCGCGGACCCTTGAAGAGTCTCACTTGTTAACCTCCCGCGCCGAAGATTAGCACATAGCTTAGGCACCTCCATGTCGGGCAAAATAGCGGGATGAACGATCCCAAGACGCCTCCCGAGAGCGCCCACGTCACCAACTTCATCCGGCAGCGGATCGACGAGGATCTCGCTTCGGGCAAGTATGCGCAACGCAAGTGGGGCGGCGCGCCCGGCACGGCGGACAAGCACGCCAACGCGCCCCTCGATCCGGCGAAGATCCGCACGCGCTTTCCGCCCGAGCCCAACGGGTACCTGCACATCGGGCATGCGAAATCGATCTGCCTGAATTTCGGCCTCGCGCAGGAATACGGCGGCCAGTGCCACATGCGCTTCGACGACACCAATCCGGAGAAGGAGGAGCAGGAGTACGTCGATGCGATCCTCGACTCCGTGCACTGGCTCGGCTTTCACTGGGGCAAGAACGACGAGAACCTCTATCACGCGAGCGACTATTTCGACTGGATGCATGCGTTTGCCGTCGAGCTCATCAAGCACGGCGATGCGTACGTGGATTCGCAGACGGCCGACGAGATGCGTGCCACCCGCGGGACGTTGACCGAGCACGGCATCGATTCGCCCTTCCGCAATCGCACCGTCGAGGAGAACCTGAAGCTCTTCGAGGAAATGCGCGAGGGCAAGCATCCCGACGGCGCCCATGTCTTGCGCGCGAAGATCAGCATGAAGTCGCCCAACATCAACATGCGCGACCCGGCGATCTACCGCATCAAGAACGCCGAGCACCACCGCACCGGCGACAAGTGGCACATCTACCCGATGTACACCTACGCGCATCCGATCGAAGACGCGCTGGAGAACATCACGCATTCGCTGTGCACGCTGGAGTTCGAGGACCAGCGGCCCTTCTACGATTGGGTGCTGGAGAAGATCGCGAGCTTCGGATTACTGCAGCGCCCGCTTCCCCAGCAAATCGAGTTCTCGCGCCTGAACCTCACCTACACGGTGATGAGCAAGCGGTTCCTCATCCAGCTCGTGAAGGAGGGGCACGTCGATGGCTGGGACGATCCGCGGATGCCTACTCTGGTCGGATGCCGCCGCCGCGGCTACACGCCCGAGGGCATCAAGCTCTTCATGGAGCGCGTGGGCGTTTCGAAGGCCGATTCACTGATCGACTACTCGCTGTTCGAAGACTGCCAGCGCGAGGTGTTGAATGAGATCGCGCCGCGACGGATCGCCGTGCTCGATCCGCTCAAGCTCGTGATCGACAACTGGCCGAAGGGGCTCGTCGAAGAGTGCTTCGCGCCGAACCATCCGCAGAAACCCGATTGGGGCAAACGGATGGTCCCTATGACCAACGAGCTGTGGATCGAGCGCGAGGACTTCATGGAAGTGCCTTCGAAGGGATATTTCCGCTTGTTCCCTGGCAATCAGGTGCGGCTCAAGTACGGGTTCGTGGTTCGATGCACGGGATTTTCGAAGGGCCCCGACGGCCGCGTCGATGAAGTGCACTGCGACTACCTGCCCGAGACGCGCTCAGGGACTCCGGGAGCCGAGAGCGTGAAGGTGAAGGGGACGATTCACTGGGTGTCGGCCGCGCACGCTTACGAGTGCGAAGTTCGGCTCTACGACCGGCTGTTCCGCGAGCCCGCACCGGGGACCGGGACACATACGTACCTCGATGATCTCAACCCGAATGCGCGGAAGGTGATTCGCGCGATGCTCGAGCCTTCACTGAAAGAGGCGAAGGCGGAGGAGAGGTTTCAGTTTGAGCGGCATGGGTATTTTGTGCTGGATCGACATCACGCCGCCTTCAATCGTGCCGTGACTCTTCGCGACTCCTGGTCACGGTAGCTGCAGGGCACGTCGCAGCATCGTTCGTGCAAGCCCAACAAGCGCACAGGCTTTCCGCCCCGAGATCACCAGCCTAAGGCGCGTGCTGCTCACTACTTTTCTCTTGGCCTGTGGGCTAGTGCTTTACCCCGAACGCAACCTTTAGCGCTTCAACATCCAGGGCCGCTGCGCTCGATTCCCACCCTGATAGGTGGGGCCTTCTCCAATCACGAATGCAAGAATTCACCCGGCCTCTTAGGCCCCGCAGGAGAAATTCGGGAAGGAGCGCGTACATGCTGGTCAAGTCACTTGCAAGGGCATCGCTGCCCGTGTCATCGCCTCCCCCAGCGATCCAAGCCAACGCTGCTGGGTTGACCCAGGGAGGTGGTCAAGCCGAGGGCGGTCAGGGAGGGGGCCAGCAACAGCAGGGCTCGGGTGTCGACGCCGCCATCGCAGCCATTGGGAAGGAGGTTCCGACAGATATCGTGACCGTCTTCACGAGTCTCTTTGCCGTTGTGAACGTGACTGACTACGGCAACGAGTTCTCCGTCAGACTGGGGCTCCTCGTCATCGGTGCGGTCCTATCGACTCTCTATTTCGTGGCAACACGAATGAAAGAGGGCCGGGACAAGAACACGCCTGTGACTTGGCATTCGACGTTCTCGGGGAAACCGCTAATCGCGCTCGGGTTCCTCTTGGTGAGTTTTCTGCTCTGGGGCCTGCTGGTAATGAACGGCAAGCAGGGGCCTCGCCTGAACCTCGGATTGGTCATTGCCGTTCCTATCTGGATCTTCGCCCAGAATCAACTTCGAGGAATATTCAATCTTTCGACGCCATGAGAGCTACCCTATTCGTCGTTTCGATTGCAGCGCTTCTATTCGCACCGGACCGCACTGCATGGGCTGACAATCCGGATCAGGCCACAAAGGACCAGCTGCAGCTTGAAGTGGACATCCTCAAGCTCCAGGTCGAGAAAGCGGACAACGAGAAGAAGCTCCGGGACGATCAGGCTGCGGCGGCAACACCCGCCGCCGCATCGGGTTTCGTCCAACGCTCAGGTGCAATAAGCGGTGGGGAGAAATTCGGCTTCGCCATATACCTCTCTGCACTCCGACCCCTCGAGGACATTGCGCAACAGATGTGCAAGGACGTTTTCACGAAGACAGGAGGGAAATCGATCTTCGTGACCTCCCAGAACATCCCCAATGTCACGGACCAATGGCAGTCGA
>DATJQN010000186.1:0-2049 GCA_035505775.1 Rectinemataceae bacterium | reverse complement strand
GTGCCGACGGGCTTCGATAAACTCGACGAGATGACCTCCGGGCTCCAGAACTCCGACCTCATCATCATCGCGGGCCGCCCGAGCATGGGGAAAACGGCGTTCGCCCTCAACATCGCCCAGTTCGCCGCGCTCGAGATGGGGATCCCCGCCGCGATCTTCTCGCTGGAAATGGCCAAGGAGCAACTGGCGACCCGGCTGCTGGCCTCCGAGGCCCGCGTGGATTCACAGCGGCTGCGCAAAGGGTTCCTGGGCGAGACCGACTGGCCCAAACTCACCACTGCCGCCGGCCGTCTCTCGGAGGCCCCGATCTATATCGACGACACGCCGGCCATCACCGTCATCGAGATGAAGGCCAAGGCGCGCCGCCTCAAGGCCGAGAACGGCCTTGGGCTCATCGTGCTGGATTATCTGCAGCTCATGCGCGGCAGCGCCTTCAAGGACTCCCGGGAGCAGGAGATTTCCGAAATCAGCCGGTCGCTGAAGGCGCTCGCCAAGGAACTCACCGTCCCGGTCATCGCCCTGTCCCAGCTCAACCGCAAGGTCGAGGACCGGACCAGCCGCCGGCCCCAGATGGCTGATCTCCGGGAATCGGGGGCCATCGAACAGGATGCCGACGTGATCGCCTTCATCTACCGCGATGAGGTGTACAACCGCTCCGATGACAACCCCGAAAAGGGAATCGCCGAGATCATCATCGGCAAACAGCGTAACGGCCCCACCGGCACGGTCAAACTCGCCTTCCAGGAGAAGTACACCCGCTTCGAAAATCTTGCCCGCGGCGAGGATATGCCCTAGCACACCTCCCTGAGAGATGCACAAAGACGCTGGCGCGCAATGTCGATTCGACGGAAAAGGGACGATCAGCCGGGAAATCACGGCGCCTTCCGCAGCAGCCAGGCCTGACGAACTCCCCAAAAGTCAAGAAACTTGCCCGAAGCCGTCAAGCCTCGATGAGCTTCGTCTCCCTGGCCAGATAGGGAATCGCCAGGGCGAGCTTCTTGAGGGCCTGCTTCTCGATCTGCCGGGCCCGCTCCCGGGTGATGTGGTAGCGGTCGCCGATCGCCTGCAGGGTCAGGGGGTTGTCCGCCATCACGCGATTGCGGATGATGAAGCTTTCCTTCTCGGAAAGCTTCGCGAGCGCCCCGGCGATATTGTGCTGGACGAGAGCCATCTCCTCCTTGCGGATCAACGCCGACTCCTGGTCCTCCCCCTCGTGCACGAGGTAATCCAGGTGGGTGGTCTCCCCATCATCGGTCACGGCGGTGTCGAGCGACAGATCCCGGCCGCTCATCCGCAGGTCCATCTCCTCGATCTCTTCGGGTCTGACTCCGAGCGTCTCGGCGATCTCGGCAAATTCCGGCTGCCTCTCCGACAGGCTTTGCAGCCTTTTTTTGGCCTGGCTGAGCTTGAAAAATAGCTTGCGCTGCGCTTGGGTCGTCCCGATCTTGACCAGACTCCACGACTTGATGATGTAGTTCTGGATATAGGCCCGAATCCACCAGACGGCGTAGGAGATCAGCCGGTACCCCTTGTACGGATCGAACTTCCGGACGGCGTGCATCAGTCCGATATTGCCTTCCTGGACGAGATCCGCCAGCTTGATGCCGTAGTTGCGGTACTCGTGCGCGATCTTGACCACGAACCGCAGGTTGGAAACGACGAGTTTCTCCGCCGCTTCCATGTCGTTGTATTTGACCAGCCGGACAGCCAGACGGAATTCCTCTTCCGCCGCCAGCACGGGGAAGCGGCTGATCTCCGCCATGTAAACGTCCAGCGTTCCTGTAACCGCAGGTACTTCCAACAGTTCATCCTCCTTCTTGGCCGGCGATAAGCTGTTGACATATACAATGGATGGTTGCGGACCGTCAATCCCTTTCCAGATCGCGGCACAGCTCCGCACAGTAGCTATTGCGGTCGCTCTGCCCGCCTGCAGAATTTCTGCAAGATTCTAAATCGCGCTATAAAGATCGTCCAAGCGCCTAGCCGCCAAGGCTGTGAAAGGCCGGATGGCAGTCCCGGAGCGAACGTGGGGGGAATGCCGGGGTCGCC
>DATJQN010000185.1:0-8348 GCA_035505775.1 Rectinemataceae bacterium | reverse complement strand
CCTGACCTCCAAGGTCGGCCAGGCTCTCGCCATTCTCCTCACCGGGCTCGTGCTCGCCCTGGGGCACTACGTGGCCAACGTCGAGCAGCTTGCGTCGGCCAAGCTGGCCATCCGCTTCCTCGTGGGCCCCATCCCCGCGGTCGTGCTGCTGCTCGCGACGATCCTCGTCCATTTCTACCCGCTCGACGAAAAGGCCTACATGTCGATCCTCGCCGAAGGGAGGCCGGCTGGAGGTGAGTAGGAACGGACCTACATCGTAGACTGCGAGGCACTCCCGAGCTCGCAGGCGTCATATCGTCGCCGACTCCATGCGCGGCGCGGCACGCGGCGCCCGGTGCCGCGGCTGGCGCTTTGTCCTGGAGGCTGCTCATCGAGCCGCGCGGGGTGGCAGAGGCAGGAATATGCTCGTCCGCCGCTTGTAGTCGAGGTACGACGGATTCTTCCCGAAGCGCTCATCGGCGCTCTTCTCCAGAAGCGGGACTCCGGAGACGAAGAGGAGCAGCAGCATAATCGAGATCGGTCCGAGCACGGAGTACAGGAGCCCCACGGAAAGTCCCGGGAGGGTGAACAACCAGATCCCCCACCACAGCAGCACCTCGCCAAAGTAGTTCGGATGGCGCGAGTACTTCCAGAGCCCCGACTCGATCCAGGCCGCCTTGTTCGCGGGGTTACGCTTGAACGTGTATTTCTGCGCGTCGGCGGTGGCCTCTATGCCCAGGCCAACAGCCCACAACAAAGCTCCCACATACGAGAGCGCCGTGAGGCCGGGAGCCGGCATGCTGAGGAAGAGGGTGACGGGAATCATGACGAGCCATACGACCACGGCCTGGAGAATCCAGAACTGGAGGAACTTCAGGAAATTGTCGCGCTTGTCGTCGAAGCGCGCGTCCTTTCCGATATGGATGATCCGATTGAGGAGATAGGCCCCCAGGCGGAATCCCCAGACGACGACCAGGAGCGCGGCCACGATTCGCGGGACAGAGAGGGGTCCGGCGCCGACCAGGAGAATCAGCGACAGGAGCACAAAGGAAAGGCTGTACGAGAAGTCGGTCACCTTGTCCGTGCGGAGCCCTGCCGCAAAAGCGAAGAAGACCGCCTGGACGACAAAGCTGACCAGGAGGCTTGTCACCAGATTGAGCTGATCGAAGGGAAACAGCATTGCACTCCTCCTTCGGACGCCGCGGCGCCCCGTGGAAGCGGAGACGCCGCGCAGCTATTTCAATATAATCTCCCGGCGCGCCCGCGACAAACGGAGCGCGTTGTTCGCTCGGAATCGGGCGTCGCACATCGCCGCCCGCGCCTATCCCTGCACGAGACTCCCAACCGGTAGGTAGACTCACCCTGACACCGAACATCTCCGGCGGCATCCGACGCGACGCGGGATGCGTCGGCCGCGCTTCGATTGTGGATCGAGATCCCTCGCAGTGCGGAAGCTCGTCGTTTATAATCCTGAGGATGAGCGCCACCAGACATCTTGTCATTCTGAACCCCGCAGCGGCCATGGGCCGGGCGGCCACACGTCTCCCCCTCGTACAGGCTCTCCTCGAACGACAGGGCATCGATTACGAGATCCGGCTGACCGAGCGGGCCTGGCATGCGGCCGAGCTCGCCCAGGCGGCAGCTTCGGAAGGCTTTGGCGTCGTCGTGGCCGCCGGGGGCGACGGCACCGTCAATGAAGCCATCAACGGCCTCATGGCCGGGGCGGCCGGCGGCGATCATGCCCCGGCCCTCGCGACACTGGGCGTCGGACGCGGGAACGATTTCGCATACGGCGCCGGCATCCCGCTCCGGCTCGAGGCGGCAGTCTCCGCCCTGGCCGCGGGAAAGGAGCGCCGGATCGACGTCGGTCGCGTGACCGGCGGAGACTATCCGCAGGGACGCTACTTCGGAAACGGGATCGGCATCGGCTTCGACACGATCGTCGGACTCGAGGCCGCTCGCCTGAAGCACGTCCACGGCTTTCTGGGCTACGTTGTCGGCGCCCTCAGGACCTTCATGGCCTTTCCGCCGGCCCCCGGCATATCCCTCGAGCATGACGGCGGCCGGCATGGCGGCAAGAGCCACCAGATCTCGATCATGAACGGGCGGCGCATGGGTGGAACCTTCTTCATGGCCCCCGCTGCCGAGATGGACGACGGCCTCCTCGATCTCTGCATGGCAGCCGAACTGAACCGTCGGGAGATGGCCGCCCTCATTGTCGCCTACACGAAGGGAACCCAGGCTTCGCATCCCAAGATCAGCCAGTATCGCTCAACGCGCTTCCATGTCGAGGCTCCGGAGGGCGGGCTCGCCGTCCACGCTGACGGGGAGACCATCTGCAGGAACGGGAGCGCCCTTACCGTCGAGTGCTTCCCCTCGGCGCTGCGCCTCGTGGGCGTGGACGGAAGCCGCCAATGATCCGCAATCAGTGGTACGTCATCCTGGACAGCACCGAGCTGCGACGTGGCCGGCCACGTGGAGTGACCCGCCTCGGCGAGCGCCTTGTGCTCTGGCGCGACAGCCGTGGCACGGCCCACTGCGTGGCAGACCGCTGCGCCCATAGAGGCGCCGCGCTTTCCTGTGGCGAGCTCGTCGGCGACCAGATCCGCTGTCCCTTCCACGGGATAGGGTTCGACGGCTCCGGGAGGGCGGTGCTCATCCCGGCCAACGGAGAGGCGGCTCCGGTGCCGCCCAACTTCCGCGTGAACGCCTACCCCGTGCACGAAGAGCAGGGGTTCCTGTGGATATTCTGGGGTGACTCGGCGAATCCGGCGGCGCCCGCTCCCGAGAAGCCGGAGACACCGGCGTTTTTCGAGGACCTCGGGCCCGAGTTCAGTTACTCCCGCTGGATAGACCACTGGAACTGCCACTACACGCGATGCATCGAGAACCAGCTTGACGTGATCCATCTTCCCTTCGTCCATCGCACGACCATCGGGCGTGGCAACGCGACGCTCGTCCATGGCCCGCGCATCGAATGGAAGGGCAACGACCTGTATGTCTCGATGCACAACGAGGCTGATCGGGGACAACGACCACTGAAGCCCGACGAGCTGCCCCCGCTCACTGCGGGGCGGTTCCACCTCCAGTTCCGCATGCCCCATATGTGGCAGAACTGGATCGCGGAGCGCCTGCGCATTTTCATCGCCTTCGTGCCGGTCGACGAAGACAACACCCTCCTCTATCTGCGCTTCTATCAGAGCTTCGTCCGGTTCCCGGTGCTCAGGGACCTGGTGAATCTCGTCGGGAAGCTTCAGAGCATTGTCATTGCTCGCCAGGACAAGCGCGTCGTACTGACCCAGCGCCCCACGCGCAGCGAGCTCAAGATGGGAGAGAACCTTGTCCAGGGCGACCTCCCCATCCTCGAGTACCGCCGGCGCCGGTCGCTCCTGAAGGGCGAGTCGGACGGACGCTGAACACGGGAAACTAACCGAACGCTGATACTTCCCTCACCGGAGCGCAGTAAGCTCCGAATGGGGGGAGAACTACGATGGCAACCTGGTATCATCACCTGACATGGCAGGCCCTTCGAAGGACGTGGGTAAACCACCTCCACGACAAATTCGGGGTCGGGATCGAGATTCACGGATTGCTCCCTCGCCCGCCCTTCGTCCTGATGGCCACGCATTCGAACGCCTACGACCCGTATGTGATCGGCTCCCTGCTCGATGAGCCCCTGCGGTACATGGCCAACATAGAGGGCGTGGCACCGTGGAAAACGCTGTTCGCGGAGGCGCTCGGAGCGTATGCCCGCCGCAAGGGCCAATCCGATATCGCGGCGCTCCGGAAAACCATCGAGCTGGTGCATTCCGGCGACGCCGTCGGCCTGTTCCCGGAGGGCGACCGCAGCTGGGACGGACGGTCCGAAAAGGCCCGACCCGGATCCGCGCGCCTGCTCAAGCGGCTCGGCGTTGACCTTGTCCTGGTCCGGCAGAAAGGCAGCTACCTCAGTTTCCCCCGGTGGGCCGGACATCCCCGTTCGGGGCACTGGAGCCTGGACGTCAGATCCTTCGGGGCCGACGAGATCGGTCGCCTCTCCGAGCCTCTGCTTGACGCGCTGATCACCGGGTCCCTCCGGCGGGATGAAGTGCGGGAGGCGGCCAGCGAAGGCCGGCGCTTCGAGGCGCCCCACGGAGCGGCCGAGGGGGTCGGGCGGATTCTGTGGCGCTGTCCGGTCTGTCGCAAGACCGATGGCATTACAGGAGAGGGCGACGACATCACCTGCGTCCGCTGCGGGGCGCGGTGGCATATGGACGCCAACCTCTTCATCGAGCCGGCAAATCATTCCCGCGCGCTCCATGCGACGCAGATCGCCGATCTCCTGGACTGGCATGACTGGCAACGGGACACGCTTCCCGACCTGATGGTCGGCGGGACGGAGAAGCGCCCCTGTTTGACGTCGCACAACGTCAGTTTGGCCAGAAGAGCGCATGGCGGCCTCGAACGACTCGGTCACGGGACGCTCAGCTACGGCGGCGGCGAACTGGTCTTCCAGGGGTCACGGGGACGGGCCGTCTTCGAGCCTGCTGCGGTGCGGGGCTTCGTCGACAACTTCAACCGCTACTGCGAGTTCAGCCATCGCGGAGAGCGCTGGAGGGCGAACTTCAACGGCGGCAATGCGGCCAAATGGATATTCGCGCTGCGAAGTATCGAAGAGAGCCGCCAGCCTTCATCGAGCAAGGGTGCGGCCGCATGAGCCTCGGGCTTTCGGAACTCCTGCAGAGGCTCTTCCCGGACTTTGTGCGCCTGGCTCCGCTGCGGGCATCCCGGGATCTCATCCTGACCGCTGGCGTGCTCTACTTCGCGTTGAATCGCTGCGAACGAGTGCAGATCGAGCGGAACGTGCACGACCTTCTCGGGCACGGGGAACGATCCCGGCGCGTGAAGCGCGCTGTTTTCGGCCATATCCTCGAGCACTACTTCGAGAAACTCCTCGTGGCCAATCGACCTCTGCCTTTTGTCACCTCCTATGTACGTTCGAGAGTGGAGACAAGCGGCTTGTCCCAGCTCGATGCGGCCCTCGCCCTGGGGCGCGGTGTGCTTGCAGTGACCGCACATTGGGGCGCCGTAGAACTCATCCCGCCGACCCTGCTCGGATTCGGCTATCCGGTCAGCATCGTGCTGGAGGCGAGAACCCCGCGGCTGAGGGCTGCGCTCGAACGCCTCGCCGGCGGATCCCGAGCCGAGCTCATCATGGCCTCGCGCGGCGATCGCGTGCTCGACAGGATCCTCGACTCCCTCGCCCGCGGAAGGGTCGTCGTCACGCAGGTGGACGAAGTGGACGCCTGGCGCCGTCGGCGTTCGAGGACCATCGAACTCTTCGGCACCCGGCTCTTTTTCGACAATACCCTGGATTTCATCGCAAAAAGATCCGGCGCGCCGGCTGTCGGAATCTTCTGCAAGCGAAGAGGCGGTTTTCGCTATTCGCTCTGCTGCGAAGAACTCGTCCCCGATCCCGAGGCGACTGATGTCTCCACTGCCGCGCTGAAGCTCTGGGAAAAGCACACGCTCGATGCGCCCGAACAGTGGTACCAATGGAAGAAATGGGGGGCCATGAAGGTCCCCGCTACCGCCTGAGTCTCACGGCGTTCAGCCCGTTCTTGTGGCCGAAAAGTAGAGCAGCGCCCCGTTGCGCACGGGCTCGGGCTTGAAGGCGAAGCCCCGGAGCTCGAAAAGCGATCTGAGCTCATGTTCAGACAGGAGCCGGCCGCGAATCGTGGCGTGCCTGCCGTTCCGCTCGGGGACAGGCACACTGGCCACGAGTTTCGCTCCGGACACCAGGACTCGCGCTGTTTCATCCACGGCGGTTTCGATGGACCCGAAGAAGTTGAGGGACAGGTTGCAGATTGCCGCGTCGAAACTGCCGGATTCAAAGGGCAGATCCTCGGCGGAACACAGAAAGAGCAGGCAGGTGGTGTGGGCCGCCCGTTTGAACTTGCCCACGGCGCGCCTGAGCAGGGCTTCGCTCGTGTCGACACCGACATAGCGGTTGTCCGGAGGGAGCACAAGGGCGCTGCTGCCCGAACCGGTGCCCAGCTCCAGTACGCGCTTTTCATGAATACTTCCGATCATCGCGGCGAGTGTCGCCATGTGGACCTGATACGAGGCGCCGAACGTTCCCGGGAAAAGCGAGTTCTCCATGATCGCGTCGTAGAATGGCGCCAGGCCGCCGCCCATCCAGGGGCGAACAGACAGACGACGGCCGTCGAGCTCGACCCTCGATATGCCCTTTTTGCAGACTGCCCGATATCCCGGGAGCAGACCGGTTTCCGAACTTTCCATGAGTTCCTCCACACCTACCGACGCAGAGCCTCTGGGATTCGTGTACCACGCCTCGCTTTTTTCCGCCCCTGCCGGATCGCCGCGATCGCCGCGGAGCGAGGGCCGGATTGTTTCGTTTGACAGAGAATTAACCGGGCTTTAAGCGGCAGCGCCTGAAGCTCCGCTATTATGCTGGTGGAGACAGAGCATGAGCGCCACACTGCCCGAGCACTGGTCGAAGGTGCTTTCGAAACTCGAATTCGCCTTTCAGCCGATAACGCTGTTTGCGACCAGCGCAACCTACGGCTTCGAGGCCCTTCTCAGGGGCTGGGACCATGCAGGCTTCACAAGCATCGCCCAGGTGTTCGACCGGGCCTTCGAAGACGGCGTCCTCTGCGCCTTCGATCTCGAGCTTCGGGCGATGGCCTTCGGCAGATTCATGGCGGCCGGATTGGGCTCGGCCAAGATCTTCTACAATGTCGACAACCGTCTCCTCGAGATGCCGGATAACACTACCGGCAATACCATGCGCATCGCCGAGGAGGCGGGGCTCAGCCCCTCACGCGTCGTCTTCGAGCTCTCCGAGCTCCACGATCCGGACGGCAGAACGGGCTTCGACCGGGTCATTGCCGCATACCGGAGACAGGGCTTCCGCATCGCGCTCGACGACTTCGGCTCCGGCTATGCCGGGCTCAAGCTCTTCCACCGTGCGGAGCCCGATATCGTGAAGATCGACCGCTACTTCGTCAGCGGCATAGCCGCCGACCCGCGGAAGGCCGCCTTCCTCGAGAAGGTGGTCGCGATGGCCCATCTGATGGGCATCACGGTCGTCGCGGAGGGCGTTGAGAACGAGCTGGAGCTGCGCTCCTGCCGGGATGCCGGCTGCGATATGGTCCAGGGCTACTTCATCGCCCGGCCCACGACCGATCTCTCGCTGCTCGCACTGTCATATCCCGAGGCGGCTGCGGCTTCGACCGGCAACAGACGAACCTCCATGGTGGCGGGGAAGGTCGGAGAAGATTGCCTCATCCGCGTCGAAAGCGTCGACGTTTCCGCCGATCTCTCGGAAGTGCTTACCCGCTTTCGCAAGGATCCGAACGCGACCATCATACCGGCAGTGAATGACGAGCTCGAACCGGTCGGCATCTATCGGGAACAGGATTTCCGCCAGTACGTCTACTCGCCCTACGGCATCGCCCTGCTTGAACACATCGCCTCGGATTTCGGGACGGCGGCTTTCCTCGTGCGCGCCCCCACGGCCCCGCTCGGCACGGACCTCGCCAGAATCGTGGAGCTGTACGGCAGCTCGACGGACGCAGGAGGAGTCGTGCTTACCGAGGCGGGACGCTACGTCGGGGTCCTTCCCGCGGCCGAGCTCCTCTCGCTCGTGGCCGAGCGTGATCTCGCGGAGGCCCGCGACCAGAACCCGTTGACTCGGCTTCCCGGCAACATGCGCGTGGACGAGATATGCGCGCAGCGCCTTGCCAATCCCGGCAAGGGAGTCGCCTTCGCGTATTTCGACTTCGACAACTTCAAGCCTTTCAACGACCGATACGGATTTCGCAATGGCGACCGGGTCATAATGCTCTTCGCCGACATACTCCGCTCCGTGATCAGACGGCCCCCGGGTTTCCTGGGGCATCTCGGCGGAGACGATTTCTTCGTGAGCATGGACTGTGAGAGCGAGGACGATCTGGCTCCCCTTGCCGAGGCCTCCCTGCGCTTCTCGCACGAGGCAGCCTCGTTCTACTCGGCCGAGGACCGCGAGCGCGGCTGGATACTCGGCACGGATCGTGGCGGCCGAAAGCGCCGCATGCCGCTGCTCACCGTGAGCGTCGCCATCGTGCTGCTTCAGCCCGGAGCCTCGCTCGACGCCGAGGGCCTGTCGGAGGTGCTTGCCGAGCTGAAAAAGGCCGCGAAGACTTCCGAAACTCACCGCGCCGTCCGTGTGATCGCCCTTCCACCCGCCCAGATGGGGCTCGTCCCCAAGACCGTCGAAGGAGAGCCGGTATCCGGCCTGGCGGCGACGGCGAGCGCCGAAGGCCCCAGCGGATCTTTGCCGCCGACTCCCGTTTTCACACCGTCGCTGATTGCGGCTTCGTGACCGC
>DATJQN010000184.1:0-3889 GCA_035505775.1 Rectinemataceae bacterium | reverse complement strand
GCTGCTCCCCGTCGATACCGTCGCTCTCCTCGGCCAGGCCACGAAAAAGAGAGCTGAACTTGCCCAGTCCATCGACGAGGAAAAACTCGCCCGCCTCGGGCTGAAAGAGGCCGAGGCCGAAGGGCTGCCCAGCCTGATCGCAGAGCTGCAAGCCGGGTACGCGAACCAACTTGCGCCGGCTCCGAGCTCGCTGACGTACAACTGGAGTGCCGGTCTCAGCCTGGACCTGCCTTTGTTCTCGGGCTTCCATACCACATACGCCGTGAAGGAGGCCAATGCCAAGCTCGAAGCAGCCATCGCGGACAGCGAGCGACTGAGGCGCGAAGTTGCCGCACAGGTACTCAAGGCTATCGAGGCGGTGCGAGACAGCAGGGATGCGGAACAGAGCTCCGAAGTGGGACTCCGTCAGGCCGAACAGGCCCTCGATGTGGCCAAGCTGCAATTCGGTCTCGGTGCCATCACCAATGACGAATACCTGAGCGCGCAGACCGGCCTTAGACAAGCGATGCTCGCGAATCTTGCCGCTCGCTTCGACGAAGTGGCGAGCGACTATCAACTCAAACAGGCCATCGCCGAAAGGATCTGGGAGTGAGCCGGCGGGGAAAATGGAGCGGGCCTCGAAATCGAGCGGGCGGGGCTGCGCTCGGCCGCGCGTGGCGGGCCGCTCCCCCTGCTGGGCCTTCGGAGTGTAGATTGAGCGAATGAAGCACCAGTTCGACATCGATATCGCCCAGGCACGAAGGATCGCGACCGATGCCGCCGGACTCGGCCGGGGATTTCCTCCAGGAGCAGAGGGCGTGGATCAGGCCATCCGGCATCTGTCGGCGGTCCAGATAGACACCATCTCCGTGGTCGAGCGGGCCCACCATCACATACTCTGGGCCCGCGTACCGCGCTACAAAAAGACGGAATTGCCGCGTCTCGAGGCCGAACCGCGGCGCATCATCGAGTATTGGTCCCACGCTGCCGCCTACCTGCCGCTCACCGAATATCGCTACTGCATCCCCCGCATGCGGAGAGTCCGGGAGCAGGGTCACGACTGGTTCGAGGCCGACCAGCGGACCGTGGAACTGGTGCGCCGGAGGATCGCCGAAGAGGGAGCCTTGCGCGTTCAGGATTTCGAGGGACCGCGCCGCACCGGCGCCGGCTGGTGGGACTGGAAGCCGGCCAAGGTCGCGCTCGAATTTCTCTTCCACTCGGGCGAGCTCGTCTCGCTCGGCCGCGAGGGATTCCAGAAGCGCTACGACCTGGCCGAGCGGGCCCTCCCGGCCGGCCTCGATCTCCGACCCCCAAACTCGGAGGAGATGGCCGCCTACTATGTGGACGTGGCCGTAAGAACGCTCGGCATATTCACCGAGTCCGACGTCGCCTACGGGCGGAAGGACATGCTCGAAGACATCCCGGACGAGATCGCCCACCGCGTGCAGAGCGGGAGACTTGTCGGACTCCGTCTGGAGGGAGAGGGGTCGAAGCGGATCTGGTATGCAGCCCCCGAGTGTCTGGGTGTCGAGCGCGGTGACCGTGGCCCCGCGCGCGTGTTCGCGCTCTCCCCCTTCGACCCCCTGATCATCGATCGTCGGCGCACGAAGCGGCTGTTTGGAGTCGAATTCCTGATCGAGTGCTACCTTCCGTCGCACAAGCGCAGATTCGGCTACTTCGCCCTGCCCCTCCTCTTCAGGGAGTCATCGGGCGAGCTCAGCTTCGTCGGACGGCTCGACGCCAAGGCGGACCGGGCTTCGGGTCTGCTGATCCTCCGGAAGCTGTCGGTGACCGGGGTCAAGCCGAGGAGCCGGAGGTCGCTCGCCGCCGCTCTCTCCCGGGAGATCGCACGTTACGCGTCATTCAACGGCTGCGGAGGTTGGAAGCTCGAAATCCTGGACAGCGACGACGACCGTCTCTCCGATGAGATCCGGGTCAGGCTCAGGGCCTGAAGTCCAGGACCAGACCGATCCCTCCGCGGCTCGGAGCGAGTCCCACGGAGAGCGGCGCCGGTTCCGACCCGCTTCCCGCAGCCGCCCGCCGCTCGTGGAGCAGGGGCACGAGGAAACCGCTCGCGGCCCCGATCGCGGCCCCGACCACCACGTCGCTGACAAAGTGGTCCGCTGAAAGCACCCTGAGCGAGGAAACTGCAGCGGCCAGTCCCAGACCCGCGCCCCAAACCCACGGCCTGGCGGGGGAAGCGGGGTAGAGTTCCCCGAAGACGTAGGCTCCGAAGACCGCCGAAGAGAAGGCCAGGCTGGCATGACTCGAGGGGAATGAGGCGGTGATGTCGGGATTGGAAAAATCGGCGGGCACCGAGGCCGAATACGAATAGGGTCGGTAGCGGGATACGACAGATTTCAGGATCGAGTCGCTCGCGTAGGCGAGTTCCAGGGTTTCGAAGTACATGACGCCCAGATCCGCGATTTCGCCGCCCGTCCTCCCGTAGGCCAGGGCTACGGGGAGGACTGCGGCTCCGATGGCCATGTCATTGCCGAGTGTGCTCAAAAGGCCTGATGGCGCGGCAGGGTAGGCCCGATCGAAGAACGGAATCAGGGCTGCATCGGCCGCTGCCTTGGTCGGGGCCGGCTTGAGACCGTCGAGGTAAAGACCCGCTCCGTAGACCACAAGCCCGCCGGCCACGAGTCCTCCGTCGAGCAGGGGATCGAGCCTAAAGGGAAAGCCTGATCCCGGGTCGGCGCTGAGCCTGAGCGGTGCCGCGAGGGCGAACGCGACGAGACAGATGCCGCTGGTCTTGAGGGAGATGATCATGTCCCCGAGAGTACTGACCGGCATCCTTGAGGTGAACGACTTCGGGATAGTACTATCCTGGGAAAGCGCTCAGGCGCAGCCTGGAGAGGTGATCGACATGCCCTGGCTCGAATTGCTCGTGCCCGTCCTGGTCGTGCTGCTCGCCATGCCGAGCGTCGCAGTGGCCTACGTCTATGCCCGATCATCCAAAGCCGCCTGGGGGAGCTCGCTCTTCGGCTTTCTTGCTTCCGCGGCCGGCGTGTCGCTGCTGACGGCGTTGGGGATCTTTCTCAGGGCCTCGGGAATCGTAAGAAGCTACGAACTGTATTTCATAGTCTGGAATCTTTCCTTTGCCGTACTCGCCCTGGCCTCATGGTTCGCGATCAGGACCGCTCTGAGGGTCGTGAAGTCCGCCGCGACCGGGCGTGTCCGTCGGCTCTTTGCTCTCGGAAGCGCCCTTGCCTACGCCGGCACCCTGGCGCTTGCGATTCGCGGCAGAGGGGACCTCTACTTTCCCTACATCGGCGGCACCTACGCCGCAACTTCGCTCTATCTCTTCGCGAGTCTCGGCTGTGCCCTCTCGATCGTGGTGAAGCGGCGTGCACGACTCGCTCCCGAGGACGAGTGCACGCTGCAGCGCTTTCTGCGCATATTCCTCCCTCTCGGCGCCGCCTTCTTCTTCGATGAGCTGTGTCGCGCGACCTCGCTGCTGCGCCTGCCCTGGCTTCCGTTATTGCCGCTGGCGCCGCTCGCGCTGTACCTGTTCGCGGGTTCTGAACTTCTCCTGCGGCTCCGCCGGCCGGCGGAGAACCCGACCGTCCGAGCTCCGGCGGCGGCCGCCGAGGAGCAGGCTCTCGCCATCGCCCGCGGCTGCGGAGCCTCTCCGCTGACCGCCCGGGAGCGCGAGGTCCTCGTTGAGCTCCTCAGGGGGGCGAGCAACTCCGACATCGCCTCCTCGCTGAACATCTCTCCCAACACCGTGAAGAACCATATCTACAGCATCTTCCAGAAGACCGGAGCGGGGAGCAGAAGCGAGCTGTTTCTGTTCGCCGCACGGGGCGTCCAGGGATCCGACTCCCGGTAGTGCGCCGGTCGATCGGCAGGGACGGCCACCCCCGCAGGTCTCCGCTACCGGATCGCTTCCGCACAACGCGGGTCT
>DATJQN010000183.1:0-17431 GCA_035505775.1 Rectinemataceae bacterium | reverse complement strand
CGCGACGGACTGGTCGTTGGCGGAAACCGAGATGTCCATGCCCATGACGTCGGAACAGATCTGCATTACGAGCGGACTCTTGCGGGCAACGCCGCCGATCGCGGCCACGCGCTCGACCTTCACGCCCTCGGAGCGCAGGCGCTCGACGATGGCACGCGAGCCGAAGGCGGCCGACTCGATCAGGGCGCGGTAGACCGCGGGCGCGTCGGTGCCGAGGCTGATCCCGGCGAGCGCGCCGGTGAGGGCCTGATCGGCGTCGGGTGTGCGGCGGCCGTTGTGCCAGTCGAGGGCCACCAGGCCCGACTCGGAAGGGTCGATCTTGGCGGCCTCGGCCTCGAGGGCGGGGAGCAGCTTGTCCTCGATGGCCTGCGGGTCGCCGAGCCCCGGGAGGGCGCGGGCCGGCCAGGCGAGAATCTTACGAAACCAGGCGAAAACGTCACCGAAGGCCGACTGGCCGGCCTCGTAGCCAATCATGTCCTTCACGACCGAGCCGTCGACTTGGCCGCAGATCCCGGCGACAAGCTTCTCCGCGCCCGAGGGTTTCGGTCCGATCATGATGTCGCACGTGCTCGTGCCCATGATTTTGAGCAGGGTGCCGGGCGCGACATCGCCGCCCACCGCACCGATGTGCGCATCGAAGGCGCCCACCGACACGACTACCTCGGTCGACAGGCCGAGGCGCTTGGCCCATTCCGGGCTGAGCTTCCCGAAGACGGTTTCGGCGGTGTAGGTCTCCGTGCCGAGGGAGGCGGCGAGCACCGAGAGGCGAGGGTTCAGTTTGTCGAGGAAGGCGGCGGGCGGGTAGCCGCCCCATGAGGCATGCCACATGGCCTTGTGCCCGGCGGCGCAGCGGCTCCGCTTGATGCTCCGATAGTCCCGCGAGCCGCAGAGCAGGGCCGGCATCCAGTCGCAGTGCTCGACCACGGTGGCGGCGGCCGCGGCAACGCGGGGATTGGAGCGCACAACGTGAAGGACCTTGGCCCAGAACCACTCCGAGGAGTAGATCCCGCCCTCGAACTTCGTGTAGTCCACGCCGCCCCAGCTGCGGGCGAGCTCGTTGATGCGCTCGGCCTCCGCCACCGAACTGTGATCCTTCCAGAGAATGAACATGGCGTCGGGATCCTCGGCGAACTCGAGCGAGAGCGACAGCGGGCGGCCCGCCGCGTCAGCGAAGCAGGGTGTCGAGCCGGTCGTGTCGATCGCGATTCCCCGGACCTTTCCGCCGGCGGCACCGCCGGAGGCACCGCCGGCCTCAGCGAGAGCCTGGCGGACTGCAGCCTCCATGGACTCGATGTAGTCCAGGGGATGCTGTCTGAAGCGGTTTTCACGCGGGGCGCAGTAGGAACCCTCGGCCCAGCGCCGGTAGGGCGCAACGCCCTGCCCTCCGACTGCGCCGTCAGCGGCGTCGGCCACGAGGGCCCGCACAGAGTCCGTGCCGAAGTCGATCCCGAGAACGAAGTCCCGTCCCTTCTGAGCGCTCATCGCTCCTCCTCCACGCTGGGTCCGAAGACCGCCGTCATGACCGCTTCCTGGGTCAGGCCCTCGCGCGGGAGTATGGCCTTGACTCCGCCTTCGTGCATCACGAGCACCCGGTCGGCGAGGGCGAGGATCTCCGGCAGTTCCGATGAGATGAGAATAATGGAGACTCCCGAGTCCGCGAGCTCGGCGATGATCCGGTGCACCTCGCTCTTCGCATGTACATCGATGCCTCGGGTCGGTTCATCGAGAATGAGGATGCGTGGTTTTGCAGCCAGCCATTTGGCGATCACCACCTTCTGCTGGTTGCCTCCGGACAGGTTGCGGACGAGCTGCTCCGTCCCCGAGACTTTGATGTCGAAGGAACGGATCGAATCCCGCGCGATCTCGAGCTCCCGCCTGCGATCGAGGATGACGAGGAGCTTCTTCAGGGCATTGTGCACGGCCAGGGTCACGTTCTCCCGCATCGTCATGCCGAGCACGAGGGCCTGCACCTTGCGATCCTCGGGCAGATAGGCGATCCCGAGTGCCACCGCCGCCTTCGGGCTCCTGACCTGAACCTCCCTGCCGTCCAGATGCAGATGCCCGGCGGACTTTGCCACGGCGCCGATCAGGAGCCGGGCCGTCTCGGTTCGCCCCGCACCGATGAGGCCGGCGAAGCCGAGGATTTCTCCCTTGTGCAGATCGAAGCTGACGTCGCGAATGTCCGGCGGTCCGGACAGCCCCTCGACGCGCAGCAGCACATCCCCGGAAGGTTTGCTCTTCCGGGACGAGAAGAAGTCCTTGAGCTCCCGCCCGACCATGAGGGAAATGAGCTGTTCGGTGGTGGCGCGGCGCGGGTCGAGCTCGCCGACGTTCTCGCCGTCCCGGAGCACGACGATGCGGTCGGTGACATGGAATACTTCCTCGAGCTTGTGCGAGATGAAGATGACCGCTATGCCCTTGGCCTTGAGCTCGCGTATCACCTGGAAGAGCTTGTCGGTCTCGCGCGAGGTGAGGGAGGAGGTGGGCTCGTCCATGACGAGGAGGCGGACGTCGGTCAGCAGGGCCTTGGCGATCTCGATCATCTGCTGGATTGCCGTGGAGAGCCGCCCCACCGGCACGTTGAGGTCGATGTTCACATCCAGCCGCTCGAAAAGGGCCTTTGCGCGTTCGCGCATCGTGGGGAAGTCCAGGAGGCCGCTCGAGCGGTGGAGCTCGCGCCCCAGGAAAAGGTTCTCGAGGGCGCTCAGGTTGGGGCAGTTGTTGAGCTCCTGGAAAATTATGGAGATGCCCTTCTCCTGGGCCTCGCGGATGGAGTCGAAGTGCAGGGAGGCGCCTTCCCACAGGAGTTCCCCGCCGTCGGGTCGGTACACGCCGGTGAGTATCTTCATGAGGGTGGACTTGCCCGCACCGTTTTCCCCGAGCAGTCCCACGACCTCGCCGCGCTGCACCGCGAAGTTGACCGCTTTCAGCGCCTGGACGCCGGGGAAGGACTTGGAGATGCCGCGCATGTCGAGCAGCGCGGCGCCGCCGGCCGCCGAGGCTGCGCCGGTTCGGCCGACGGCAGGGCCGGGATCCGGGCTCGCAGACCGTGTGTCGGACATGGCCCTACACCTGCCTCACCGACTTGACGCGGTCGAGCACCGCGGCGAGGACGATGATCACGCCTATTATCGCCGTCTGGTAGTAGGGCGAGACCTGCATCAGCACGAGACCGTTGCGGATGACTCCCATGATGGCCGCGCCGATGAGCACGCCGAGCACGGAACCGGCGCCGCCCATGAGGGAGGTGCCGCCGATGACTGCGGCCGCTATCGCGTCGAGCTCCCAGCCGGTCCCCGTGTCGGCCTGGGCCGAGTTGAAGCGGGCCACCAGGATGACGCCGACGAGGGCTGCGCAGAGCGAGGAGATCATGTACAGGCGGAAGGTGATCGCCTTCACATTGATGCCCGAGAGGAAGGTGGCCTGCTCGTTCCCGCCAATGGCGTAGGTGCGGCGCCCGAAGGCGGTCTTGGTGAGCACGAACCAGGCGATGACCGCCACCACGGCCATCACCCAGAGGGGGATCGGCAGGGCGAGGAAGGAGCCCTGGCCGATGGGAAGGAAGGCCTTGGATATCTCGGTGATCGGCCAGCCTTCCGTCAGTATCAGGATCATGCCGCGCGCGAAGCTCAGCATGGCGAGAGTCACTATGAACGGGGCGATGCGCACGTAGGCGATGAGGGCGCCGTTGATCGCGCCGATGAGGAGGCCGACCAGGAGGCCGACCAGGACGGCGAGCACCGGGTCGAAGCCGAATTTCATGGCCCCAGCGGCCGCCACGCCGGCCAGGCCCATCACCGAGCCCACGGAGAGATCGATGCCGCCCGTGAGAATGACGAAGAGCTCGCCGATGGCCACGATGGCCACGAACGAGATCTGGCGCGAAATGAGGTAGAGATTCTCCCCGCTGACGAAGTTGGGAGCGAAGACGGTTATCCCCACCATGATGATGACGAGGGCGAGGAAGATGGCCGATTCGCGGCCGCGGGCGAGCGAGCGCACGAGACGGGTGAGCAGGTTGCTGCGTTCCATTGCACGTTCCTGGCTGAAGATCGGAGGTGCGCGAGCGCTCGCGCCCCGCCGTACCCCCGGCCGGCACGCGCCAGGAGACGCGTCCGGACCGGAAGGAAGGCCGCCGCGGCAGCATCTGGCGCCGCGGCGTTGGAGGAATCTTACGATGCCTCGGCTCAGGCGGGAAGCGGCAGACTCCCCGCCGCTGATGCTACTTCTGGAATTCCTTCTTCATGTCGTCCATATAGGTGTCGACGTTGCCCTTGTCGACGATGAGGACGCCGGTGTCGATGACCTTGTCGATCGGCTTGTTGGCGATCGCGTCGAGGAGCTTCTCGACGGAGAGCCAGCCCATGTTGTAGGTCTTCTGGACGAGGCAGAAGGAAACGGTGCCGTTCCTGATGCCTTCGAGGGTGTCCTTGAGGTCGTCGAAGCCCGCGAGGATGATCTTGCCCGACTTCTTCTGCTGGGTGAGGACCTGGGCGGCGGCCGGAGCCACCTCGGCGGAGACGCCGAATATCGCCTTCAGGTGGGGGTAGGTCTGCAGGATGGCCTCGGTCTTGTTGACGGTCTGGGCGAAGTCGCCGCCCTCGTCCACGACGTCGAGGATCTTCACCTTCGGCGCGATCTGGGCCATGGCATCCTTGAAGCCCTTCGTGCGGAGGTTGAGGTTGGTGGCGCCGAGTCCGCCCTGGATGATGACGAGGTCGCCCTCGCCGCCCATGAGGTCGGCCATCTTCTTGGCTGCCGTGGCGCCGGCGGTCTGGTTGTCCGTGCCGATGTAGGTCAGCGCCTCCGAGGAGGGCGCCGGCGCATCGAAGGTGATGACCTTGATCCCGGCCTTCATCGCATCGTGGATGACGGGCACGAGACCGGCGTCGTCGTTGGCGGAGATCGTGATGCCGTCGACCTTCTGGGCGATGAGATCCTCGATGA
The DNA here is from genome assembly GCA_035505775.1 of Rectinemataceae bacterium. GTDB lineage: Bacteria > Spirochaetota > Spirochaetia > Treponematales > Rectinemataceae > JAJXZP01. The sequence goes on along the minus strand of DATJQN010000183.1, from coordinate 12,484 downwards.
CCTTGACCTGGAGCGTCACGTCGAACTTCTGCGGATCGACCTCGATGGTCTTGACGCCGTACTTGGCGCCGGCGGCCTGGAAGCCGGCGAAGCAGGGTACGTAATAGGGATGGACGCCCTTCGGCACCATGACGAAGGTCTTGACCTTCGGCTTTGCGGGGGCGCAGGCACTGAAGCCCGCCACGACGATCGCTGCGGCCACGAGAACCAGCAGTGTCCTTTTCATACGCTTTCCTCCTGATGCGATATTGGATGGACGGCGCCCGGCAGGGCGTGCCGTCTCATTCCGGAACCTGATTGGTCACGCCGGCGGTCGGCGTGTGATGCTCTTCCTCCGCCCCGAGCGCGCGCTGGGGGAGGTTCTCCCGGAAGTACACGTCGAGAGGAACCTTGACGTCCCCCTCGCCTTCGGCCCGCTCGACGACCGAGCGGAACAGGCGTTCGAGTCCCTCGCGGGCCTGCTCGTAGGGACGCTGCGAGATGAGACAGTCGATGCCCCCCTCCCGCATGCAGCGGACGTTCTGCGGCACGAGGTCCCAGGAGACCAGGGCGCAGCCCGCCTTCCTGCCCGAGCGCAGAAGCCAGTCGCCGACCAGATGCCCCGAGGAGTTGGCCACGAGGAAACCGGCGATGTCGGGCAGCTGCCGGAAGAGGCCCTCGAGAAAACTGTCCGCGGACTCGCTGTGCTCGAGTTCGAAGCAGGAATACTCCCTGATGTCCCGTCGGGAGGCTCCCTCCTGCTCCCCGTGGAAGGCGCTGAAGCCCCGGATACGCAGGGCGATGTGTCGGTCCTCGGCGTGGGCATTGAGGGCGATCAGGGGTCCCGGCCGGCTTCCCGCGAGCAGGGCGAGCATGCGGCCGGCGAGGTAGCCGCCGGCGAAGGCATCCTGGCCGATGACGGCGAGCGGGGCCGCGCCCTCGACGCTGCCGTCGAAGAACACGTAAGGAATCCTGCCCTCGAGCTTGACCAGGGCGGGGACAAGCTCGAAGGGCAGGACGGGCGCAATCAGCAGACCGTCGCCGGGTTCCCGGACGGCATCGTCGAGGAGGGCCCGGTAGGCGGCGCTGTCGTAGCGGTCGAACTCGTCGATGCGCACGCGGACGCGGAAGGAGGCCAGGTCTCGTGCCGCGCGACGAATTCCATGCGAGCAGAGCGCCCAATAGCCGGAATCTTGGTCGGAGCGCGGAAGGATGGCCCTGAACAGGTAGTTCTTGTTGAGTGACAGCTGCCGGGCGAGGATGTTCGGAGTATAGCCGAGGGACTCGATGATCGCGTCCACACGGGTCTTGGTCTCGATGGAGACGCCGCTCCTGCCGTGGAGGACCCGATCCACCGTCCCTATGGAGACTCCCGCGAGCCGGGCTATCTCCTTGACCGTCGCCTTCTTGTCCATCTGCTCCCGCGCGTGTACGTACACAAATGGAACCACATGTTCCGTGTACGTACACGACCACAGCACGCTACCACTGCTTTTTCGTTCCGTCAACGGAGAATCGGAAGGAATCCCCGGGGATTTCCGGGCCTCGGGCGCAACGCCGAGCGCAATTCGATGCTCGGCGGCCACAGCGAGGGGCCGCGACTCACCCGGGCCGTCGGGCGGCATGTCGGCGGGCACCGAGCTCGATTGCCCGGGGCTCTCGGGCCGTGCTAGGCTGCGCGCCGGGAAGGTGGCGCATGAACAGGCAATCTGAACCAGTACTGCGGATCGGGAGCGGCGCATCGAAGGCCCTGGCAGGCTTTCTCCGCAAGCGCCGGAGCCTGTCGGCCCGTCTCGTCGCCGACGCCTCTACCTGGGCGGCTCGCGGCGCCAGCCTGGCCCGGGAGCTCGAAGCTGAGGGCATCCGGGTGCTCGCCACACGCTACGACGAGACGGCGCTCGTCGCCGACGCGCGGAGCATCCTGAAGCTGTTCACCGAGGCGGCGGATCGGGAGGAGACGCTGGTCGCCGTGGGCTCGGGCACGATCACCGACATTGTCCGCTTTGTCGCCCATCGCTCCGGGAGGGAGTTCGTCTCGATACCCACCGCCCCCTCGGTCGACGCCTACAGCTCGATCGTCGCGCCCATTCTGATAGACGGCGTCAAGCGAACCCTCACGGCCTGCGCCCCCCTTGCCATTTTCGCCGATCTCGACGTACTCGCCGCCGCGCCGCGACCGATGCTTTCCGCCGGTTTTGGCGACATGATCTGCAAGTTCTCCGCGATCGCGGACTGGAGGCTCGGCGCCCTGCTCTGGGACGAGGGCTACGATCCGCGCATCGCGGAGCGTTCCCTTAAGGCCGCCCGCTCCTGCATGGACTGCGCCGCAGGCATCGGGGCGGCCGATGCCCCCGCGGTCGGCCGGCTCATGGAGGCCCTGCTCGAATCGGGTTCCTGCATGGCCGAGGCTGGCCACTCCCGACCCGCGTCGGGGGCGGAGCACCAGTATTCGCACTTCTGGGAGATGCGCCTGCTGCGCGAAGGCAGGCCGCCCATCCTGCACGGCCTCAAGGTGGGAGTCGCAACAGTCCTGACCGCGCGGCTCTGGGACCGGGTGCGCGCCCTCTCCGCGGGGGAGGCGCGGCGCGCCTTCGACACCTGTCGGCCGCCCGCGCCGGACGAGGAGCGCCGCGCCATCGCGACCGCCTTCGGGGCCGAGGCGGCGGAGATCGAGTCGGGGCAGCGACGTTTCCTCGAGCTGGGTGCCGAGGGACGCTCCGCGCTGGCCGCGAAGGCCGCCGAGCGCTGGGAGGACATACTGGAGATAGCGCGCATCGTGCCTGACGAATCCACGACCCGGTCGCTCCTCGAAGCCGCGCTCTGCCCGACCGAGCCGCTGCAGCTCGGGCTGGAGGCGCGGGACATCGAGCTCGCCCAGTCGAGCGCCCACTTCCTGCGCGACCGGCTGACCGTGCGCAAGCTCGCCCGCCTGCTGTTCGGCGAGTGAAGGTCCGGGCGGCCCCGTGCTCCTGACCAGTCTGGCCCTCCTGCTCCTGGCTGCCGTTGTCCACGCAAGTTCCCACGCGCTGATCAAGACCTCGAAAGACAGGCTGGCCTTCAGCTGGTGGATGCTTGGGGTCTCGAGCGTCCTCGGCATCCCCCTCCTCCTTCTGACGCCGTGGCCGCCCTCGGGCGCCTGGCCCTGGATCGGGCTGAGCGGCCTCCTCGAGGCCCTGTACTTTGCAAGCCTCTCGCGCGCCTACTCGGTGGGCGACTTCTCCTCCACCTATCCGGTCGCACGGGGCTCGGCACCGCTGTTCACGCTCGTCTGGGCAATCCTCCTGCTCGGAGAGCGGCCTTCGCTCCCGGGGATCGGCGGTGTCGTCCTCATTGTCGCGGGGATCCTTGGCCTGCAGAGTGGCCCCGGAGCACTGCGGCACACGACGAAGGAACGGGGCGCTGCCGGTGCTGCCGGTGAAGCCGGTGCTGCCGGTGCTGCCGGTGCTGCCGGTGAAGCCGGCGGGCTGGGCTTGCGCGCTCTGCGCTGGGCACTGCTGACCGGACTCCTCATTTCGGGCTACAGCGCCGTGGACAAGGTGGGCATCCGCTTCGTGTCGCCGATTCCCTACCTCTATTTCGTCCTTACGGCGGCCTGGCTCGCCCTCTCGCCCCAATGGTTTTCGCGGAAACGGCGAGCGGCCCTCCTCCATGCCCTCGGCCTTGGCGGCCGGCGTCCCGGCCAGCGCGGCGCCGGCGAACGCGAGGGCCAACGTGGCGCGCTTGGCGGTGACGCCACCGATGGCGGAGGCGCGCGCAGGCGGCCGAGCCTGCAGGGTCCCGTCGGCATCGTCGCGGCGGCTCTCCTGGGCTTTGCCGCCTACGTGCTTGTGCTCACAGCCCTGCGCAGGAGCCCCCTCAGCTACGTGGGGCCGGTCCGGGAGATCAGCGTCGTCATGAGCGCCTGGATCGGCGTCAGGTTCCTCGGAGAGCGCGGCGGGCGCGGCAGGATCGCCGCCGCGCTCAGCGTCGCCGCGGGGATAGCCCTCATCGCGCTCGGGGGCTGAGCGTCGCTCAGCGCCTATTCGGATCGAGCCGGGGCCGAGAGGCGCAGGACGTTCCATGACAGGGCCGCCAGACCTGCCACCAGTCGATCCCCTTGGAGCGAGGGCAGGTCCGAGCGCCGCTCGGGTAGGCGCCGCCCGGGCAGGCAGCGCCCGGGCACGTCCCCTTCGGGAAGCTCCTGCCCCGGCGCAGCCTCCTCGCCAGGTCGGCTCTGTCGGGACTGTGAAGCGCCGCGAGCGGCAGCATGGTCGGCCCGATACTCTATATGCTCGAAGACCCTCCATCCGGCGAAGCCGCTGAGTCCCAGGTCGAGCTCCAGTCCTTCCGTCGGCGAGCGATTGACGGCGAAGATGGCGAGCTCTCCCGCCTCCTCATCGAGGACTGCCGCTGCGGTCAGATAGGGCACGGATCCGTAGGTCTTCGTATCGTAGCTGGGTGACTCGACCCTGAGATCGAGGCTGATTCCCCGACCGTAGCGCGAGGCATGGAGGAAGGGATAGAACGTGGTCTGGCGCCAGGCGGGGCCGTCGGGCTCCGTCATGATGGGCGCGATCACGTTGACGAGCTGGGCCATGCAGGCGATCTTCACCCGGTCCGCGTGCCTGAGCAGGGTGATGAGCAGCGATCCCACCACCAGGGCGTCATCGAAGGTGTAGTGCTCCTCCAGGAGCCTCGGCCCGATCTGCCAGGGTGCCTCGTGGCGGTCCTCGGCCTTCGTGTGGTACCAGACGTTCCATTCGTCGAAGGCGAGCTTCATGGTCTTGCCGCTCCGCTTGTCGGCCTTCACGAAGTCGCAGACGGCACGCACCGAGCGGATGAAGCCGTCCATGCCCTCCGCGGCGGCGAGGTACTCCATCCGGTCGCCGGCTTCGTTGCCATAATAGGAATGGAGCGAGAGATACTCCACCTGGTCGTAGCACTCGTCCAGAACCTCGGCCTCCCAGCGCGGGAAGCTGGGCATGGCCGGGTAGGATGAGCCGCAGGCGACCAGTTCGAGCTGCGGATCGACAAGGCGCATGGCCTTGGCGCTCTCGCGCGCGAGGCGTCCGTATTCGCGCGCCGTCTTCTGCCCCACCTGCCAGGGGCCGTCCATCTCGTTCCCCAGGCACCAGAGCTCGACGCCGTATGGCGACTCGGCACCGTGGCTGCGGCGCAGATCCGACAGCCTGGTCCCCGAAGGGAAGTTGCAGTACTCGACGAGCTCCCGCGCAGCGTCGATGCCCCGGGTGCCCAGATTGACCGCCAGCATGGGCTGGGCCCCTGCCTCGCCGCACCAGGAGAGGAACTCCTGCAGGCCAAAGCGGTTCGGCTCCACGGATCTCCAGGCCAGGTCGAGTCGCGTCGGACGGTCGCCCGGAGCTCCGACGGAGTCCTCCCAGTTGAAGGAGGAGACGAAATTGCCCCCGGGGTATCGGACAAGGGGGATGCCCAGTTCGCGAACCAGAGCGAGCACATCCCCCCTGAATCCCCGCGCGTCGGCGCTGGGGTGATCGGGCTGGTAGATGCCGCCATATACGGCGCGGCCAAGATGCTCGACAAATGAGCCAAAGAGTCGCGGATCGACCTCACCGATCCGAAATGCCCGATCGATACCTGCGCGAGCCTTCATGCGAACCTCCTGGGCTGAACTGCTGTTGGTATAATACCATTTACTACCAATGTCTAGTGCACTGCAGAGTCCAGCCGGGGACGTACGACGGTTTTCGCCTATTTCGCGTCGATTTCTTCTTGACAGATCCTCGGGATGGGCATATATGGTCTCTAATGGTATCAATACCAAAGGAGACAATACCGACTATGGACCCGCACGAGATCATACAGCGCAACGTCGCGGATTCGATGCAGGCCCAGGTCGAGACCTTCATTCTCGACAAGATCGAGCTCGGCGAATGGGCGATCGGGTCCAAGATCCCCTCCGAGCGCGAGCTTTCCCTCCAGCTCGACGTCAGCAGGACGACTGTCCGAAACGCCATGCAGTCGCTGACCGACCGCGACCTCTTCGACCGCAAGATCGGACAGGGCACCTTCGTCAAACGGAAGCCCGGTGCGAGCACAAGCCCGAGGGCGCCCCGGGGCACCCTCGGTTATGTCGTCTGCAAGGAACGCAGCTCGCGCAAGCCCATCTCCTCGGAGGCCTTCTACTTCGACGTCTTCTCGGGATTCGAGGAGGAGACCGTCCGCTCCGGGAGGCACATGCTCTTCACGTATCTCGACGACAACAGCTCCGACGAGCTTGCCGCATTCCCGGGCTTCATCGACAAGGTCGACGGTCTCGTGGTCGAGGAGGCGAGCCGCCCGGATTTCCTGACCATGCTGAAGGACTCGGGCGTCCCGGCCGTGCTCCTCGCGCCCACCGCCTACGACGAGCGCCTCGACATCGTGACCATGGACCTCGCCGCCGGGGTGAGGAAGGCTGTCCGCTGCCTGCGGGACCAGGGGCACGAGCGCATCGGCATCGTCAACGGTCCGCTGCGCCTCGAGTCCGCCCGCATCCGGTATGCGGCCTGGAGGGAGGAGCTCGAGGCTTCGGGGTTGCGGATCGACGAGGCCCGCGTCGACGAGGGTGAGGGCTGGTCGGCGGAGGCGGGCTTCGTCGCCATGGACCGCCTCATCGAGCGCTGTCCCGACACGACCGCCGTGTTCTGCGCCAACGACCTGCTCGCGGTCGGCGCGCTCTCCGCCCTCGCAAAGCGGGGCCTCCGCGTGCCCGAGGACCTCAGCATCATCGGCTTCGACGACACCGAGCTGGCGCGGCATTCGGCCCCGCCCCTGACGACCATGAAGATCTACTCACGGGACATGGCGCGCTCCGCGGTGCGCCGCGTCCTCGAGCGGATAGAGAACCCCGGGCTTCCACCGGTTCGCGTGGAATTCCCCATCGATCTGATCACGAGGGACTCGTGCAGGGAGGTGATGAGCACAGCCAAAAGGAGGTAGAGACCAACAGCCGCGATATCGGAGACCGCCGGGAAAGCAAACCCCCGATACCGCAAGCCGTCGGGTGCGATCGAATATAGCGAAAAGCGATTCGAGCGTACATATCCCAGAACGATGCCGTTGGCGTAGACGATACGCATGCGGCGTCAGGATGCCCCAGTGCATCCACGAACGAGGAGAGATCCGGATGAGACATCCGAAGAAGCTGCTCGCGCTCGCCCTGGTCCTTGCCACATTCGCGACCGTCGCGTTCGCCCAGAAAACCGAAATCACCTACATGTGCTGGTACAACACGACCCAGTCGGAAGCGCAGAGTGTCCAGGCGATCATCGACAACTACAACAACTCGCAGGACAAGATCCACGTCACCATGATGGCCGTACCGCGGGACGGCTACGAAACCAAGGTCAACACCCTGGCCGCGGGGAACCAGCTGCCCGACTGCACGCAGCTCTCCGAGGCCATGGCCATCCAGTTCGCGGCGGCGGGACTGCTCGCCGACGTGAGCACGATGTACCGCCCGGACGAGGCTCCGCTCAAGTCCCTCGTGTTCACCTACAAGGGCAAGGCCGTGGGCTATAGCTCCGGTGACGAGGTGCTGCTGCTCTACTACAACAAGAAACTCTTCGACGCGGCCCACCTGCCCTACCCGCCCGCCTCCGCCGACACTGCCTGGACCTGGAAGCAGTTCGTCGATGTCGCGAGGAAGCTCACGAAGGACAAGAACGGCAAGACGCCGAACGACGCCGGCTTCGACGCCAAGAACATCGTCACCTACGGCTGCGACTTCAACCGCCTGTGGTGGATGTGGCCCATCGTCACCTATTCCAACGGCGGCGGGCTCATGAGCCCCGACGGCAAGGAACTCCTGATCAACAAACCCGAGTCCATCGAGGCGATGCAGGCCCTGGCCGATCTCTACATCAAGGACAAGGTGGCCCCCTCCTTCGGCGACAAGAATGCCATGCCCAGTCTCGACCTCACCCTCCTGTCGAACAAGGTCGCCATGGCCACCTCCGGCCAGTGGGAGATGGGCGTGTCGCTCAACAACTCCCTGAAAGACGGTCTCGAGTACGGCGTCGGCGTCCTGCCCAAGTTCAAGAAGGCCGTCACCTACAATACGGGCGCTCCCTACGGCGTCTTCAAGTCGAGCAAGAACCTCGCCGCGGCGATGTCCTTCATCAAGTGGTACGCCGACGAGAAGAACCAGTGGGCACAGATCACCAACGGCATCCTCATGCCGACGACTGCGAAGTGGTACGCGAACGAAGCCGCCATGCGCGAATGGGCCGACCATCCGCCGCGGCCACCCTTCTCGATGTACAAGACCGCCGTCATCGATTACGCGATGCACAACGCCATCCAGGTCCCCTGGTACTATTTCAACGGCTATCAGGGTCTCGACGACATCCTCAGCTCGGGCATCGAGTCCGTCTGGAACGGCAAGGTGAGTGCGAAGGACTACATCAACTCGATCATGCCGCAGCTCCAGAAGTACTTCGACGCGCACAAGAACTAGAGTCCGGGTTCTCCCGCCGCCCGGCCCCAGGCCGGGCGGCCCAGACCGGACCGGATTCCGCTTCGGATCAAGGATGGAACGCATGAGCAGGAAAAGCACGGCCAGAAGCACCCTCGTCGCCTATCTCTTTCTCACCCCGGCGATACTGGGGCTCGTTTTCATGACCTTCCTGCCCATTCTCGGGGTCATCGGGATGAGTCTCACCCGCTGGACCGGCCTCCAGCCGCCGGTCTGGGTGGGGCTCGGCAATTTCAAGCATATTTTCACCGAGGACATGTTTTTCGGCGCTTCGGTGAAAGCCACCCTGTACTTCGCCTTCGGTTCGGTCATCCTGGGTACCGTGTACGCCTTCGCCATCGCGATGCTTCTGAACCAGAGGATCCGGGCGCGGGGCTTTTTCCGCTCCGTCTTCTTCCTCCCCTACATCGTGCCGAGCATCGGGGCGGCCGTGGTCTGGGGCTGGATGTACGAGTCCAACTTCGGGGTATTCAACTATTTCCTCAACCTGCTGGGGCTGGACAAGGTGCGTTGGCTGGCCGAAGACGCGACCGCCACGCCGGCGCTCATCATCATGACGATCTGGGGCCTCGGCAATTTCATCGTGATCTATCTGGCGGGCCTGCAGGGGGTCCCCAAGACCTACCTCGAAGCGGTGGAGATCGACGGGGGCAACGCCTGGCACAAGTTCCGGCACATCACCCTCCCCCTGATGTCTCCCATCATCTTCTTCAATGTCCTCATGAGCATCATCACGAACCTGCAGGTCTTCGTGCCGGCCTATTCCATAACCAAGGGTGCTCCCGACAACACGACCCTCTACATGGTCTACCTCATATACCGCGAGAGCTTCCAGCGCAACAATTTCGGGCTCGCCGCGGCATATTCGCTCATTTTCTTCGTCTTCGTGGCGCTGATCACGGCGCTTATCTTCAGAACGTCCAGAAGCTGGACCTTCTTCGAAGGCGAGTGAGGAGTACGGAATGCGCTCGAACGTCCGCAGCAACATCCTGGTAACGCTGCTGCTCACCCTGCTCGGCCTCGCCTGCATCTTCCCCTTCCTCTGGATGCTGCGGTCGAGTCTCATGTCCAATCTGGAAATCTACCAGTATCCGCCCCGCATGCTGCCGAGCACGCTGCGACTGGACAACTATCCCTATACCTTCTCCGTGTTTCCCTTCGGCCGCTATCTCGTCAACACGCTGACCATCACCCTCCCCTCGGTGTTCGGCGTGCTCCTGACCTCGACCCTGGCCGCCTACGCCTTCGCCCGCCTCGAGTTCCCGGGCAAGAGAATCCTGTTTGCCCTGGTCATCGCATCCATGCTCATGCCGAGCGCCGTCACGATCATCCCGATTTTCAAGGGCTGGACCCTCCTCGGGCTCTCGAGCGGCTATGTTCCGCTCATCGTGCCGGCCTTCCTCGGCGGCGGGGCCTTCAACATCTTTCTCGCGCGCCAGTTCCTCATGACCATTCCCCGCGACCTCGACGAGGCCGCGATCATCGACGGGGCGGGCAACCTGCGGATTCTCTTCCGCGTGCTGCTGCCCCTGATCAAGCCCGTGCTGATCTCCATCGGGCTGTTCACCTTCATTCTCTACTGGAACGACGTCATGGGCCCGCTCATCTACATCTCGCGCAACGAGCAGAACACGATCTCGCAGGCGCTCGCCATGTTCCGTGCCGGCTACGGCACCGACTATCGCGCGATCATGGCCGCCTGCTGCATGGCGGTCGCTCCCGTCATAGTGCTGTACTTCGTCGGGCAGAAGTATTTCATCGAGGGCATCGTGCTTTCGGGACTCAAGTCATGACTGCGGCACTGCAGACTCAAGCCAGGGCCCTCGCGGCCCGAGAGGAAAGCTGCCGCGTGCTCGGCGGATTCTGGAAGGCCAAGCAGGACATGATCAGGCTCACCGCCCTGCCCTATCAGTGGCGCGCGCTCAACGACGAGATCCCGGGCGCGGAGCCCTCGCGCGCGATCGGCAACTTCCGCATCGCGGCCGGCGAGGCCGGGGGCGAGTCGACGGGCACCGTCTTCCAGGACAGCGAAGTCTACAAGTGGCTCGAGGCCGCGAGTCGCTGTCTCGAACTCTCGCCCGACCCGGGCCTCGAGGCCAGGGTGGACGAGGTGATACGGCTCGTCGCCAAGGCCCAGCGTCCGGACGGCTACCTCAACAGCTACTTCACCGTCGTCGCGCCGGGGCAACGCTGGACCAACCTCGCCTGGGGGCACGAGCTGTATGGCGCCGGACATCTCATCGAGGCGGCGGTGGCCCACAACCGCGCCACGGGCTCGAAGAGTCTCCTCGGCGTCGCCGAGCGCTTTGCCCGGCATATCGACGACACCTTCGGCCCGGAGGAAGGGAAGATACACGGCGCCTGCGGCCACCCCGAGATCGAGCTCGCCCTGTTCCGGCTCTGGCGCCTCACGCGGAACCCGCGCTACCGGAACCTGGCCACGTACTTCGTCGAGCAGCGGGGACGGGATCCCGATGCCTTCGCCTCCGACGACGCCCTGGGCCAGACTATCCCCGAAGCCCCCTGGCGGCGACCGGACTATTTTGTCGCGCAGGCCCCCGTGCGCGAGCTGCGCGGGGCCGAGGGCCATGCCGTGCGGGCGGTGTACCTCTACGCGGCCATGGCCGACGAGTGCGCGGAGACCGGGGACCCGGAGCTGGCGGCGGCACTGGGCAGGCTCTGGGACAGCGCCGTCGGGGCCCGCATGTACGTCACGGGCGGGCTCGGATCGCAGGCGGAAGGCGAGCGCTTCTCAGTGGATCATGACCTGCCCTCGGGCCGGGCCTACACCGAAACCTGCGCCGCCATCGGCTTCATTTTCTGGGCCCACCGGATGTCGGCTCTCTTCGGGGATGCCCGCTACGGCGATGCCCTCGAGCGCTCGCTGTACAACGGCGCCCTGAGCGGCATCTCCGCGGAAGGCACCCGCTACTTCTACGTGAATCCGCTCGAACTGCAGCCGGCGGTGGCTCGCGCCCGGCATGACCACAAGCACGTCAAGCTGCAGCGCGTCGAGTGGTTCGGCTGCTCCTGCTGTCCTCCCAACATCGCCCGGCTCGTGTCCTCGATCGGCGACTACGCCTATCTCACGCGCGGCGCGACAGTCGTCGTGGATCACTACCTCGAGAGCGCCGCGAGCTTCGAACTGCCCTCCGGCGCGCTCCGCCTGACCCAGCATACCGACTATCCCTGGAGCGGCGCGATCGGGCTCGATCTCGCCCTTGATGGCGAGAGCAGGTTCAGCCTGGCCCTCCGCATTCCCGGCTGGTGCGACAGTTTCCGCTGCAGCGTGAACGGCGAGCCCGCAGCCACGCTTCCGGATGCCTCCGGCTACCTGTCACTGGAGCGACTCTGGCGGGATGGCGACCGGGTCGAGCTCGAGCTCGACATGCCGGTCCGTTTCCTCTCGGACGATCCCCGTATCGCCGAGCTCGCCGGGAAGGTGGCGCTGCAGCGCGGACCCCTCGTCTACTGCGTCGAGCAGATCGACAACGGCCCGGATCTGCACAGTCTCGTTCTCGATCCTTCCAGGGAGGCATCTGCCGAGTTCGATCCCGCGCTTCTGGGCGGCTCGGTCCGCATCAGCGCAATCGGATTCAGGGAGGAGGCGGCGGCCGACGGCGATGGGTCCCGCCCGGCCGCCGCGCCCTATCACGGTCTCCGGGAAGATGCGCCGACCCGCAGCCCGGTCACGGTTTCCGCCCTGCCCTATCATCTCTGGGGAAATCGCCAGCCGGGGGCGGAGATGCGCGTCTGGCTGCGCCGGGCGTAGATATCGGGGAGATTCTCTGCGTGAGCGGTAGCGATTTCACTGATCGCCCGGGCGGCACGCAGAGAGATGCGCACCTGGTGCCGACCCGGAAGCTGACCGACAGCGATCCGGCTGCAGCGTGGAAGTCCCACGCACTTGACACGGGGAAGTCCGCACTGTACATTTAGTTCGATGTCGAATCAATCTCCCGGCGAATCCAGACTGCTGCTGAGCTCCGAGTTCATCCGCTGGCTCCGCATCGTGGGCGATCGCTCCCA
>DATJQN010000182.1:0-6959 GCA_035505775.1 Rectinemataceae bacterium | reverse complement strand
TGTGGTCACCGAGCATGGTGTGGCGCGTCTGCGCGGCAAGACGGTGAGGGAGCGTGCACGCGAACTTATCGCGATCGCACACCCCGACTTCCGCGACGAATTGAGAGCGAAGGCGCGCACCCTGGGCTATCTCTAGCCCCTGCGCCGCGTCCCGACCCTCAGCGGGCGAGCGAAGGGTTTGCCCCGGCAAATGCTGCGGGGCGGGCCCGAACGGTCACCGGTATGGGATCGACACTCTGGAAATACTCGAGGAGCTGCTCGGAAAAGCCGTAATCCTTCACGTGCACAAGTTTTCCCGCGGAGCTTACGATGTACTCCTTGAAAGCCCCCCGCTCGGCCGCGTAGGCATAGACGATCAGCTCCTCGCTGAAGTTCTGATCGACCACCTTGACCACGTAACCCTCGGCCTCGAGAGTCCTGATCGCGTTAAGTTGCCGGGTTCTCATCTGTGATCTCCTCTGCCCATACAAACACCATACCCGGGTCGAGGCTACATTAAGGTTCCGTCATAAATGCTTCCGCACGACGCCCCTCCACGGCTATACTGGCGTTCTGCTCCATCGGAGCGCCGGATTCTTCAGCCCCGGGGGCGCTCGACATGAGGAAGGTCTAATGCTGGAAGCGTCACGAACCGGTTTTCCGTCCAAGAGCGAGGCCTATCTCCGGCTCGAACGGCTCATGGGCGAGCGGATTCTGATCCTGGATGGGGCCATGGGAACCATGATCCAGGCATTGCGTCTGGGCGAAGAGGACTTTCGGGGCTCGCGCTTCCGGGACCATGCGACTCCCCTGCAGGGGGACAACGACCTGCTCAATCTCACGCGGCCGGAACTCATCCTTGACATCCATCGCGCCTACCTCGATGCGGGCGCCGACATCATCGAGAGCAATACCTTCAATTCCACGTCGGTGAGTCAGGCGGACTACGGGCTCCCGGGGCTGGCCCGGGAGCTTGCGCGGGAGGGGGCTTCACTGGCGCGCCGGGCCTGCGACGAGGCGGAGCGCCGGGAGCCTGGAAGACCGCGGTTTGTGGCCGGCTCCCTTGGGCCGACCAACAAGACCCTGAGCATTTCTCCATCCATCGGGGATCCGGGATTCCGCGCCATAAGCTTCGATGAGCTGGCGCGCGCCTACGACGAGGAAGCCCGGGGGCTCATCGAGGGTGGTGCGGACATACTCCTGCTCGAGACCGTGTTCGACGCGCTGAACGCCAAAGCCGCCATCTACGCCATCCTCGGCATCTTCGAGGAAACCGGACTGCGGCTGCCCCTCGTGATCTCGGGAACGGTGGTGGATGCGGCGGGACGCACGCTGGCCGGCCAGACGCCGGAGGCCTTCTACTATTCCGTGCGTCACGCCGAACCGCTCGCCGTGGGCTTCAACTGCTCGCTCGGCGCCGAGGCCGTCCTGCGTTCCGTGGATGAACTGGCCCTGCTTGCCGACTGCGGACTATCCATCCATCCCAACGCAGGGCTCCCCAACGAGATCGGCGAATATGACGACAGTCCGGACCATATGGCCCGGGTGCTGAGGGATTACGCCCTCCGCTCGGAAGCGAAGGACGAGGCCGGGCGGGACCTGCCGGGCCGCGGGATCAATATAGTCGGCGGCTGCTGCGGCACCACACCGGCGCATATCCGCGCCATTGCAGCGGCCCTCGCCGGGCTGAAGCCGCGACTGCCACCCCCTCATGATCGCCGGGCGACGCGACTATCCGGCCTCGACCCCCTGGTGATCGGTCCGGACAGCCTCTTCGTGAACATTGGAGAGCGCTGCAACGTGGCGGGCTCGCGCCGATTTGCGAAACTCATCCGCGAGGGGCGCCATGCCGAGGCCCTCGACGTCGCGAGACAGCAGGTGGAGGCGGGGGCCCAGGCGATTGACGTCAACATGGACGAGGCCCTGCTCGATTCCCCCGCGGAGATGTCGCGCTTCCTCACGCTCCTCGCCTCCGAGCCCGATATCGCCCGAGTCCCGGTCATGATCGACTCCTCGGACTGGGAAACCCTGCGCGCCGGATTGAAGACTGTCCAGGGCACGTGCATGGTCAACTCGATCAGTCTCAAGGAAGGCGAAGAACCCTTCAGGCTCAGGGCCCGAGAGCTGCGGAAATTCGGCGCTGCAGCGGTGGTCATGGCCTTCGACGAAAAGGGACAGGCGGACAGCCTCGAACGGAGAATCGGAGTCTGCACGCGCGCGTATCGGATCCTCACGGAGGATCTCGCCTTCCCCCCCGAGGACCTCATCCTCGATCCCAACGTGTTTGCCATCGGCACCGGGATCGAGGAGCATCGGCACTATGCCCTCGACTACTTCGCCGCGGTCTCATACATAAAAAAGCATCTTCCCGGCGCGCTGGTCTCAGGCGGGGTGTCCAACGTCTCCTTCTCGTTCCGGGGCAACGACGCCCTGAGGAGCGCCATCCATGCCGTGTTCCTGTACCACGCCAAGCTCGCGGGCATGGACATGGGCATCGTCAATCCCGAACAGCTGCTCCCCTACGAGGAGATCCCCGTCGAACTGCGGGAACGGATCGAGGATCTGGTCCTGGACCGGAGGGAGGACGCCACCGACCGCGTGCTCGAACTGGCCGGTCTCATCGAGGAGCGGGGTGGAGCGGGCGGCGAGGACCCTGCCTGGCGGAATCTGCCCGTGGCCGAGCGGATCCTGCACGCGCTTGTCAAGGGAGTTGTTGCGCACATCGCGCGCGATGTGGAGGAGGCGAGGGGGGCGTATAAGCGCGCCCTGGATCTGGTCGAGGGACCGCTCATGCAGGGCATGAACGTGGTCGGGAAGCTCTTCGGCGAGGGAAAGATGTTCCTCCCCCAGGTGGTCAAGAGCGCCCGCGTCATGAAGGAGGCCGTCTCGGTGCTCCTGCCCTTCATGGAGGCGGAGCAGGGCGACGGGAAGCGGGGCCAGGGGCGCGTCGTTCTTGCAACCGTGAAGGGCGACGTGCATGACATCGGCAAGAACATAGTCGGCGTCGTTCTGGGCTGCAGCGGCTACGACGTGATAGATCTGGGGGTCATGGTTCCGGCCCATACGATACTCGACACGGCCGTCGAACGCGGAGCGGACTTCGTCGGGCTCTCCGGCCTCATCACCCCCTCGCTCGAGGAGATGGTGAAGGTCGCCTCCGAGATGGAGCGCCGGGGCATGAACATCCCCCTCCTCATCGGCGGAGCCACGACCAACCCCATGCATACGGCCATGAGGATCGCGCCCGCCTATTCGGGGCCCGTGGTGCATGTCGCGGACGCATCGCTCGCGGCGGGCGTCCTCGAGCGCCTGGGTTCGGCGGACAAGCGGAAACTCTTCGTCGCGGAGCTCGACGCCCTGCACGAGCGCAACCGGGAAGCCCAGCGGAAAAAGCGGGAGGCTGCGGAGTATCTTCCGCTCGCCGAGGCCCGTTCCGCCCGCTTCCGGTCCTCGGACCGGGCATACCTCCCGCCCCGCCCGGCCAAGCCCGGTATACACGTCGCGGAGTACTCGATCGCGGAACTGCGGCCCTTCGTGGACTGGACCTTCTTTTTCCTCGCATGGGAGCTGAAGGGACGGTATCCCGCGATTCTGGACGATCCCGTCCAGGGCGAGACGGCGCGCCGTTTGCTCGAGGACGCACGCTCCCGCCTCGCCCTGATCGAGCGCGAGGGGCGGGCCCGCATGCGCGCGGTCTGCGGCATCTTTCCCGCGGCATCCCGGGGGGACGACATCCTCATCTACGCCGACGAGACCAGGAGCGCTCAACGTGCCGTCCTTCATTGCCTTCGGATGCAGCGCAGGCGCAACGACGGGGGCTCCTACTATTCCCACGCGGATTTCATCGAAGCCGAGGATGGCCACGAGGACTGGATCGGAGCCTTCGCGGTCACCTGCGATCTCAGGCCCTCCGGATCGGGAGCCGGGGCGGGGGAATACGGGGACATACTCGAGAAGGTGCTCGCCGACCGGCTCGCCGAAGCCGCGGCCGAGCGCCTGCATTTCGAGCTCCGGACGGATCTCTGGGCCTACGCTCCGGGCGAGCGCCTGGATACCGAGGCTATCCTTCACGGGAACTACCGCGGCATCCGTCCGGCCCCCGGCTACCCTCCCTGTCCCGATCATAGGGAGAAGGCGCTGATCGTGGAGCTGCTCGATGCCGAGCGGCGGATCGGCATCACCCTGACGGAGTCCTATATGATGATTCCCGCGGCGGCAGTCTCCGGCTGGTACTTCAGCCATCCGGAATCCAAGTACTTCTCCGTGGGCAGGATCGCACGTGACCAGATCGAGGATTACGCCACGCGCCGGGGCGAGGACCCGCGGATCACTGAAACCTGGCTCCGCAACGAGCTCGCCTATGACATCTGAACGCGGGGTGCGGCGATGAGAGGATTCCGTGAGAGGCTCGCCGGCGAGATCATCGTCTTCGACGGCGGGATGGGCACCTACCTCTACGAGAAGGGCACCTTCATCAACAGCTGCTTCGAGGAGCTCAACCTGAGCAATCCGTCCCTCGTGGCGGGCATCCATGCGGAGTATCGGGATGCGGGCGCCGACGTGATCGAGACGAACACCTTCGGCGCCAACCGCTTCAAGCTGGCCGCCTTCGGACTCGAGGACAGGGTCGAGTCCATCAACTGCGAGGGCGCCCGCCTCGCCCGCGAAGCCGCCGGGGACGGTATCCTGGTCGCGGGCTCGGTGGGCCCGCTGGACCTGCCGCTCGAACCGCTCGGACGTCTGTCCTTCGAGGATGCCCGCGGGGCATTCGCGGAGCAGATACGCGGACTGGTCAAGGGAGGCGTGGACCTCATCATCGTGGAGACCTTCGCCCATGTCCCGGAGATCGTGCAGGCCCTGCGTGCCGCCCGGGCTGTCGCCGGAGACCTGCCGGTGATCGCCCAGGTTTCCGTGGGGGAGGACGGCCGCCTCCTCGGCGGGGCCAGCCTCGAGAGCTTCGTCGAGGCGATCGCCGGGGAGAGCCCGGACGTCGTCGGCTTCAACTGCTCCGTGGGACCGAAGTCCATGCTCGAGGCCGTGGAGCGTCTGCGCTCGCTTTCGCGCCTGCCGCTCTCGGCACAGCCGAACGCCGGCCTTCCCGCCACGGTGGGAGGCAGGAAGATCTACATGAGTTCGCCGGAATACCTCGCGGAATATGCCAAGCGCTTCATCCACAGCGGCGCGGCCATCGTCGGCGGCTGCTGCGGGACGCGGCCAGAACACATCCGCGCGATCCGTCGCGCCGTCCGCGCCCTCAATCCCGTGAAACGGTACGATGAGCTGCGCATCGGGTCCGGCGCCGACGCGCCGAGCTCCGTGCAGCCGGTCGCCCTGGCGGCCAAGTCGGCCCTGGGTGCCAAGCTGGCACGGGGCGATTTCGTCCGCATCGTCGAGCTCGTCTCGCCCAAGGGCCAGTCGGCCGAAGCCCAGATCGGGAAGGGAAGGATTCTCAAGGCCCTGGGCATCGACGCCATAAACATCCCCGACGGTCCGCGGGCCTCCGCACGGATGTCGGCTCTCGCCCTTGCAGCGATCATGCAGCGCGAGGTCGGGGTGGAGACGGTGCTCCACTACGCCTGCCGCGACCGCAACGTCATCGGCATGCAGGCGGATCTGCTCGGGGCCGCCGCGCTCGGCATCCGCAACGTCTTGGCTATCACCGGCGATCCGCCCAAGCTCGGCGCCTACCCGGATGCGTCTGCCGTCTTCGACATCGACTCGATCGGACTTGTCCATCTCCTCGCCCGGCTCAACCGCGGACTTGATCTCGCGGGCAACCCCATCGGCCTCCCGACCGCAATGTGCGTGGGCGTCGGCGTGAACCCGGGGGCCATGGACCTGGACGAGGAGCTGCGGAGGCTCGAGCTGAAGATCGCCGGAGGTGCAGAGTTCATGATCACGCAGCCGGTATTCGACCTGCGTGTATTCGAGACCTTCAAGCGCCGCATCGAGGACCTTCGCATTCCCCTCATCTGCGGCATATGGCCCCTGGTCTCGCTGAGAAATGCCGAGTTTATGAACAACGAAGTGCCCGGGGCCCATGTCGCCGACGAGATCATGGAACGGATGAGGAACGCCCCCACCGGCGAGGAGGGATTCGAGGTGGGGATAGCCGTGGCGCGCGAGACACTCGCGGCACTCGAAGGCGAGGTGGACGGCGTCCAGCTCGCGGCGCCGCTCGGAAGAGTCGAGGGCATCGGCAGGATTCTGGGGGACTAGGAGGCGAGCTCTCGCTCAGCGAGGTCCGCCATGGCACGGCGCCGGGCCGCCGCCATGGCGAGGCACCCCCTGCACGCCCGGCCACATGAATGAGGTTTACAGGCGCTGGTCAAGCCGCTATACTCGCAGCTCGAAAGCGACGGGAAGGTGACATCGACGGACTGGCGTGACGAAAAATACCGCGAGGTATTCGAGAGCGTTCTCCGCGGGCTTGAGCGCCAGAGGGCACTGGGCGCCGCTTTCACGCTTGCCGATGCCGAGGGAACCCTGAGGCATCTGTACATCCAGGAAGGCAACGACTGGGCCGGGCGAGGCGAGCCGCAGGACATCAGCATCGCGGCGACCATCGCCGCCTATGAGCATTTCATCGCCGAATGGAAGGTCGAGACGCCAGATCCGCGACCGCAGGGTCCGGCTGATTCTCTTGCCAAGGAGTAGCGCATGAGCCTCGTGATCAAGCGCGTGGAAACCCCCCGCGAACTCAAAACCTTCATCAAGGTTCCCCTCGCCATTTACGCGGGCAATCCCTATTACGTTCCCGCCCTCGATTTCGACGATCTGGCCACGCTGCGCAAGGACAAGAACCCCGCCTTCGAGTACTGCGAGGCCGAGTACTGGATGGCTTATCTCGACGGCGCGGCGGTCGGTCGCGTCGCGGGAATCATCAACCGCCGGGTCATCGAGAAGTGGGGAAGGAAGTACGCTCGCTTCGGCTGGATCGAGTTCGTCGAGGACTTCGAAGTCGCCGCGGCCCTCGTCAA
>DATJQN010000181.1:0-17559 GCA_035505775.1 Rectinemataceae bacterium | reverse complement strand
GAGGGAAGGAGGATGTGCCTGACCCAGTTGCAGAGCGTGAAGGTGTAGAGGTCCTTTCGCGGCAGCAGGTAGTCCTCGGCGACCGTCATCGGATTGAGACGCCTGAAATCCAGATTCCGTATGCGCCTGTTGCGCTCGATGAAGACGGCAGTGATGAAGCGCTCCCTGGCCTGGGCATCCGCGCCGGCCCGCACAAGTTCCTCGAGTTTCCGCTGGATATCGTGGAAGCTGCTGTCCGTGTACTGGGGGCAGCCGGGAAGGGAGGCTGCTTGAGCTCGAGTCATGGCTCAATCCTCACGGCTTCGGGGCCAGAAGGTCAAGCGGGTTTTCCGCCACGCCCCGCTTCCGGATCTCGAAATGCAGATGCGGCCCCGTGGCTATCCCTGTGGAGCCGACCAGGCCGAGCACGTCGCCCGAATGCACGGTCTCCCCCTTCGAAACGAGGATCTTGGACATGTGGCCGTAGAGGGTCTCCCAGTCGTTGTCGTGCACCACGAGGACGTAGTTGCCGTAGACATCGCTCCACCCCGCCTCGACGACGCGGCCTCCTCGCGCAGCAAAAATCTGCGTCCCCTGGGGGGCGGCAATGTCTATCCCGGGATGGAATTTGAAAACCCGGCCCTGTATGGGGTCGACGCGCATGCCGAAGCCGGAGCTTATCACGCCTTTCGGAAGGGGAAAACGGAATCCGGCCACGAGGAAAAACGAACGCTCAGAGGCCAGGAACTCGGAGCCGGGGAAGAACATGAACCGTCCGGGCCGCCCCCGCATGGCGATCTGGACCGGATAGTGGGTTCCGGTGTCCTCGACTCTCAAGGACTTGACCAGATATTCCAGATCATTCTCCGGCGATTCGGCGACGAATATACCCGGAATGGAAGGCACGAGGATACTTCGCCCCTTGGGCAGGGAGCCGGGATCCGTGAGTCGGTTGAGGGTCGCCAGCGAATCATAGGGAAGCGAGAGCGCGGCGGAGAGCGCGAACAGATCCGTGGGCGCCTCGGTCGTATAACTGTAGATCGAGAGTTCCGGAGGTGATTCCCCGGACTTCTCGCTCGCGTAGAAGTGCTGCACCGATTCCTCGAGCTGGGCGTAGATGATGTCCTCGCTGCGGAGCTTGTGGATCTCCGGATAGCGTGACTGGGCCGACAAACGGCCGAGCATGACCATGCCGAGAATCAGGATCATGGCTGCGATCCTGTCGGACACGGCGGCCCCGGCGAGCGCACGGACGCCGGCGGAGACGCGGCGCGCGACAAGACCGGGGTCGGAACCTCCGGCGATGATTCGAGGGGCGGACATGGCGCGGGAAACTATAGCGCCGATTGCCCCTGCCTGATAATCCGTGTACACTCGCCGCATGCGGATTCATCGCTTGGACAATCCCGTGCAACGATACGCATGGGGAAGCGCGGACGGCATGACCCGCGCGTTGGGCATCCCCAATCCGGGGGGCGGTCCGCTCGCCGAGCTGTGGATGGGAGCCCATCCGAAGGCCCCCTCCCTCGCGGAATGTCCCTCCGGTCCGCGTCCCCTCAATCTGCTCCTCGAGGATGAGCCGGACGGGACCCTCGGCCCGGATGCGGTAGCCCGGTTCGGCCCATCGCTCCCCTTTCTCTTCAAGGTGCTCTCGGCGGCCACGCCACTTTCCATCCAGGCCCATCCCGGCAAGCGCAAGGCCGAGCGCGGCTACGAACGCGAGAATCTTGGCGGCGTTCCGATCGACGCGCCGGAACGCAACTACAAGGACCCGAATCATAAGCCGGAGATGGCGGTCGCCCTGACGAGCTTCGAGCTGCTCTGCGGATTCAGGCCGATACCGGAAATGGGCCGCGCCATGCGCCTCATCTCGCCGGACCTGCACCACCGGCAGCTTTCCCGACTCGAAGCCAATCCGGGAAAGGTCGAACTTTCAGTGTTCTTCTACGCACTCGTCTCGATGCAGGAGCGCGACCGGCTCTTCATGCTCGAGAGCGCCCGGGCCCGGGTGGAGGAACTGCTCGCCCGCGGCCGCGTTCCCGACACGGAGATCGAGGCCTTCCGCTGGGTGTTGCGCATCATGGACAGCTTCCCCGGGGACATCGGAGCCTTCGGCCCGCTGCTCTTGAACCATGTCACTCTCCGGCCCGGGGAGGCCGTTTTCATCGCCCCCGGAGAACTTCACGCCCACCTCGGCGGTACCTGCCTCGAAATCATGGCCAATTCAGACAATGTCATCCGCGGCGCCCTCACGCCAAAGTACGTCGACCTGCCCGAACTGATCTCCGTCCTCGGCTTCAGCCCCGCACGCACCCCAGTCCTCCTGGCGGATCGCCTGTCGGAGAGCGAGGAGCGATACCCGATCTCTGTCCCGGACTTTGCCCTCTCACGCATACTCGTAAGCTCCTCCTCCTCGCACACGCGCCGGGGCTCGAGCCCGGAAATCCTGCTCTGCACGGAGGGACAGGCCAGACTCTCCTGCGAGGGGGAACAGACACGGACGCTCGAGCGGGGGCAGTCGGTATTCGTCGAGGCCTCGGCCGGGGCATATCGGCTGGAGGCCGGGACGGATCCCTCGTCCCATGCCATCCTCTACAAGGCATATGTGCCCGAAGCCTCATGACGATATGGGCCGACGCTGACAGCCTTCAGGGCGAAATTCGGGACTATCTCTGCAGACGAGTGGCGCACGCTCCCCGCGAAGGCTGCGCCCTCGTGTTCGTCAGCGCCCGTCGCATCCGCATCCGGCTGAAGGATGCGGCGAGGCGGATCGTGGTCGAAGAGGGGCCCCAGGCGGCGGACGACAGGATCGCCTCATTGAGCCAGTCGGGGGATCTCGCGGTCACGAGGGACATACCGCTCGCCGAGCGCCTGGCGGAGAAGGGCCTGGTCGTGCTCAATGATCGGGGCGAAGTCTTCACGCTCGAGAACGTGCGGGAGCGACGGTCGCTGAGGGACCGCGCCCTTGAGCTTCGGGAGGCGGGCATCGTCCCCGAGCTCGAACGCCGCAGAAGCTGGGGCGGCCGCGAGTTCAAGGCCTTCGCCGACGCCTTCGATCGGGAGTTCACGAAGATCCTGAAGTTGGGCGACACAGTATCACGGACCGGGCATGCGTCCCCGGGCGGCGGAGCGGCTCCCTAGGGTCCCGAGTCGGCGTCCGGCTCCATGCTCGGAGGCGGTACGTCGCTCGCGAAGCCGGCGGGCGCGGAACCGGCGCTGGATCCTGCGGAGGACGCCTGACCGGACGGAATTGCCGGCTGCGACGCGGCCGTCCCCGGGGCGGCGGAAGTCTGGCCGGAACCGCCGGCCTCCCCGCCCGCGACGGCTGCGGCCGCGTTGAGATCGGCGGGGCCGGGCCGGTTGACGAAGTGCCGGTCGAGGTAGTCGTATCGTTCCCTGAGTATGCCGCTGTGCATCAGCGTGTCGGGTCCATAGCGTATCGGCGAGGAGAGCAGGGCCACCAGCCGCGCCGCGTCCTCCCGCGATATCGAGCCGACCCCCGCTCCGAACCAGTGCCTCGATGCGGCCTCGATGCCGAACACGCCCCTCCCCCATTCCGCGTAGCCGAGATACAGCTCCAGAATACGATTCTTGGACAAGAGGAGCTCAAGCTCGAAGGCGGTCAGCACCTCGAGGTACTTGCGCAGGTAGCTTTTCACGGGCACGAGAAACAAGGTGCGCGCAACCTGCATCGTGAGCGTGCTGCCACCGTAGAGCGGCTTGCCCAGACGCTTGTTGATCTCGTGGGCGCGCTCAAAGGCCTCCAGGTCGATCCCGTGATGTTGGTAGAATTTGTCGTCCTCTATGGCGATCAGCATCGAGCGAACGTAGACGGGCACATGCCTCAGGGGAAGCGGCCGCGGTCTCTCAAGCTTCCAATGGTAGTCCCAGGCGCGGAAGGCCATGAGCACGGTGACCGAGGGGTCGGTGAACTTGTAGACGGCGATGAGCATGGAGGTCATGGCCATATAGCAGAGCTGGAGGAGGAGGAGGATCAGGGCTGCGCCCCTCGCCGCGCGAACCAGGCCGGAGCGGGGCCGTGTGATCAGCGGGAAGGGGGCGAGGGATTCCGGGAGACTCAGCCTCGAGGCGCCGGCGGCCAGAGATCCCGCAAGCGCGCGGGCCTGGCACGCCTCGAGATAAGCGGTACCGCGACCTCCGCCGCTCCGGCGTGCGAAGTCAGCGGGTTCACCGGGCAGCGCGCTCATATGCGGCACCGAAGATAGCATGTGTGCGGGCCCCTGAACAAGGACGCTCCGGTCGCTTTCCTTGACAACGATTTTCACGACGGGCTACTATTGGCAGTCCGCCCGGCGATGGTCCGCCGGGCCGACGCACCCCAGAGGAGGCTTCAATCGATGAAACGGACGCTGCTCGCCACCTTCATCATGCTTGCGGTCGCGGTGTCCCTGGTCGCAGAAAGCACCCAGCTGCCAAACCTGTATCACTTCCGCCTCCCCAACGGCCTCGAACTCTATGTCTACCGGGATCCATCCCTTCCCCTGCTGCGAACGCAGATCTCGTTCAAGGCCGGCGCGATCGCGCAGCGCGCAGACAACGCGGGAATATTCAGGGTCTACGAGCGGACGGTTTTCGGCGGAGACCCGGGCCGCCCCGGCTCGGCGCCGATCCGGGACGCGATGGCTGATCTCGGTCTCGGGGGAGTGAACGGAGGCACGGGCGCGGAAGGCGTGTCGTACTGGACCACGCTGCCTGCCACGCGCCTTGACGCGTGTCTGGGATTCTGGGCTCTGGTCGCGGTGAACCCGCAGCTCGACGCCTCGGCCTTTGCACAGGCTGTCGCCGACAGCGGCTCGGAGGCGACAGCCCAGGACCGGAGTCCCTCGGTGGTCTACGAGTCGGCGATGACTCGACGGCTCTTTGCGAAGTATCCCTGGCGGCGCGATCCCGCAGGCAGCCCGAAGACCATATCCGGCCTGAGTCTCGACGACCTCGCGGCACTTCAGAGAACCTGGTTCGTTCCGAACAATGCGGCGCTGTTCATCGGCGGCGATATCGATCCCGAGGCGGCGCTGGCCGCGGTGGAGCGCCACTTCGGAGCGTGGAAGGCCGCCGACGACCCCTGGAAAAAGCCGCTTCCCCCGCATCCCCGGCCGGGTGTCATGAGACCGACCTGGATCGCGCTTGCGGACCCGCGGATGCCGCAGGGAACTGCGGCCGTCGAGATGCGGTATCGGGGTCCTGACCTGGGAACAGACGCGGCGCCGAGCTATGCCGCCGATCTATGGAGTTCTCTCGTCGCCCCCTCCGAGGGAAGATTCAAGAAAGCGCTCATGAAGGATGTGCCGGGGCTGCTCGGACCGGATTCGATCACCACGTACTACGTCAGCCAGCGCGACGGCGGATGGATTTCGATAGGCGCGTTGCTGCGCGTCGACCCCGCGAGCAGCACCGCGGACCGTATACGCAATTTCAAGGAACGCGTCCGCGGCTACGAGATCACCTCCATGAAGATCGACCCGAACTACTTCACGGCAGAGGATTTTGAGGCCGCGCGGCAACGCCTGCTCGCCATTCGGAACGGGAGGCTCGGCTCGGTGGACGGGATGATCTCCGCGCTTTCCTTCTGGTGGTCCGCGGCATCCGTGGACTACTTCCTGGGCTACGCCGATGCCGTGGAGAAGACCGGTCCGAAGGAAGTGAGCGCCTTCCTCGACACCTACATCATGAGGAACCTGGAGATCGTGGCCCTGCGGATGAATCCGGACGACTTCGAGCAGGAGCAACGGGGACTGGAAGCCTCGGGCTTCGAGACGGTCGGAAGCGGAAACGTCTTCTGGTGGCAGCGCTGACCCACGGCTGCCGCACGGCGGTCTTCCCGCTCTGTGCCACGATTTTCCTCGCGGCCTGCACGAGCTCGGCGCCCGTGGTCCCGGCGCCGTCTCCGCTCGCGCCGGTCTCCCCCGGCGCGGGGCCCGGCGCGGGGCCCGGCGCCGTGACGGGCGCGGGGTCCCGCCCCAAGCCGACCCTTCCCCCAGCGCCCTCCAGGGAGGGCGCTGGGGCCGGCTACGTCGAGGAGACCTCCTCCTCGTTCGCCCATCGCGTGCTTGCAAACGGGGTCGATTGCGTGGTGTTTCGCCGGAGCGGGCCGGACGCCACGCTCCGTGTCGCCTTCGAGAACCGCAGCTTCCCCGGGCCGGTCCTGGACAGCGCCCTTCAGGCGCTTTCACTCGAGCTGGCGGCCGCCGGCGCCGTGGGCGGACAGCCGGACGAAGTCGGAGCCGCGGCTCGCGCCTCGGGTGGTGGCCTCTCACTCCTCGCCGGGGGGGGGAGAATGCCGGAACTCGCCCTCGACTGCCCGACGGGATCGCTACCTGCGCTCTCGGAGCTCCTCGCATCCAGTCTCGCGCGTCCGGAGTTCGACCCGGCTTCATTTTCCGCAGCCCTCTGGCGCCTGCTCATACGGAACCGCAGGGACCAGTCCGATCTCGAAAGCCGGGCCGAGGCCCTCCTCGATTCCGAAGCCGCAACCGGGGCCGCTCCGGCCGGAGCGGAGAATGACGGGCGCGAGCTGGCGGCCCTCCGGCTCGACGATGTGCGCGGCTATTGGGACCAGGCCCTGGTCCTGAAGCGGATCCGGCTCTGCCTCGTCGCGGACACCGATCCCGCTGCACTGCTTGAATCCGTGGAACGCAGTTCCTGGGCGAAGATCGGCGCGGGACTTCCCGGACCTCCGCGCGCGGCCGCGCCCGCACCGGCGCCACCCCGGACCCTTCCGGCCGGGGCTCCCCTCGCGATCCCCCAGAGCGGGCATGAAGGCGAATGCGTCCTCTACTGCTCGTATCCCCTGCGCTTCTCCGGCAGCGCGGACGACGCCGCACTCGTCGTGACGCAGGCCGTCCTCGCGCCTCTCGTGCGCCATGAGCTTGCCGCGTCGGGCTACCCTCCGGAGCTGCTGCGGTTCATGAGCTGGACGAACGGGCCGAACGCGGGAGCGCTCGACATGGAAGGCGACATCCCGGCCGGGCAGATGAAGGATGCTTTCACGAGGGCCTGCAGGATTCTGGCCGCGGGCTCCTGCGTGGATCTGCGTTCTGACGAGGGCAGGCTTTCGCGCCTGAGCGGAAACATGGCGGGTTACAGGGCCAGGGCTCTCACGGAATACTACTCCGCACTCGCCACGGCGGGGGCGCTCGCAGACCGGCTCCTTCTCCTGTCGGCAGCGGGGGTGAACCCGCTCTGCCTCTTCCGGCTGGCGCCGGAGATGGAGCGGGTCGAGACGCAGGATGTGCAGCGTGTCCTGGCCACGGGCCTGGCGCAGGACCGCATCCGCTGGATCGCCGTGGGCGACCCCGGTCTGCTCGCTCCGTCGAGCCCGGCAGCCGGATCGCAAAGCCCCTAACGGATTGTCGGGATGCTTCGAGCAGTGCGCAAGCCTGCC
This sequence comes from Rectinemataceae bacterium, assembly GCA_035505775.1. Lineage (GTDB taxonomy): Bacteria > Spirochaetota > Spirochaetia > Treponematales > Rectinemataceae > JAJXZP01. The sequence goes on along the minus strand of DATJQN010000181.1, from coordinate 10,178 downwards.
TGGGGAGGCGCCCCACGCGAGGGGGTGAATCCGGAGTCCCCGTTCCAGGGCGACCCTCGTCACGGAGTCCTCAGTCGTCCTCTTCGAGCGAAATCACCGAGGGCACCGCACGGAGGGCCTTGACGACCCTGCGGACATCCTCCTTGGATTCAACCTCCATGGTGAAGGATCCGGCAAGGGTTCCGTCACCCCGCTCGCCGAGCCTTCCTTCGCGCAGGCGACCATGGAATTTCCTGACCGCATTTTCGATCTCGCTGAAGAGCTCGGCGGACTTCCGCGCGGTCAGCCGGAAGCGCACCGTGACGAAGGCGTTCGACTCCTCCCAGCGCACGTCGATCCGCCGCTCGGGGAAATCGGCTATTGCGCGGACCGAGCGGCAGTCGGCCCGGTGCACTATGATGCCCCTCCCGCGCGAGATGTAGCCCACGATGTCGTCGCCGGTCACGGGGCTGCAGCAGCCCGCGATGCGGATCATCAGGTTCTTGGCGCCGCCTATCGCCACGCCCGCGCTCTCGTTGCGCAGGGCCTCCCCGGGACGATTGGCGTGGAACTCCACCGTGGAGCGGCCCGGCTCATCCAGCTCGTGAATGCCCGTGAAGGGCCATGCCGAGCCGCGCTGCTCCTCGACCTCCCGGGCCCCATGGCCGGCACCGTGGGCCGCCCCATGGCCGGCACCGTGTCCCGCGGCGTGACGGTCATCGCCCTTGGCCCCCTCCGGCGGAACCTTCCGCCCCGCGACGATGTTGCGGTCGATGGCCAGTGCCTGTCCCGACTGGACGAGCCAGGAGCGGATCTTGGATCGCGCCTTGCTCGTTCTCGCGATGCGGAGCCAGTTCATGTTGGGATGGGCCTGGGGCGAAGTGAGTATCTCCACGACCTGGGTGTTCTTCAGCTCGGCGTCGAGGGGCACGATGAGGCCGTTGGCCTTGGCACCGACGCAGTGGCTGCCGATATCGGTGTGGATGGCGTAGGCGAAGTCCAGCGGTGTGGAACCGGTGGGCAGCTCGATCACATCCCCCCTGGGCGTGAAGACGAAGATCGAATCCTTGAGCAGCTCGCGCTTGATCTCCTCGAGGTAGGATGCCCCCTGCGAGAGGAAATCCCCCCACTCCCTGAGCCGGTTGACCATCGGCAGGTCCTGGGGCCGGGGCATCTCGCTGCTCCTGCCTTTCTTGTAGAGCCAGTGGGAGGCGATGCCGTATTCCGCCACGCGGTTCATCTCGAAGCTGCGGATCTGGACCTCGAGGAGGCGGCCGTCGAAGCACATCACGGTCGTGTGCAGGCTCCGGTACCCGTTGGCCTTGGGCATGGCGATGTAATCCTTGAACCTGCCGTCGATGGGTTTCCAGAGCCGGTGCACCATGCCGAGGAGGGCGTAGCACTCGTTCTCGCCCTGGCATATGAGGCGGAGCCCGAGCAGGTCGTAGAGTTCCTCGGCGGCCTTGGCGCGCTTCCTCATCTTCTGGTAGATCGAGTAGAAGTGCTTGGCCCGGGCGGAGACCTCCACGCTGATTCCCTCGGCCCCGGCCTCTTTCCTGATGGCTGCCTCCACCCTGGCCAGGTATGCTTCGCGCTCCTCTTTCTTGGCCGCGACAATATCCTTGACCTGATCGAAGGCCTCGCGGTTTATGGCCTTCAGCGAGAGGTCCTCGAGCTCGTCCTTCATCCAGCTGATGCCGAGGCGGTCGGCGAGCGGGGCGAAGACATCGAGACATTCCGTGGCAATTTCCTTCTGCCGCTCCTCTTCGAGGTGCTTCAGGGTGCGCATGCTGTCGAGCTTGTCGGCGAGCTTGATGATGATGACCCGGATATCCCTGGTCATCGCGAAGAGCATTTTCCGTATCGTCTCGGCGGCCTGCACGGTCTTGTTCTTGGCCTTGAGCGCCGCGAGCCTCGAAACGTCCTCGACGAGGAGCAGCACCTCCTGTCCGAAGCGTTCCCCGATCTCTTTCCGTCTCGGGCTTTCCCCCGGCCGCTCTCCCGCCTTGGCGCCCTCCTCCACGATCTCCCCGTCCCCGGTCCTCTCGAGCGCGTCGTGGAGGATGGCGGCGAGGATGGAGTCGGCGTCGAGCCCCATTTCGAGGAGGGTGGAGGCCACGCGCACGTTGTGTTCCCACGCGGGCTCGCCGGAGGCCCTGAGCATCCCGGCCTTGGCCGCTATTGCCCAGGACAGGGCTGCCTCGATCCGTCCGCTCTCCTCGGGCGGGAAAGCGGCGCTCACCGCGGTCGCGAAAGTATCCCTCAATCCGGACATGGCAGGCTCCCGCGCGTTATGCGCTCTATGCCGGCGAGGTCCCGGTAGCTCGCCACCTGGCCGAAGCCTTCACCGGCGAGGAGGGAGCGCAGAATGGGCGCCTGCGATCCGTCGGATTCGAGGAGGAGGACGCCGCCGGGCTCGAGTTTGGAGGCGGCGGCCGGGACGAGTCGCCGGTAGAGGTCCAGGCCGTCCGGGCCGCCGTCCAGCGCCATCCGCGGCTCGAAGGCCAGCCCGGGAGCCAGCAGCTCAAGCTCGGCGGTGGGTATGTAGGGAGGATTGGCGAGCACGATATCGAAGGGGCCTTCGACCGAATCGAGCAGATCGGAGGCGAACAGCTCGCAGGGGCCGCCCGGACGGTCCCGGGGCAGGAGCAGTTCCGCGTTTTCCCTCGCAAGCGATCCGGCCCCGGTCGAGAGATCGGAGGCGGAAACCTGCCAGAGCGGGCGATCCGCCGCCAGGCTGAGAATCACGCAGCCTGAGCCGCAGCAGGTCTCATGCACGCGCGGCCGGGCGCGCCTCCCGGAGGATACGAGAGCGTCGCCGGCTTCGAGTGCGAGGGATACCAGGAGTTCCGTTTCGGGGCGCGGCACGAGGGCGCGCGAATCCGTGCGGAAGCGTCGCCCCCAGAACTCCCGCGCACCCAGGATGTAGGCCACGGGCAGCCCGGAGACCCGCTGCGCGAGGAGGTCGCGGTAGCGGGCCGCTGCACCCGATTCCAGGGACTCGGGCCCGCAGGCGTAGAGTCTGGTCCTGTCCACCCCGAGCGCCGAGGCGAGAAGGAGGGAGGCATCCAGGAAAGGGCTCCCGGAGGCCCCGAGGGCCGCCACCCCTTCCCGGAGCGCATCCCTCACGGTCATGTGGCGCGGCCCTCCTGGCCCGTCGTGCCGCCGGACGAAGCTTTCATGAGCTCTTCGCGGGCCGCGGTCACGAGGCCGTCGATGAGCTCGTCGATGTCGCCCTCCATGGCCAGGTCGAGCTTGTACAGGGTGAGATCGATGCGGTGGTCCGAGATCCGGTTCTGAGGGAAGTTGTAGGTCCGTATCCGCTCGGAGCGGTCGCCCGAGCCCACCATGCTCCGCCGCTCCGCAGCGCGCTCGGCCTGGCGCTTGGCGTCCTCCAGCTCGAACAGCCGGGCGCGGAGTATTCTCATGGCCTTGGCCTTGTTCTTGATCTGGCTCTTCTCGTCCTGGCAATGCACGACGAGGCCGGTGGGCAGATGCGTTATGCGGACCGCCGAGTCGGTGGTATTGACGCTCTGGCCGCCCGGCCCCGAGGAGCGCATGACGTCCACCCGAAGATCCTGGTCCCGGATCTCGATCTCGGTCTCCTCCATCTCCGGGAGGACCGCGACGGTGACGGCGCTCGTGTGGATCCTGCCCGATCCCTCCGTGGCGGGCACCCGCTGGACGCGATGGACCCCGGACTCCCACCGCAGGTTTTCGAATACGGCATCGCCGGTGACCGAGAAGACAATCTCCCGGAATCCCCCCAGCTCGGTGCCGCTCGAGTCCATGACCTCGATCTTCCAGCCCCGCTTGTCGGAGTAGCGGGAATACATGCGGAAAAGATCGGCCACGAAGAGTGCCGCCTCCTCGCCACCGGTGCCGGCGCGGATCTCCATGATGGCCGGCTTGTCGGCGAGGGGGTCCCTCGGCGCGATGAGCTCCTGGAGCCTGGCCTCGAGCGCAGCCTTCCTCTCCTCGAGCCCGCGCAGCTCTTCCCTCGCGAGCTCGCGCATGTCGGCCTCCGCCTCGTCGCGGGCCAGGGCCCTGGCGTCGGAAACCGCGGTGATCAGCGACTTGTACTCGGCATAGGCCTCGTCCACCACGGCGAGCTTGGAGCGTTCCCGCATGAGTTCGCGGTATCGCTGGGCGTCCCTGGCCAGGCCGGGTTCCGCGACCGCGGCGTCGAGCTCCCGCAGCCGGGCGGAGAGCGCCTCGAGCTTGTCGACCACCTTATGCGTTCTCCGTGAAGTGGGGGCAGGAGTAGACGACGATCTCCATCCCGGACTCCGCGGCGCCGTTGACGGAGACGATGCTGGCGGAGAGGAGGTTCTGCAGCTTGCAGGCGCCATTCGAGGCGCAGAGCGGACAGGCGCCGTTTCCGCGCGTGTTTATCTCCAGTTTCATGGGGCGATGGTATCGAAAACGGTGGAATGCGGCAATACAGGCCGGGGAGGAGGCTCTGGCGGGGTCCGTCCCTCCTGGAGCCCAGCCTCGTTTGGGCCAGGGTTGACGGCTTCCGGATGACTGCCGCCAGCTCGATTCAGGGGCGGTCCTGGGCCGGGCCCCTCCGCCGGCGGCGCGTCGATGCCTATTTCTATGTACAGTAACTTGACGTCGCCCCTGACCGGGTGTTATGGTGCCAGAAGCGCCGCAGATGGCGCGGGCGGGCAAAGGTGGCAGGACCGATGAGCTTCGATTCCCGATCGTCACGCATGACTCCCCTCTCCCTGCCACGCGGGACCTGCCCCTCCTACCCCCTTCCCTATTCCTTCTATACGTACTTTTATTCTGCAGCGGGCTCCTTCGCTGCCCGGCCGGGCGGAGTGAGCGGGTCGATGCACTAGGCCGGGGCTGCGGGGGCCGTCGGTCCCCATCCGGCCTTCGCGACAGGGCGGCTCGAAGCCGGGCCGCAGGCCTGTCGGGAAGCATGATCGCTGCAGGAGCGCTTCATTCATGAAAGATCTGAAACTGACCGGGCGACGCCCCGGAGCCAAACGCACGGTGGTCGACATAGGCGGCGTGCGCTTCGGCGAGGAGCTCGTCGTCATCGCCGGGCCCTGCTCGGTGGAGACGGAGGAGCAGACGGTCCGGACGGCCGTCGCGGTCAAGGAGGCCGGGGCACGGATGCTCCGCGGCGGAGCCTTCAAGCCGCGTACCTCTCCCTACGCCTTCCAGGGGCTCGGCCTCAAGGGTCTCAAGATACTGGACAGGGCCCGCCGCGAGACCGGTCTGCCCATAGTGACCGAAGTCATCGATACGCGGGACGTCAGCTGGGTGGGAGAGTATGCCGACGTCCTGCAGATCGGCGCGCGCAACATGCAGAACTTCTCCCTCCTCCGGGAAGCGGGGAAGTCGGGCAAGCCCATCCTCCTCAAGCGGGGCATGCATTCCACGCTGGAAGAATGGCTCAACTGCGCGGAGTACATCCTCGCCGAGGGCAACGGCAGCGTCATCCTCTGCGAGCGGGGCATCCGCACCTTCGAGACCTTCACGCGCAACACCCTCGACCTCAGCATGATCCCCGCCGTCCACAGCCAGAGTCACCTGCCGGTCCTGGTCGACCCCTCGCACGGCACGGGCATCCTCTCGATGATCGAGCCCATGAGCCTGGCCGCGGTCGCCGCGGGCGCCGACGGCCTCGAGATCGAAGTCCACATCGACCCGCCCTCCGCGCTCAGCGACAAGGACCAGCAGCTCACGCCGGCGGCCTTTGCCCAGCTCATGAAAAAGCTCACGAGACTCAGGCGCTTCGTGGACGAGCTCTGCGACGAGGCACTGGACGAGGGGAGCGACGCCGCGGCCGCGCGCTGCGCGGAAGCGAGGGCGGAGGCATGAACAGCTTCGGGACCTGTTTCCGCGTGGAAATTCTGGGCGAGTCTCACGGACCGGCGGTGGGGGTTGTCGTCGACGGCTGCCCTCCCGGCACTCCCCTCTCGCCGGAGGACTTCGAGGCGGATCTGGCGCGGCGCCGGGCCGGCCGGGCGGGGACCACCGAGCGTCACGAGCGAGACCGGCCGGAGATAGTCTCCGGTCTCTACAGGGGCGCCACGACCGGAACCCCGCTCTGCGTCCTCTTCAGGAACGAGGATACCCGAAGCGAGGATTACAGCCGCTTCACTTCGCTGTACCGACCCGGCCACGCGGACTTCACCGCCGCCAGGCGCTATCGGGGCTTCGCGGATCCCCGCGGCTCCGGGCATTCCTCGGGACGGGTCACCCTGGGCATCGTGGCCGCGGGTACCGTGGCCAAGCGCATCCTGACCGGCCTGAGCTTCACGACGCGCCTCGCGCAGGTCGGAGGCAGGGAGGACATCGAGGCCGCGATCGCCGAAGCGGCCGCCCGATCCGACTCGGTGGGCGGTCTCGTGGAGCTGCGCGTCGGGGGCCTGCCCTCCGGGCTCGGCGAACCGTTCTTCGATTCCGTCGAGGGCCTCATCGCGCACCTGGTCTTCGCCGTCCCGGGCGTCCGCGGCGTGGAGTTCGGCGACGGTTTCGCGGCGGCTGCCATGCGCGGGAGCGAGCACAACGACCCCTTCGTCGACCGCTCGGGCAGGACCGCCCGGAACGGCTCGGGCGGGATCAACGGCGGCATCACGAACGGCAACGAGCTGGTCATGCGCGTGGCGGTCAAGCCCGCCTCGAGCATCGGCCTCGCCCAGCAGACCCTCGATTTCGCGACCGGCCGAATGGCTGAGCTGCAGGTCGGGGGACGCCACGACAGCTGCATAGCGCTCCGCGCCGCCGTGGTGATCGAAGCGGCAGCGGCGATCGCCCTGGCAGATCTCGCCCTCATGGCGAGAACCTACGGCGAAAGGGAGGTACCATGAACCCTCGCGAGCTCGGCATCGAGATCGAGAAGATCGACGCGCGGATCCTGGCCCTCCTCAACGAGCGCATCGAGCGCTCCCTCCTCATCGGCGGCGAATCCGGCGATGCCGTCCGGGAGGGCACCGTGGAGCGGATCCGGCGCTGCGCCCGGGGCGCGGCGAGTCCGGAGTTCTCGGCCGCGCTGTACGGGGGCATCGTCGCCGAATGCGAGCGCCTCTGCGCCCTCCATCCGAGGCTGGTGGGGTTTCAGGGCGACCACGGGGCCTACAGCGAGATGGCCGCGAGAGCCTGGGACGCGGAGGCGACGACGATGCCCTTCAGGGAGTTCGTCGACGTGTTCGACGCGGTGCAGGAGGGGCTCATCGATTTCGGCATCGTGCCGGTGGAGAACAGCCTCGGCGGCCTGGTGGGGCCGGTTAACTCGATCCTCGTCTATGCCGACCTGAAAATCGTCGCGGCGGTGGACATGCCCGTCTCCCATTGCCTCCTCGCCGCGCCGGGGACGGACCACCGCGACATCCGCGCCGCCTATTCCCACTCGCAGGCGCTCGCGCAGTGCCGCCATTTCCTCGCACGCAACAAGCTCGAGAGCCGCCCCTTCTACGACACCGCCGGAGCGGCGCGCCAGCTGGCCGAGGAGCGGCCGGCGGGGGCGGCCGCCGTGGCGAGCCGCTTCGCGGCCGAAATCTATGGGCTCGACATCATCAAGGAGGACATCCAGGACGCCCCGAACAACCGGACCAGGTTCTTCGTGCTGGCGCGGGGGGCGGACCGGGCCGCGGAAGGCAACAAGTGCTCGGCCGTCTTCTTCACCGAGGACAAGGCGGGGGCCCTCTTCCGCGTGCTCGAGCTCTTTGCCCGGGCCGGCATCAATCTGACGAGAATCGAGTCGGTGCCGAACCTTCCGGGGGACTATGCCATCTTCCTCGACTTCGAGGGATCGAGCCGTGACGAGCCGGTCGCCGCGGCGATCCGCGAGGCCGAGCGGGCGACGCGCGGCTTCCGGCTCCTCGGCTGCTACCTCGAGAGGAGGCTCTGAGCATGCGCATCTTCATACTCGGGACGGGGCGCATGGGAGCCTGGCTCACCGAGGAGCTCTGCTGGGAGCACGAGGTCTGCGTCCACGACTCGGACCAGAAGCAGATGAAGTACTTCATCAAGGTCCGGCGCCTCCTCGAGCTCGAGGAGCTCCGGGACTTCGGGCCCGAGCTCTTCATCAATTGCGTGCCGCTCGGCCAGACCATAGCCGCCTTCGAGCGGACACTTCCGCTCATTCCCGCCGGCTGCATGCTCGCGGACATCGCCTCGGTCAAGACCGGTCTCGCGGAGTTCTACCACGGCCTCGGGCGACCCTTCGTCTCGAGCCATCCGATGTTCGGTCCCACCTTCGCGACGATCCGCGATCTGAGCGACGAGAGCGCGGTCCTCATTTCGGAATCGGACCCGCAGGGCAAGGCCTTCTTCCGCGCCTTCTACGAAAAACTCGGCATACGCATCTTCGAGAGCGACTTCGAGGGACACGACGCCACCGTCGCCTATTCGCTGGCGACGCCCTTTGCCTCGACCATGGTCTTCGCCGCATGCATGAAGCGGCAGGATGCGCCGGGCACGAACTTCAAGCGCCACATGGCCATCGCCCGGGGCCTCCTGGCCGAGGACGACCGCCTGCTCGCGGAGATCATGTTCAACCCCTTCACGATCCGGCAGCTGGAGCTCATCAACTCGAAGCTCGCCTACCTCGCTCACATCATCGCGCAGCGCGACTTCGAGGAGATGCAGAAGTTCCTCGGGAGCCTGCGGGAAAACATCCGGGACTAGGAGGCCCCATGGAGGACTTCAGGATCGCCATCCTCGGCTGCGGCACCATCGGCGGAGGCACCGCGCGGGTGCTGCTCGACAACCACGAGGAGTTCTCTCGACGGGCCGGAAAGCGGCTCGTCCTGTCGACGATCGTCGACCTGCACCCGAGGCGGGCCGCGGCCGAGCACGGACTTCCGATCGAGCTCTTTCGCGGCGGTGGCGCCGACCTCGGTCCCGCGGAATCGAAGAGTCTCATCGACGAGATAGTCCGGTCGGACGAGATAGACCTCGTGGTCGAGACCATCGGCGGAAGCTCGGACTACATCCTCGGCATAGCGCTCGACGTTCTGGCCTCGGGCAAGCACCTCGTGACGGCGAACAAGGCCCTCCTGTCCAGGCACGGAGACCGGATCTTCGAGGCTGCGGAAAAGGCAGGCAGGGCGGTGGGCTTCGAGACCTCCGTCTGCACGTCGATTCCCGTCATCAAGGCCATCAGGGAAAGCTTCGTCAGCGACGAGATTCTCGGGGTCTCGGGGATCATGAACGGCACGAGCAATTTCATTCTCACGCGCATGAAGGACGGGGGACTGTCCTTCTCCGAAGCCCTGAGGCAGGCCCAGGAGATGGGCTACGCCGAGGCGGACCCGAGCCTGGACGTGAGCGGCGGCGACGCGGCGCACAAACTGATCATCCTCATCAAACTTGCGTTCGGCATCGACGTTAGCATCGAGGACCTGCAGGTACAGGGCATCCAGGACATCGGCGCAGAGGACATCGCCCTCGCCGATGAACTCGACTGCAGCATCAAGCTCATCTGCTATGCGCACCGGCGCGATGGCCGCGTCTACGGCACGGTCAGGCCCATGATGGTCAAGCGGAGCAACCTCCTGTCGGCCGTCGACGGGGCCACCAACGCGGTGAAACTCGAGAACCGCTACACCGGGGAGAACATGCTGATCGGGCGGGGCGCCGGGAGCCTCGAGGGAGGCAGCGCCGTCAGCTCGGACATCATCTTCATCGCGCGCTACGCCGACTCGCCCATACGCAACCGCTTCCCGGCGAGCTGCGAGTTCCGGAGCCTCGACGACATGCTCTTCCCCTACACGATCATCTTCGACACCGAGGACGTCCCCGGCATAACCGGGACCGTCACGACGGCGATCGGAATGCAGGACATCAATATCGACACGGTCGGGCACAATCGCCACGGCAGGCTGACAGCGGTCTTCTCCGTCGCCACCATGCCCTGCACCTACGCGCAGGTCAGACGGGCCATCGTGGAGATCAAGGCCAGGCGCCCCGACATCCTCCGGGCCGAGCCGCGGATACTGCCCATATTGCACTAGCCGGGGCGCCGGCCTCATGCCTGCGGCCGGTCACTCCCCCCTGCAGACGCTCCCGAGGTCCTCGAAAAAGCCCGGCCAGGACTTGGCGACGCATTCCGCGCCGTCGATCAGCACGGGCGACTGCGCAATGAGCCCGGCGACCGCGGCGGCCATCGCGATGCGATGGTCTCCCCGCGAGTCGACGCGGCCGCCGCGAAGCGTTCCGCCTCTGACGACCAGCTC
>DATJQN010000180.1:0-7037 GCA_035505775.1 Rectinemataceae bacterium | reverse complement strand
CAGCACGAGCCGTGTCCACGTCAGCCCCGAACTGACCGAGGTGTCGGGCTCCGGAGCGCCTACGTCCAAGTGGCAGCAGCCGTTCGACGCAGCGATTACGGATGTGTTTGCCGTGCAGTCGGAGATTGCGACGAAGGTGGCGCAGGCTCTGGGTGCTGCGCTCGGGGCGGGCGAGGAGAAGCGGCTCTCGGAGAAGCCCACACAGAATCTCGCCGCTTACGACGCCTTCCTGAAGGGCGAGGAGATCCGAAATGGAGGAGCCAACGATCCCCCAAGCTTGCGCAAGCAGATCGGCTTCTACGAGCAGGCCGTGGCGCTGGATCCCGGCTTCGCGCAGGCCTGGGCGGGGGTCTCGACCGCCAATTCGTCCTTGTACGCCAACGGCACGCCCACGCCCGCGCTCGCGGAGCGTGCCCGGCAGGCCGCAGAGAAGGCCATCGCGCTCGCGCCGAACCGTTCCGAGGGGTACCTGGCTCTCGGTGGCTACGAACGGCTGGTTGCAGTTGACTACCCCCGCGCCCTGGAGCAGTACAAGAAGGGGCTGAGCCTGGCCCCCGGCGAGGCGTCCGCTCTCAGGGGAACGGCGCTTGCCGAGCAGGGCCTCGGGCACTGGGATGCGGCAGTGGAGCACCTCAGGCAGGCGGTCAGCCTCGATCCCCGGGCCGCCATCAATCTGCGGGTCCTGGGCGAAACGCTCCTGCATCTGCGGCGCTACGCCGAAGCACGCGAAGCCTTTGACCGGGGTCTCGCTCTCGCGCCGACGAACCTCGCCCTGATCGCGTTCCAGGCGATGAGCTTCCTCGCCGAGGGCGATCTTGCCGGGGCTCGGGCAGTGCTCAAGGCCGCGCCGAAGGAGGTCGAGCCGACCGCGCTAGTGGGCTTCCTGGCGAATTACAACGATCTCGTTTGGGTGCTCGACGAAGGGCAGCGCGAGCTGCTGCTGCGCCTAACGCCGAGCGCGTTCGATGATGACAAGGGCATCTGGTCCCTCTGCCTGACGCAGGCCTACGCCCTGAGGGGTGATGCCGCAAACGTGCGCATGTACGCCGAGGAGGCCAGGAAGGCTTACGAGGAGCAACTTCGCGCAGCGCCCAATGATGCGCAACGTCACGTCGACCTCGGCCTCGCGCTGGCGTACCTCGGTCGGAAAGAGGAAGCGATCCGCGAGGGAGAGCGTGGTGTCGCGCTCGAGCCGGTGTCGAAGGATGCTCAGGACGGCCCCTACTTGCAGCACCAGCTCGTGCGGATCTACATGCTCGTCGGCGAGCCGGGGAAGGCACTCGACCAACTCGAGCCGCTTCTGAAGATCCCGTACTACCTCTCGCCCGGCTGGCTCAAGATCGACCCCAACTTCGACCCGCTGCGCAAGAACCCGAGGTTCCAGAAGCTCGTCGAGGGTGCGGCCGGCAGTTCTTAGGCACCTCGATGTGCATAGCCACCGATGGGCGGAAGCGCGCCGATGGCTGAGGTGGACCGAGACCCCGGGGGAGTACGCCTACCGTAGCTGAAGCGTAGCTGATCTCAGGGATTCACCCGAGCTCATTCGACTTTGAGCGGTTGAAGAAACCCGCGCCACAGAGTCACTTGAGTTCAGGCGAGTTCACGGAGATTCAGTCATTTCCCCTTCGGGACCGAGTGGTCGGAGGTTCAAATCCTCTCGCCCCGACCAATCCTCTAGAATCCCCGCAGCGGCGATCTCTTGACACTCGCAGCCGGGACTCGCCTCGGCCCCTACCAAATCCTGTCGCCCCTGGGCGCGGGAGGGATGGGGGAGGTGTACCGGGCGAGGGACTCACGGCTGGGGCGCGAGGTTGCGGTCAAGGTCCTTCCTGACACCTTTTCCCAGGACGCCGAACGCCTCCGTCGCTTCCAGCAGGAAGCCGAGGCCGCCGGGGTCCTGAACCACCCCAACATCACCGCCGTCTACGACGTCGGATCCCACGCGGGCGCTCTCTACGTGGTCCAGGAGCTGCTCGAGGGCGAGACGCTTCGAGCCGAGCTCACGAGCGGCAAGCTCCCGCCACGCCGGGCGGTCGACTACGCCGTCCAGATCGCTCGCGGCCTTTCGGCGGCGCACGAGAAAGGCATCGTCCACAGGGACCTCAAGCCCGAGAACCTCTTCATCACCAGAGACGGCCGGGTCAAGATCCTGGACTTTGGACTGGCCAAGCGCACTCAGTCGGAGCAGTCCGGCGACGGGAGCAGCCTCGCCACGGCCGCCGCCGGGACGGAGCCGGGCGTGGTCCTCGGAACGCTCGGGTACATGTCGCCGGAGCAAGTGAAGGGCCGGTCCGCCGACGCGCGCAGCGACATCTTTTCCTTCGGGGCGATCCTCTACGAGATGCTGTCCGGGAATCGGGCCTTCCGCGCCGACTCGGCGGCGGAGACGATGTCGGCGATTCTGAAGGAGGATCCACCGGACCTCTCCGTGACGAATCGGAGCGTGTCGCCCTCGCTCGAGCGGATCGTGCGGCATTGCCTCGAGAAGAATCCGGAGCGCCGATTCCAGTCCACCAGTGACGTTGCCTTCGACCTCGAGGAGCTCTCGGGCGTTTCGGTGGAAAGGGAGGGGGCCACGGCCGGCGTGGCACCGCGGCGGCGCGGCCGCCTGTCTTCAGCGGCAACCGTCGTGCTCGCTTCGGCAGTCACCCTCGTGTCGGGCTATATCGTCGGGCGTCGGACGGCGCAGACCGAGCCTCCCTCCTATCGTCGAGTGACCTTTCGTCAAGGAACCGTTTCGTCGGCGCGCTTCGCGCCGGATGGGCAGACCGTCCTCTACAGTGCTTCGTGGGACGGGACGCCGCCGACGATCTACATCAAGCGCCCGGAGAGCCCCGATGCGGTGCCGCTCGAGCTTCCGAGCGCCGAGGTCCTTGCGATTTCGCCCTCCGGCGAGCTGGCCATTCAGCTCGAGCGACGCAGCTCGGACGAGGGTCTTTCCAAGGGCAGGCTGGCGCGTGCGGCCCTCACCGGTGGGGCGGCGCGAGAGATTGCCGAGAACGTCAATCAGGTCGACTGGGGACCGGGAGGAAGCCTGGTCGTGGCGCGGGACGTCGCCGGGAAGGGCCGGCTGGAGTTCCCTCTCGGAAAGGTCCTCTACGAGACGACGGGACACGTGAGTTTCCCGCGCTTCTCACCCCGAGGAGACCTCATTGCCTTCATCGATCACCCCCTGCCCGTCGATGACCGGGGGTCGATCGCGGTGATCGACCTGTCGGGAAAGAAGAGAACTCTCTCGAAGGAGTGGGGAAGCGCGCAAGGGCTGGCCTGGTCTCCGTCGGGGGGCGAGGTGTGGTTCACCGCGGCAACGGGATCGGAGGGCCGCTCGCTCTATGGCGTGTCGCTCTCGGGCCGGCTCCGGGCGATCGCGCGGATGGCAGGCGATCTTCGGCTGGAGGACGTCACGCATTCCGGCCGTGTGCTCCTGACGCGAGAAGACCGGCGCGTCGGGATCAAGAGCCTCCGTGCGGGGGAAAGCAACGAGCGCGAGCTTTCCTGGCTCGAATTCTCGGTTCTCACCGACCTTTCACCGGATGGGAAGACGATCGTGTTTTCCGAGCAAGGCGAGGCGGCCGGGCCCAACTACTCCGTTTGTCTGCGCGGGACGGATGGATCTCCGGTCGTGCGGCTCGGAGAGGGGCTGTCGAGCGGCCTTTCGCCGGATGGCAAGTGGGTTCTCTCTCAGCCCTTGAAGCCTGGAGAACCGATCGTTCTCTTGCCCACCGGGCCCGGAGAGGCGAAGTTCATCACCAGCGCGGGATTGAACCTGGAATGGGACGTGACCTGGTTCCCCGGGGGCGGACGGGTTCTTTTCGTTGCGCGGGAGGCCGGCCGAGGCCGCAGGCTCTATGTTCAGGACCTAGATGGCGGAAGGCCGCGTCCAATCTCACCAGAGGGAATTTCCCTGGGAGACCTGGCAAGGGGAGGTGCGGCCATCTCCCCGGATGGGACGCTCGTTGCCGCGGTCGGGCCCAACCAGAAAATCACGGTCTACCCGGTCGAGAGCGGCGAGCCACGGCCAGTTGCCGGGGCCGCCGACAACGATCTTCCCGTGGGATGGAGCGCCGATGGCCATTCTCTCTACGTCGCGCAGCTCAGCGAGCTCTCCTCACCGGGCCGGGTCTTTCGTCTCGACCTCGCGACGGGCGGGCGGGAGCTCTGGAAAGAGCTGTTCCCGGCGGATTCCGCGGGTGTCGACGAGATCTACCGCGTTTGCATCACTCCCGACGGCAGGGCCTATGCGTACTCGTACCGACGGGTGCTCTCCGAGCTCTATGTCGTGGAGGGCCTGAAGTGACGTCGGCGCCCAGGTCTCCGGGTTCGGCCGTGACTCTGTCAGCCGGGCGCGCCGGCGCCGGACGGCCTCGAGGAGACGAGGCGGCAGCGGGCCGAGCGGCCTGATCGGCAATTCCGAACCCGGCCTGGGAGCTCCGGAGGCGGCAAGCAGCGCCCCGGTGACGACGCGCCGATCCGGGCGCGCCGCGACCGACGAAACCCGACGGCTTCGTCGCTCACTTCGCCAGGCAGGGCGGAAGCTCGATCTCGAGCGGCTTGTCGTAGTCGGAGTAGCGCATCGTCATCGTTGCGCCCATCGAGGGCTCTGCGATGACGAAGCGGGTGGGAAGACCGTCGCGGGCGACGTCGACTTCCACCGGCCCGTGATAGCGCCCCTGCTCGTTCACGTAGAACTGATAGCCGTGGACGGCGACGGCGCCGTCGGTCCGGTCGCCGAGGTCCGAGAGATCCGTGAACCGGACGTTGTCGTGCGACGCGCTCGTCGAGGCGCCCGCCGGGGCGTCGGCGCACGTCCACTCGAAGAAGTCGCGCGCCTTTTTCATCATCGCGGCCGCGGTGGCGTGGCTCGTCGCGAGGGACGCGAGTTGGACGGCGCCGCTGATCGCGCCGAGCGGACCGCCGAGCGCCGCCTGCGCGAGCGACATCGTCGCGGCCATGTCGGCCTCCGCCAGCTGCTTGGCCATCGACGCTTCCTGCATGGCGAGGATGCGCGCCTTCGCCGGGGTGTCGAACTTGCGCGCCATGCGCGTGCCCTTGACGACGCCGCGCACTTCCCAGTCGTCCCGCTTGCCGGGACCGTCGACAGCCGAGAGGGCGATGTGGAAGGTGACCGACTGGGTGTCGGGTTTGACGACGACCTTGTCGTAGTGGTCCATGCCGCCCATCTGCTGCATGGCCTCGCGCGCGCGGGGGTCGGCCGTCGCCATGTCCATGCTCACCCGGTAGGTCTTCGCGGCGTCGAGGCGCCGGAAGGCGGCCAAGAGCGGGGAATCTGCCGGCACCGGCACGCCCGGAGGGTCGACGGTTCCCGGGCGCTGGGAACGGCTGCCGCGATTGGCTCCGGACGTGGCCTGCCGCATCAGCTCGTCCATGTTCGGCGGCCCGGGCGGCGGTGCCTGACCGAAGGCGACCGCCGGAACGATCGCCACGAGCGTGCCCGCGAGGACGAGACCCTTTTTGAGACGGAACATGCGGGCAAGGATAGTCCGCGTCGATCGCGCCCGGGCCGTTCGATCTTCGTCCTTCGGGAGCAGGCCGCTTGCCGCGATTGTCCGACGTGAACGGAAGCTAAATTCGCCCCGGGGCTCGTGAGAGCATGCGGTGCCGCCGATCGGAAGGAGGCCGAGACATGACCTCGCGCGCGCTGTATCGAATCGCTGCCGTCCTCATCCTCTTGTTCGGCCTCGGCCACTCCGCGGGATATCCCTGGTCCGATCCCCGCTGGGGAGTCGATCTGGAAGCCATGCAGTCGAGCCGCTTCAGCGTGATGGGGTTCACGCGGACCTATTGGGACTTCTACGTGGGGTTTGGCCTGTTCGGGAGCGTCTTCCTCCTGCTGGCGGCGGTGGTCGCGTGGCAGCTCGGGAGTCTTCCGGCCGCGGCGCGCCCCGCGATGCGCGTCACCGCGTGGGCGCTCGCGCTGTGTTTTCTCGCCGTGGCCGTCCTCGGCTGGAGGTATTTCTTTGCCGCTCCGATCCTCTTCTCGGTTGCCATTGCCGTGTGTCTGGCCCTCGCCGCGTGGCGCTCGACTTCGCCGGACGGCGAGGTCCGTGTGACGGCGGGAGCGAATTCGGTGAACTAGTCGAGTTCATTCCGTCTGCCGCGCGGGCTCCGCCCGGGCGCGATTCTTGCTGGCACAGGATCCCCCGGAGGGGTCTTGGGCGACAAGCGGCGGGCGCTGGTCCTGGTGGCGGAGGACGACACCGCGTTGCAGGCGGCTCTCGTGTCCATGCTCGAAGCCGACGGGCACGAGGCGGCCGGCGTGCCCGACGGGGCGGACCTCCTGCAGCGGATCCGGACCGGACGCCGGCCCGATCTCGTCGTGCTCGATCTCGACATGCCGGTCATGAACGGCTGGGAGTTCCTCGTCATTCGCGAGTCGGACCCCGTTCTTCTGCTCATTCCGGTGATCGTGGTTTCGGGAGAGCGCAGGCTCCCGCCGGAGATCAGCCGGAGCGCTCACATCGCCAAGCCGGTCCGGCTGGAGGAATTCCGCCGACTCGTCGAGGCGATCCTCGACCAGGGCAACCCGGACCCGGCAAGGGCCCCGCACCGGACCGAGCCCTGGTCGGTCGACCCGGCCAGGCCCAACGTCGTGCGCAACAGCTTCGGCCACGTCGCCGCCATCGTCGCGACGGCGGCGGAGGCGCGCCGGGTCGTCGCTGCGGTCAACGGCACGTCGCGCCTGTCGACCGACGCCCTGGAGCGGGGGATCATCGACGAGGGGCTCGACTGCCTGTACGACCTGGACCGGTACGACACCGACGAGGACTACCGGCGGCGCCTGGGGGGCCGAGAGGGGCGCACGTCCATCCTGGTGCGGCGGCGGGAGATCGCCTCCCAGCTCGATCGAATCGCCTTTTCGCCCCGTTCGGGGCCCCGGTCCCACGGACGCCTTCCAGGGGAGCCGGTCCCCCCGGCTGGGAACCGGCGATAGACTCGGCCCGGCATCTGGAGCCACGGTTGGTGTCCTCGTTCGTATCGTCCGGCGCATGACCGAGAGCGAGGTGTGACTTGTACTT
>DATJQN010000179.1:0-3649 GCA_035505775.1 Rectinemataceae bacterium | reverse complement strand
AGAAGGCCGACATCACCTGCAGGGCCTCCATCTCCTTCATCTCGCTGATGCGCTCCGTGAGCCTAAGCGACAGGATGCTGGCCCCTGTCTGGTCGGCGATCGTCTTGAGCAGCTCATAGTCCTCCCCCGAGAGCGGCTCCTCGGAGATGCGCCGGGCAACCGTCAGCAGTGCAATCAGCCTGCCCGCCCCGTACACGGGCACCGCGTAACGCACCCGCGCCTCGCGCAGGGCCTCGCCGTGGACCGCCGTGAGTTCCTTGATCTTTTCGTCGTCAGCCTTATCAATGTCCACGGGCATCTCGCGATCTAGCATCACCAGAAAAAGCGCCGTCCCCGCCGCGCCGCCGATTGCCATGTCCTTTGTCCGCTGCTGCGAGAACTCCGTCGAGCCGCCCAGCACAAGCGTGTTTCTCTGCTCGTCCACGAGCCAGAGGCTCACCGAGAGAGCCTCGAGCGTTTCGGCCACCACGCGCACAACGGCGCCCGACAGATCGCGGATGCCCGCCACCGAGGAGGTCTTCTCCGTGAAATCCGACCACACCTTGCGATAGTCGTACTGGGGACGCCGGAAAAGTTCGCTTACCATCCGCTTGCGCCGGATCCGCAGCCGATCCGACATCAGCATCGCCCCCAGGGCCATGACGGCCGCAAGCAGCACAAAGGCCGTGAGCGGCAGGCTCCAGGCTCCTTCCCATACGCGGGCAAGCCACGCAAAGAGACCCACACCCACGAAGTACACTCCAACGAGCACGACGGTGAAGGAGTTGTACAGCAGGCTGTGGGAAAGGTAGATGTCGAACTCCATCCTCTGGGTGCGGGCGGCTGAACGGGCCATGAGCGCGCACGCGATGATCAGGGCTCCTGCGTTGATAACGGCTAGGTCCGTGTAGACCACCCGGAAGAGGATGGAGAGGCTGTCGGTGTAGATCCGCGCGAAGAAAAGGCCTGCCACGCCCAGGATCATGAACTTCACCTGCCAGCGCAGATGCCCCGTCGTCTCGCGAAAGGTTCGCTCAAGGGCCATGAGCACGAGGATCGAGCCCGCGACGACGACGAGCTTGAAGATGTAGCCGCCCGCGCCCAGGGGGAGAAACCACTCCCACGTTGCCCGCTCGGTGAAGGCACCTCCGGCGAAGAGCGAATCCCGCAGCACGATGGCGATCCCAATCGGAATGAGGCAAAAGCCTGCAATCGCCCATTTCCAGCGCGAAAGATGGTCCCGGTAGTTTGCCCGCGCGTAGATCAGGCTGAAGACGATCCACATGCCGGGCAGCATCGCCGTGAGGTATGTGCGGGCGCGCTCCCAGAACAGGTAATCCGAGGGCATCGACGCCTCGCCGGCAAGGCCCGTCAGAAGTGCATCGACAGCCAACAGCACCATGCCCACCGCAAAGACGCGGTGCACCATAGATCGCAGGTCGCGCGAGAGCACGTAGCCTGCGAGCGCCACTGCCACCACCGCCGCCGTATAGGATATGACAATGCCGAGATTCACTGTTGTCTATTTCGTTGGTTCGTTGATTTCGATGGTTTCGTTGAACTGACTCAGGCGGGAAATTGGTTATTTAATCGCCCTCGCCCCTGGAGGAAGAGAATGGAAAGAAGGGTCTGTTACCTGTTACCTGTTACCCGTAGCCCCTTCACTAACGCACTTCTTCTGTCACTTCTGCCACTTCTGTTATGGCCCTTGACTTCCTCCGTATCTCCCATTAGAATACAATCAGTAACACATGGAGGAATACAGATATGACTACCATCTCCGTGCGTCTTCCCGACGATATCCTGAAGGAAGTGGATCAGATCTCGAAGGATCTCAAAGTGCCCAGAACGGAGTATTTGCGGAGGGCTATCCTGTTGATGAACCGTAAGGTCAAAGAGGACAGGAGGAGAGTCCGGATCATGAAACTCAGTCAGCGTGTCCGCAACGAAAGCATGCGGGTAAATGCGGAGTTCAGCGAGGTGGAGCATGACCCCGGTCATTGAGCACGGCACGATCTGGCTGGCCAATCTCAATCCGGGCAAGGGCACGGAGCCCGGTAAAACACGCCCCGTTCTCATTCTGCAGGATCAGGCCCTGTTGGATGCGGGGCACCCCTCCACCATCGTCATCCCTCTCACGACGAATCTCATCGACGATGCGGAGCCGCTGCGGATTCGGGTGAAAGCCCGGGAAAAGCTGTCCCGGGATTCCGATTTGCTCCTGGATCAAATCCGGGCCATCGACAACCGCAGGCTGACATCCGGCCCCGTCGCCACGCTGGAGCCAGAACTGATGAGGAAAGTCTACTCCGCTGTCGTCGAAATCACTGGCATGAACTCGTCGTTCTGATACCCCTTCGTTTGTTTAGTTGAGATGCTATGAGGAGGGGAATTGAGAACTGGCCATTGGGTACTGGGAATCCGGGGGCTCGTTCTCCCTTTGACCTTTTTCCTGTAACCTTTATCCGCGATCCTCGGACTTCGATCCTCGATCCTCGTTCCTTGCTGCTTGTGGCTTGAGGCTTGCGGATCTCACTGAAAGTGAGTCATCGAAGGCTTACCGATCGGATACACATTGAACCCGATCTCGTAGCAGCGCCTGCAGTCCAGGATGTTCCTGCCGTCGAAGAGAAAGGCCGGCTTCTTCATCAAGCGGTAGATCTTCCCGTAATCGAGCGTTTTGTAGATCTCCCATTCCGTCATCACGGCAATGGCATGGCAGTCCTGCGCCGCTCTGTAGGGGTCTTCTACGTAATGGACTGTCCCCTCGAATCCCCTGAGATCGATTGCGGCATTTTTCAGGGCCCTGGGGTCGGTGATCACCACCTCCGCCTTTTCCTCCAGAAGGCGCCTCGCTACGTGGATGGCCGGGCTTTCCCTCGTGTCGCCCGTGTTGGCCTTGAATGCAAACCCGAAGAGGCATATCCTCTTGCCCGCCATTGTGTTGAACATGGCATCGAGCATGGTCGTCACAAACCGCTCTTTCTGGTACTCGTTCATCCCGACGACGGCTTCCATGTAGTCGGCCACCTCGGGAAGGCCGTGGTGCCGGCACAGGTAGACAAGGTTCAGGATGTCCTTCTTGAAGCACGAGCCGCCGAAGCCCACGCTGGCGTTCAGGAACTTCGAGCCGATGCGATTGTCCATCCCCACGATCTTCGCCACTTCCTGCACGTCGGCCTCCGTGCGCTCGCACATGGCTGAGACAGCATTGATCGTCGATATCCGCTGGGCTAAAAACACGTTTGCCACCAGCTTCGAAAGTTCGCTGCTCCATATGTTCGAGAGGATGATCTTTTCGCGTGGGACCCAGTTCCTGTAGATCTCCACCAGGGCGTCCCGCGCCTTCAGGGCGCGCTGAGAATCCCGCGACCCGATGAGAACCCTGTCGGGGTGCTCCAGGTCGCGTATGGCTGTGCCCTCGGAGAGAAACTCCGGGTTCGACAGCACGTCGAAGTAGACGCCGTCGGCCCGGGCTGTCAGAATCTGTTCCATGGCCAGCGCCGTCTTGACGGGAAACGTGCTCTTCTCGATGACGATCTTGGGCGAGTCGGCATGCTCCAGGATCAGCCTCGCCGTCTTTTCCCAGTATTGCAGGTCCGCCGCCATCCCGGCCCCTTCGCCGTAGGTTTTCGTGGGCGTGTTCACGCTGACGAAGATGATGTCGTTT
>DATJQN010000178.1:0-3216 GCA_035505775.1 Rectinemataceae bacterium | reverse complement strand
CATTCAGGCCGATGCTGAGATCGGCCCTACCAATCCTGCCAGGATCAAAGGCAGGATAACATGCGAAAGGATTTCTGGCCTCGCGTATAGAGGCTGAACCCTTATGCTCCCAGTATTGGGGCCTCTATTAACGGTACCCCTCAAAACAGGGAGGTGACTGCGCCCGAGCGCTACCACAGGGGACTTTGCAAAAAAAAGGGGTATCGATACCCCTTACCAGTAGAGGAGAATGACATGTCCAAGACCGCCAAGTCTTCTGGTCCCGATCCCAAGACCACCGCGAAGTCATCGACGGCTTCTTCAAGCCCTTTGTCAATGCCTCAGCTTGCCGCCCAGGCGTTTTCGTACTGGATCGACTCGCTTCAGCGCACGGTGCTGCTCTGGGACGTGCTGCGCGAGCGCGGCAATACCTTTCTAGAGCATGAAAAGGAAGGGAAGCCGCCCGTCCTCGTCTTCGATTACGATATGGTTGTGGACGGACGGACCCTCGAGCATCCTGCGAACTATGCGCTCGTCCGCATCCGGCCTCCCGCCGACCATCCCACCGACGCGAAAAAGCGTCCGTTCGTCGTCATCGACCCTCGCGCCGGCCACGGCCCCGGCATCGGCGGCTCCAAGATCGACAGTGAGATCGGCATCGCGCTCCGCGCCGGGCACCCGTGCTACTTCGTGATGTTCTTCCCGAAGCCGTGCCCGGGCCAGACGATCGAGACTGTAGCTCGGGCGGAGATAGGCTTCCTGAGAAAGGTGAACGAGCTGCACCCGGATGCCGAGGGGAGACCCTTCGTGATCGGTAACTGCCAGGGCGGCTGGGCGCTCATGATGCTCGCCGCGGTGGCGCCCGATCTCGTAGGCCCGATTCTCCTGGCCGGTTCGCCGATCTCGTACTGGGCCGGCGTGGAGGGCAAGAATCCGATGCGCTACAGCGGGGGGCTGCTCGGCGGCTCATGGCTGGCCTCGCTTGCGGGTGACCTCGGCAACGGCAAGTTCGACGGTGCGTACCTCGTCGAGAACTTCGAGAACCTCAACCCCGCGAATACGCTCTGGGGCAAGCAATACAATCTCTACTCGAAGATCGACACCGAGCCAAAGCGCTTCCTCGAGTTCGAGAAGTGGTGGGGCGGGTATTTCTTCCTCAACAAGGAGGAGATCGAGTGGATCGTCCAGAACCTCTTCGTCGGCAACAAGCTCTCCGCGAACGAGGTGCGGACCGCGGACGGCAAGACCACGGTGAACCTCAGGAACATCCACTCCCCGATCGTGGTGTTCGCGTCGTGGGGCGACAACATCACCCCGCCCCAGCAGGCGCTGAACTGGATTCCCGACCTTTACGACAGTGTCGAGGAGATCCGCGCCCACGAGCAGACGATCGTCTACTGCCTGCACGAGAAGATCGGCCACCTCGGCATCTTCGTCTCGACAAAGGTGGCGGACCGCGAGCATGCGGAGCTCATCAGCGCGATCGACCTGATCGACGTGCTCCCGCCCGGGCTCTATGAGGCGATCATCGAGGACACGCGCCCCGACATGCCGTCCCTCGAGCTGGTCGAGGGGCGTTACCTGATCAAGTTCGAGCCGCGCACCATCGAGGACATCCTGGCCCTCGGCGACGGTCGCGAGCACGAGCGCGCCTTCGAGGTGGTGAAGCGGGTCTCCGAAATCAACCAGAGCCTCTACGACACCTTCCTCTCGCCCGTGGTCAAGGCGATGTCCAACGAGGTGACGGCGCAGTGGCTGCGGTTGCTGGTGCCCGAACGGCTGCAGCGCTACCTCCTCTCCGACCTGAACCCGGCCATGTGGCCGGTCAAGATGCTCGCGCAGATGGTGCGCGCGCAGCGGCGACCCGCTTCCCCCGACAACCCGCTCGTCCATGCCGAGCGGCAGATGTCAGATGCCATCGAGAAGTCGCTCGATACCTACCGCGACCTGAGGGACGCCTGGTCCGAGCGCCTGTTCAAGGCGATCTACGAGTCGCCGTGGCTGGCGGCGATGGTGGGGCTTGCGGGAACTACCGACCCGCGCGAAGCGGCGAAGCCGACGGCGAAGTTCCGTGAGGAGCTGCAACGCCTCAAGGTCAGCGAACTCGAGGCGCAGATCGAGGAAGGCACACCGCTCGATGGCAAGGTCCGCATCCTGCTCTACCAGGGCCGCGAGGAGAAGGTGGTGGACGAGCGTCCGTTCAACCTGGTGCGGCAGTTCATCCAGGAGATGCCCATCAAAGAGCGGCCGACGCTCGCCCAGCTGAAGGAAGCGATCAAGCGCCAGAGCTTCATCCTGCTCCTCGACGAGGACCGAGCGGTCAAGGCGCTCCCGAAGCTCCTCCCCGATGTGGAGGAGCGGCTGCGGGCGCTCGAGCGCGCCCGCCAGATCGCAACCGCAAGGGCCGGCAAGCTGAGCGCTGCGCAGGAGGCGCGGTTCCGGCGCCTCGAGGAGGTTCTCGGCGTCGCCGCGTCCAACGAATAGCGCAACCTAGCGCAACCAATTTCGCACGCCGTCCAGGGCGTCGCTTTCGAAAGGAGTGTTATGGTGGACAAGAAGCACGAGAAATACCAGCGACTGATCGACCGCTGCAAGTCCCTCCCGCCAACGCCTACCGCGGTTGCCCATCCGTGCGATCAGACTTCTCTCGAGGGCGCGGTGGACGCCAGCAAGATGGGTTTGATCGCGCCCATCCTGGTCGGGCCCGCGCAGCGGATCAACGAGACCGCCAAGAAGTACAACATCGACATCTCCGGCCTGCCGGTCGTCGATGCGCCGCACAGCGAGGCGTCGGCAGAGAAGGCGGTGGAGCTGGTCCGGCTCGGCCAGGCCGAAGTCCTCATGAAGGGGAGCCTCCACACCGATGAGCTCCTGGCCGCGGTGGTGAGGCGCGATGCTGGCTTGCGCACGCAGCGACGCATCAGCCAGTGCTTCATCATGGACGTGCCCACCTATCCCGACGCGATCATCATCACCGACGCGGCGGTGAACATCGCGCCGACGCTGGAGGAGAAGGTCGACATCGTCCAGAACGCCATCGACCTCGCCCATGCTCTCGGGCGCGACGATGTGCGGGTCGCGATCCTCTCGGCCATGGAGACCGTAAATCCCAAGGTGCAGTCCACCATCGAGGCCGCCGCCCTCTGTAAGATGGCCGACCGCGGCCAGATCACCGGCGCCATCCTCGACGGCCCGCTGGCCCTTGACAACGCCATCAGCCTCGAGGCGGCGGAGATA
>DATJQN010000177.1:0-4559 GCA_035505775.1 Rectinemataceae bacterium | reverse complement strand
AGATCCTCGCCTCGGTCGGTCTGCTCAAGAAGGCCAATCTGGTGATCCTCAAACAGCACATGAATACCTGCGTCAAGGATGCGATGCAGACTGAAAACGGCGCCGCCAAGATCGACGAGATCACCATGATCCTCGAAAAATACGTCGGCGATGTGGAGAGGGGCTAAGGCCGATGGTCAGGGCAGTCCAGCTCAAGATTAACGGGATGACCTGCACGGCCTGCGCCCAGGCCTCCGAGCGGGCGGTGAAGAAGCTGCCCGGCATTTCCGAGGCTGCGGTCAATTTCGCCACCGAGAAACTCAGCGTGACTTTCGAGGACGGCGAGCTCAGCGTTGACGCGATCAAGGCGGCCGTGGCCAAGGCCGGGTACGAGGCGGTGGACGATGCAGTCCGCAAGGAAGTCACGATCCCGATCGGCGGCATGACCTGCGCCGCCTGCGTCAGGGCCGTAGAGCGGGCGGTTGGCAGGCTCGAAGGTGTGACGGCCGTGTCGGTCAATCTCGCCACCGAGCGGGGAGTCGTCGCCTACGATCCTGCCCTCGTCCGGGTCTCGGCCATCAAGCAGGCCATCGTCAAGGCGGGCTATACGCCGCTGGCCATCGCGGACACCGACCGGGCGGACGCACATCGGGACGCGAAGGCGCGGGAGATTCGCGTGCTCTGGACCAAGTTCGCGGTCGCGGCTTTCTTTTCCCTGCCCCTCCTCTATCTCGCCATGGGCGGCATGCTGGGTCTCCCGCTTCCGGCCGCTCTCCTCCCGATGGTCCATCCGCTTCGCTATGCCATCCTGGAACTCGCCCTCGTCATCCCTGTCGTGGCCGCGGGCTATCGCTTCTACCGTGTCGGAACGCGCGCCCTCCTCCATGGCGGCCCCAACATGGATTCCCTGATCGCGATGGGCAGCTCGGCTGCGATCCTCTACAGCCTTTACGGTCTGTGGCGAATTGCGCTCGGCGACGCAGCGGCGGTGGATGGGCTCTACTTCGAAACCGCCGGCCTCATCATCACTCTCATCCTTCTCGGCAAGTCGCTCGAGGCCCGATCGAAGGGCAGGACCTCCGACTCCATCAAACGGCTCATGGGGCTCCAACCCAGGACGGCCACCGTTCTGCACGACGGCAGGGAGATAGAAATACCGATCGACGAAGTGGAGGCGGGCGACCTCATACTGGTGAGGCCGGGCGCCGCGGTCCCCGTCGACGGCGAGATCGTCGAGGGAGAGAGCGCCATCGACGAGTCCATGCTGACCGGCGAGAGCATGCCGATCGAGAAGGGCCCGGGCGACGCTGTCGTCGGCGCGAGCATGAACAGCTACGGCAGCTTCACCTTCCGCGCTACCAAGGTCGGCGCGGACACGGCCCTGGCGCGGATCATCAAGCTCGTCGAGGATGCCCAGGGCTCCAAGGCGCCGATCGCCCAGCTTGCCGACCAGGTCTCGGGCATTTTCGTGCCGATCGTCTTCGCGATCGCCCTGGGCTCGGCCGCCCTCTGGCTCATCCTCGGGCAGAGTCCCGCCTTCGCGCTCACGGTCTTCGTCGCAGTGCTGACGATCGCCTGCCCCTGCGCCCTCGGGCTGGCCACGCCCACTGCCATCATGGTGGGCACCGGCAAGGGCGCCGAACTCGGCGTCCTCGTCAAGTCGGGTCCCGCCCTCGAAAGCCTCCAGCGCATCGACACTGTCGTCTTCGACAAGACCGGGACCATCACCACGGGGCGGCCCGAGGTGACCGACATCCTGCCGGCCCCGGGCTTCGACCGCGATGAACTGCTGTCGCTGGCTGCCTCCGCCGAGCGAGGTTCCGAGCATCCTCTCGGCGCGGCCGTCGTGCGCGCCGCCCGGGAAACAGCGGCTCCGCTCAAGGGGGCCGAGTCCTTCCGTGCGACGCCCGGGCGCGGCATCGCGGCTACTGTCGGGTGCCGGTCCGTTCTCGTCGGCAACGCGGCATTCCTCACGGAAGGTGGCGTCAGAATCGATCCCTATCGCGTCGCCGGAGCGCCCTATCCCGCGGAAGCGAGTCCTGCGGGTTTCCATTCATCGGGCCTCGAGCTCGCCGCCCAAGGCAAGACGCCGATGTACGTCGCGATAGATGACCGCCTCGCCGGCATCATCGCGGTGGCCGACGTCGTCAAGGAGTCCAGCGGCCGGGCCATCGCCGCCCTCCACGACATGGGCATCGCGGTAGCCATGATCACGGGAGACGCGCGCGCCACTGCCGCTTCGATTGCCGCGGATGTCGGTATCGACCGGGTCCTCGCCGAGGTCCTGCCACAGGACAAGGCCGCGGAGGTGAAGAAGCTCCAGGCCGAGGGCAGACGTGTCGCAATGGTGGGTGACGGCATCAACGACGCCCCCGCGCTGGCCCAGGCCGACGTGGGCATCGCCATCGGTTCGGGTACGGACGTGGCCATGGAGAGCGCGGACGTGGTGCTCATGAAGAGCGACCTGCGCGATGTCGCTTCGGCGATCCGGCTGTCCAGGAGCGTCATCCGGAACATCAGGCAGAACCTGTTCTGGGCCTTCGGCTACAACATCCTTGGGATCCCCATAGCCGCCGGCCTACTTCACGCCTTCGGCGGCCCCCTCTTGAGCCCGATCATCGCCGCCGCGGCCATGTCCATGAGCTCGGTATCGGTAGTAACCAACGCGCTTCGGCTGAAGCGTTTCAAGCTGCGGGCCTGAAGAAGCCCGCGACAGGAGAAGATATGCGCAAGGTTCTTTCAATCGATGGTATGTGCTGCGATCATTGCGTGACGCACGTCAAGAACGCGCTCGCCGAACTCGAGGGCATCACGGAGGTCGTGGTCGACCTGGCCAAGAAGAATGCCGTGGTCGAGGGCGCCACCCTCGATGACGCTGCCATGAAGGCGGCCGTCGCCGAGGCGGGCTACGAGGTCGTCGGCATCGCCTAGAGTCGCGCGAGCCCGGGACTCCGCGTCTCGGCGTCCCGGAAGCCCTGAGCCCCGACTAGGAGACGTCTCCAGGACGATCTCCGCCATCCTTCGCGGACCAGCCGATGGCACTGAGCCGCTCCAGCAATGTGGGATGCGAGTAGTACCAGAACGAATACAGGGGATGGGGCGTGAGATTGGACGCATTCTCGCGATTGAGCTTGACGAGGGCGCTGCCCATCTCCTTGGCTCCGGCGGCCGCAGCCGAAAAACGATCCGCCTCGTACTCGTGACGCCGTGACCAGGCCGAGAACAGGGGCGTCAGGAAGAAGGTGCAGGGGCCCGAGGCCAGCGACACGATGAGCAGCAAGGCTTCTTTGGACGGGGCCGTGAAGCCGAAGGCCGGATAGACAGGCCCCCAGCTTTGCACGAGCGACAGCAACCAGAAGCCCAAAAGCGACAGCAGAGTCGACAGGATCATTCCCTTGATCACGTGCCGCTTCTTCTCATGGCCTATCTCGTGCGCAAGCACCGCGAGAATTTCCTCCTCGCTCATCTGGGAGACCAGCGTGTCGAACAGCACGACGCGCTTGAGGCGCCCGAAACCCGTGAAGTAGGCGTTGGAATGCCGCGATCGTCTCGATCCGTCCATGACGAAGATCCCGCTCATCCTGAAGCCCAGGCGATCGGCCATGCCGCGGATCCTCTCCGACAGGCTCCCCTCGGGCAGGGGCGAGAACTTGTTGAAGAGGGGCGCGATGACCAGGGGATAGAGCAGGGAGATGATGACATCGACCACGGTGAAGAGAGCGAATGCCCAGAGCCACCACAGCCTGCCCGTCCCATCCATGAACAGAAAGAGAAGCAGGAGGAGCGGCAGGCCGAGGACTATGGAGAGTGCCGCGCCCTTGAGTGCGTCCAGAAGCCAGGTCAGCGGCTTGGTCGTGTTGAACCCGAAGCGCTTTTCCAGGACGAAGGTCGAATAGAGCGAGAAGGGCAGCGACAGGAGGGCCAAGAGGAGCGCGAAGGCCCCCATGAACGCGGCTCCCCGCAGGTACTCACCGTGGATGGCACCGGCGATCGTGTGATCGAGCAGACCGAAAAAACCGGACAGAACGGCTGCCAGCATGAGCAGCGTCACGACCGGACCGGACACGAAACCAAGCCGCATGCGGGCCAGGGAATATCGGGAGGCTTTGCGGTGTTCCTCATCGGAGACCTGCCCGAGAAGCGCGGCAGGCAGCCTCCCCGATCGCGCCATGACCCTGCGGTAGTTCAGCAGCGTCAGCACGGTCCCCCATGCGAGGTCAAGACATACCAGCGCCGCGTACGTCAGACGAATGGACGAAGAATCCATGGACACTCCCGGGGGCGTGCCGATCCGTCGCCCCGCTCGCTCCTACGTTTCGTCCATGATGACCTCGGCCTTCGTTGTGGACAAGGTGCGGAGCTGGCTGAACAGGCGCTGCAACAGGATGAACAGCATGATGAGCACGCCGATGGCGATCTTGGACCACCAGGAACTCAGGGAACTGAAGGTCAGGAAGGTCTTGATGACCGCCTGGATGAGGACACCGACGAAGGTCCCGGCCAGGAATCCCACCCCGCCCGTGAGCATGGTCCCGCCTCATGCGCCGGGAGACCGGCAGATCCTTCGTGGAATACCTCTC
>DATJQN010000176.1:0-10805 GCA_035505775.1 Rectinemataceae bacterium | reverse complement strand
CATTCAGGCGCTTTGTGGCGCTCGCCCATGCCATAGCCAATCTGCTCTTCGGAGCCCAGAGCAGGGCATCCGATTTCCTGGTCTACTGCTTCCGTATCGACCCCAAGTTCGGTCTCTTCTTCTGGTTCGTCGGTGAACTCGAGGGCCAGGTCCGGGGCGCGCCCCTTCCCGGAGATGAGCTTCTCACCATGGAGATTCTGATCGGCGTCTACGTTCTCTCAAGCTTCTGACTTTTCCTTCACCCCTCCAGCACTATCCGACCTTGACGGTATGGCGTCTCTGTGCCTAGTATCAAGGTAAAGATGACAGTCCCGCTTCTTGGGGTGGGGCCGTGTCATAAAAAAAACGCCCATCCTCAAAAGTGTTCTTCCGAATCGACCAGTCGCCTCTCGTCACCGGACCTGCAGCCCGGGGCGGGCGAATACTCTGGCGGAAGAAACGGGAGGGTGGGCTCGTGCCGACTCAGGGACTCCGTACTTTCCTCCCCCGGCTCGGGAATATTCTCTTCGAGCCCTCCGTATCGGTTCCCGGCCCCCTGCGCCGGAAATCCCGCCTCCTCTCCTCCTTGCTGTTCATTTCGCTCGTCATATTGGGGATCAACCTCGGGTACCAGGATCTCTCGCTGGCGGGAGCCAGGGAGAGTCTTACGCTCGGCGCCGTTCCGCTCATTGCCGCCTATGCGATGAGTCGTCTGGGCATTTTCCTTCCCGCCCTCATAACGGCCATCTGCGCTCCCGCGGCGATCGTCGTCGTCATCTTCCTGATCTATTCGGGGAGCCCCGATTTCCAGCCGAACCTCATACTCGTCTGGCTCATCATCCCCGTCTTCCTCGGCTCGTTCTTTCTCTCCTTTGCCACCAGCATCGCCATCGTTCTCGCGGCCATGACTCCCTATTTCGCCTTCCTGCCGCTCATCCACCGCAGGACTTTCTACGAATGGCTGCTCGCCCTCGTGTTCTACGTCACCCTCTCCTGCCTCATCCTCATCTGGAGCCGCTACCGGGGAATCGTGGAACGGGAGAGCCTGGACCGGCTGCAACATCACGCCCGGGACCTCGAGGACACTCTGGTGCAGAAGGACGCGCTGCTCCGCGAGGTGCATCACCGGATCAAGAACAATCTGCAGCTCATTTCCAGCCTGCTGTATCTCCAGGCCAGGCGTTCCCCCGACAGTCGCAATTCGCTGCTCGAGCTTCAGGCTCGAATCAGGTCCATGTCGCAGGTCTACGAGCGGCTGCAGCGCTCGGACGAGCTGACGCGCATCGCACTCGCCGATTATCTCGAGGAGCTTGTCACCGGCGTCGTACGCTCATACGCGATGTCCCGGGTATCGCTGGAGAAGAAGAATCTGGACCGCTCGATCTACCTCGACGCGGATGCCGCGGTTTCGGTCGGTCTCATAGTCACCGAGCTTGTGACCAATTCATTCAAGCATGCCTTCATCCAGGGGAAGGGCGGAAGCCTGATCCTGGAGTTCGAGACGACCGGGACGCGCCTGGATGCGCTCGTGATCGGGGACGACGGCCCCGGCATGAGCGAGGAGGCGACGAGGAAGCTGCCGCCGGGCATGGGCATGCAGATAGTCCAGGCCCTCGCGAAGCAGCTGGACGCTGTCGTGGAACGAGTCGCAGTCCCGGGAACGGTTTTCAAAATACGGTTCGACGCGATCCCTCCGCGGATCAAGCGCCCGGATCGCAGGGAGGAATCATGAGTGACGCGCGCATCCTGATCGTGGAAGACGAGGGGCTGGCCGCCCTTTCGATGAAGACCTACCTGGAGGACCAGGGCTATTCGGTGCCCGCGGTCGTCTCGTCGGCCGAGGAGGCCATGGAGCTCGCCCCGCAGCTCGAGCCCGACATCGTGGTCATGGATATCAGGCTGGAGGGCGAGGCGGATGGCATCGAAGCCGGCGACCGTCTCGCCCACGGCTTCCATATCCCGGTCATCTATCTCACCGCCTACTCCGACGAGGACACCCTGGTCCGGGCGAGCCGCACCGAACCTTTCGGCTATCTCGTGAAACCGCTCGACGAGCGGGCGCTGAGCGCCGCAATCCGGACCGCGCTGTACAAGTCGGGGATCGAACGCGAGCTTCGGCGGACCAAGGAGAAGCTGGAAACCATCCTCAACTGCGTGCGCGACGGCATCGTTGTCGCAGGCATCCATGGAGACCTCGATTACCTCAATCCCTCCGCGCGCCGCATGCTGCAGCTTCAGGAAAGTCAGCCCCTTTCCGGGACCTCGGTCGTCGGTCTCTTTGATCTGGTGAACGCCGAAGGTGCGCGCGTCAGCCTGCCTCTCCAGAAGGTGCTCATAGATGGCCGGAATGCGAGCCTCTCGGGCGTCGAACTCCACAGCCCTTCGGGCATGCGGCTGCCCATCGAGCTGGACCTCACGCCCCTCCGCGACGAGCGCGGTTCGCCCCGCGGAGTGGTCATCGCGTTCCGCGACCTGGCGGAACGGAGTGCTGCGGAAAGGCGGGACTGAGAGGGCTCGGGGCGTTCAGGGAAGCGCAACAAGTAAAAATAACTTCTCCCTTCATGGTTTTGCCAGGTTCGAGGTATATTCATTACTTATTCAGTCATAAAACTGGCTGAACGAGCGCCCCTTGGGGTGGGACCGCGCGAGACGTGAAAAGTGGGGGGAGTTCTCATGAAACGAACCTGGGGATTGGCTGCAATCGCACTGGTCATTTCGCTGGCGACCGCGAGCCCCCAAATCACCTACCTTACGGGACGGCAGGCCTCGGGGGGGGCGCCGCTGACTCTCGAGCTGAGTCCCCACATGAGCATGCCGCTCAGTACCGACACGAGCCTCTTCGGCTACGGCGGCGGCGCCTCCCTCACGGCGCTGTGGCAGCTTCCCTTCTTTCCCGCGGCCTTTCTCGGGCCCGGCATCGGCTATTCATATATGTCGACCCCCGTCTCGGGTCTGAGTCTTTCCGCGCTGGACTTCGACGCGGAGGCCGGGCTCAGCTTCCAGTTCTCGCGCCGGCTCGCGGCACGCCTGTGGGGCAAGGGCGGATACTTTGGCGCGCAGCTCAACTCCGGAGGTGACGGCGCCGAGTACAATCCCTGGTTCGGGGCCGGGGGGGACCTGGCCTTCGCCATCAACAGCTCCCTCGCCGTGGGTCTGGGCGCCGAGTATCGGGATCACTACGGGCTCGTCAACGACCTGGCATTCCGCCTCGGGCTCAGCTACCGCCTGGTCGCGGGGGCCTCGGGTCGGCCGGCCCTTCCCCCCGGATTCACCCCCCTCTCGAACAGCGGCAAGGGGCTGGCCTTCTCGGCCGTCAAGCTTGACAGCGTATTCCCCGTCTTCTACAAGCACTACGATGACCATCCGATCGGCACGATCATCGTCAGGAACTTCGAGGCGGTTGCGGCCCGTGACATCAAGGCGACGGTCAACGTCAAGCGGTACATGGATGAGGCGAAGGACGCGGAAGTGCCCGTGCTGGTCCGACCGGGAGCCGCGGGGCAGATCACGCTCTACGGGCTGTTTTCGGACTCCATCCTCGATGTCGTGGAGGCCACCAAGCTTCCCGTCAGCGTGAAGCTGGAATACAGCCAATACGGGAAGACCTATTCCGACGAGTACGTCGGTACCCTCGACGTGCTGGACCGAAACGCGATCACCTGGGACGACGATCGGAAGGCGGCCGCCTTCATCTCCGCCCGCGATCCGGAGGTCATCAAGCTCGCCAAGGGCGTGGCCGTCGCCACCAAGGATTTCGTGAATCCCGTCATCAACCAGAACCTGCAGCTCGCCATGGCGGTTCATGAGACCCTCCGAGTCAGTCAGATGGCCTACGTCAAGGACCCGGCCTCAGCCCTGGAGACGAGCAACAAGCAGGTGGTGGACTACATTCTCTTCCCGCAGCAGACCCTTGGCTACAACTCGGGCAAGTGCGGCGATCTGACCGTGCTCTATTGCTCGCTTTTGGAGTCCGTCGGCGTGCCCACCGCTCTCATCACGGTTCCCGGGCACATCCTCATGGCGGTCGATCTGGAGATGTCCCCGGCCGAGGCCGAGCACACCTTCTCGCGCAGCTCGGACCTGATCATCCGCGACGGCCATGTGTGGCTGCCCATCGAGACCACCGAGCGCGCGAAAGGTTTCGAGGTCGCCTGGGAAGAGGGCGCCGCCCAGTGGAGGGACGGCACCGCGAAGAAAGTGGCGGCCTTCTATCCGGTGCACGACGCATGGAAGGAGTACCAGCCGGTCGTGTACGCGGGCGACCCCGTCAAGGTTCCGAAGTACGACCTCACGGCAGCCTCGCGCGCATTCCGGGGCGAGCTGGCGCGCTATGTCGAGTCGGAGCTGGGGCCGCGGGTCGCCGCACTCCAGCTCGGCATCAGGAAGAGTCCCGGCGACGTCAAACAGATCAACGCCCTCGGCGTGCTCTACGCGAGGTTCGGCCAGCTCGACAAGGCCTCGGAGCAGTTCTCGGTCGCGCTGGCCAAGAAGACCACGGAACCCGCGCTGATCAACATGGGGAACATCCTGTTCCTCCGGGGCAGCTACGCGGAGGCGCTCGGCAACTACACCAAGGCCCTGCGCATGACGCCCGACGATCCCAAGCTCCTGCTCGCGGTCTCGCGGACCAACGCGGCCCTGGGCAAGTATGTCGAACTCTCGGTCAGCTTCGGCAAATTGAAATCCATCGATCCCGCCCTGGCCTCGCAGTACTCGTACCTGGACGGTACCGCGAGCGGCTCACTTCGTGCGGCGGACATCGAAGCCAGCAAAGGAGGGATGCTGTGGCAGGACTAGGATCGGGACGCGGGGTCCGGTGCTCTCTCACCGTTCTGGTGCTCACGCTCGCAGCGGCCCTGGCGGTCGGCTGCAAATCCGCACTCGACCTCAAGGCCGTCATCGAGGATCGCGTCGCGCAGGCGAACTTTGAATACGGGACGAAGACTCTCCTGACCGGGCAGAAGTATGCGGCCTCGGTCGCAGTCAACGGCAGCAAGGTCTACGTGCTCTACTATGACAGCGCTGCCCAGAACTTGTGCGTGGTGAAATCCTCCGACGGCGGGAAGAGCTGGAATGCGCCGTACACGGTCGACAGCACGGTGGATTACTACGGGGTATGCAACAACCTTGTGGTGGACCAGAACCACATCTACATCTGCTATTATGCCTCGCGCGGCCCCGATACCGACTATTTCGTGGAGCTTACGGACACTGGTTCCTCGTTCAGCTCCTCCAATTTTCAGGCCGTCAGCACCTATAAGGGCTATCCCTACGGATACGAGAGCTCGATATCCTTCGACAACACGAACGTCTATATCGTGTATTCGGCCGGGGGCGCCCCGGCCTATACCTACGCCGCGAAGGGCACGACCATGAGCTTCCTGGCCCAGCCCATCCCGATCGACGCTTCCTTTCCCAATCCGGCCGGCAGCAACGGCAACAGAAAGCGGAGTTCCATCTACGCCGACGGCAACAACGTGAATGTCAGCTATTCCGACAACGTGCAGAATCGGCTCAGGATCGCGACTTTTGCTCCCTCCGGAGCCGGACTGCCGATGACGGTCACGGACCTGAACATCGGCGGCGCCGCCTCCACGGACTATCCCTCCCTCTCGGAGGCGGGCACCATTCTCGACGTCTACTATGACGGCACGGCCAAGGCACTCAGGTGCTACGAGCACTATTCGTATGTATCAGGACTGAACCTGTTCATAGTCTCGAAGGCAATCACGATCGATTCCTCATCGACGAACGTTGGAAGCAACTGCCGACTCGTCTACACGACCTCCGATTCGACGGCCTATGTCGCCTATTACGACGCGACCAACAAACAGCTGAAATTCGCCTCCGGTCAGCAGAACAAGTCGATCACCCCGCCGGACTTCCAGTTCAACACCTCGGTCCTGGCCACGGTCGGGGGTACGAACTTCGACTGCTCCATGGCCACGGACGGAACTTCGCTCTATATCGTCTACTTCGACTCTTCGGGCACGGGCGCGCTCAAGATTGCCAAGTCCGCGGACGGGGGCTTGACCTGGTGAGCGCCGCTATTCGCTGATCTGCTCCAGCTCCAGATCCTTGGTCTCCTGCAGGAAGAAGAACACCAGCGCCGCGCAGAGGATGGGGAACAGGCCCATCAGGCTGACGGCCGGGCCCACTCCACCGAGGGGCACTGCAAGCGAGCCGACGATCGTCGGGGCGAGCACCATGCCGATGCGGCCGAGGGTGTTGTTGGTCCATGCGGCCGCGCTCGCGCGCAGGCGGGTGGGGAAGAGCTCCGCAGTATAGGTGCCGCATATCGTCAGGTAGGCAGTCATGAAGAAGATGAGGACGACGAGGGCGGGGCCGAGCAGTGCCTTGGGCGCCTGGAAGACGAGGGCCGTCGAAATGCCGCCGGCAGTGAAGAAGGTGATGGCCGTGGGGCGGCGCCCCCAGGAGTCCATGAGTTTTCCGGCAAGCACGAAGCCGCCGAGTCCGAGCGTGAAGGCGATGGCCGCCATGAGGCTCACCTGCTGCACGGTCAGTCCGCGTTCCTGGATCGCGAAGGTCGTATAGAAAGTGTAGACGGCGGTGTACCCGAGGTACATGAAGCACCAGAGCAGCGCCACGAGGATGATCTTCTTCCGGTAGGGCTTCCACAGGATCTCGGAGAAGGTCGGGCCTTTCGCCGCGGCATGTCGGACCGCCGCGAAGCGCCTGGTTTCCTTGAGACTCGAGCGGATGAAAAAGACGATGATCAGGGGGATGACGCCCACGAGGTACATCGCCCGCCAGCCGAGACTGCTGTGCTCGATGATCGGGAATAGACCGCTTCCCACTATGCCGCCGACGCCGGCCGCAGCCTGGACCACTGAGATGCCAAAGCCGCGCCGGCTGGCGGGAATCTCCTCAGCCACGATGACTGTCGAGATGCCCCATTCGGCAACAAGGAAGACGCGGGCCACGAACTGGAGGGCTACGAAGGCACCAATGCTCTGAGAAAAGGCCGTGAGAGCGGTGGCTGCCGTATAGCCGAGCACGGTCCACATGAGGAGGGCCCGCCTTCCGAAGTAATCGCCCAGCCTGATGACGAAGAACGCCACGATCGTGCCGAGGGCAATGGCGGATGCCGCGAAGCCGGCCTGCTGGATGCTGAGTCTGAACTCGGTCTGCAGGAAGGGAAGCACCAGGTTCAGGATGATGAAGTCGTAGCCCTCGAAGAAACTCGCCGTCGAGACGAGGAGTATGAGCATGACGTGTGATGCTTCCAATCGTTCGCTGCGGAGCTCCATGGCTATCCCCCGGGGCCGTCAAGGATCAGGAGTTCCAGTCTAGTGGCGCGGCGACGAAAATGGAAGCCGCTCGACGCGGCCGCAGCGCAGACCTTGGGGCGTCATCCCTGACGCCCTCCCAGGGCCGGGCGCAGGGGATTGTCCTACTGTTTCTTGGGCTCGAAGTGACTGAACTCCATCGAGAAGCTGGCCCGGCCCTGGGACACGGAGCGCAGGGCGGTCGTGATGCCGAACATGGTCACCAGCGGCGCCTCCGCGTGGATGGTATCCACCGTGTGTTTGGAGTCCGAGCCGTGGATGAGGCCGCCGCGCTGCGAGAGCAGGCTCATCACCTCGCCCACGAATTCCTTGGGTGTCGTGACGTCCACCTTCATGATGGGCTCGAGCATGACGGGTCCGGCGGCGCGGCAGGCGGTGTCGAAGGCCATGTTGGCGCAGGCTTCGAAGGCGAAGGTCGAGGCGGTCAGTTCATCGTAGTCGATCGCGACAAGGCTCACGCCGACGTCGACAGCGGGGTAGCCGAACTGGATGCCCGAGCCGAAGGCGGATTCGAAGCCGCGCTCTATCGCGTCGAAGATTTCCTCCGGCACCTGCGGTGCCCGAAGCTGCTTCGCATAGCGGTTGCCGCTCCCGCGCGGCAGCGGCTCCACCTTGACGGTGATGCCCGCGCTGTTGTCCTTGCCGCCCACGATCTTGTGGAACTTCTCGCTGTGCGTGACGGGCTTGGTGATCGACTCGCGGTACGTGACCTGGGGGTTGCCCTGCTTGGCGGCGATCTTGAAGTCCCGGATGATCCTGGTCACGAGGACGTCGAGGTGGAGTTCGCCCATCCCCGAGATGATCATCTGTCCGGTCTCCTCGTTCTCCCGCGAGGTGAAGGTCGGATCCTCCTTGGACAGGATCTCGAGGGTCTCCTTCAGCTTTTCACGATCGGAGAGGGTGCGGGGCTCGATGGCCACCGAGATCACGGGCTCGGGAAAATGCATCTTCTCGAGGAGGACGGGCCAGCCCTCGGTGCCCACCGTATCGCCCGTCTGCGCGAGTTTCATGCCCACGATGACCGCGATGTCCCCCGCCTCGACCTCATCCATGGGCTCGGACTTGTTGGCGTGCATGCGCAGGAGGCGGGTTATGCGCTCTCGCTTCTTCTTGTTGTGGTTGTAGACCGTGCTGGCGTTCCGGATGGAGCCAGAATACATCCTGACAAAGCAGAGCGGCCCGGCCTCGCGGTCATATTGCACCTTGAACACCAGTCCGAGCGGGTTGCCGGAGGAGTCGCAGGGGATGTCGATCTCCTCTTCCTTCTTCAGGTGATGGCCTTTGGCGTGCGGCACCTCGTCCGGCGCGGGCAGAAGGTCCACGACGGCGTCGATCAGCGGCTGCACGCCGATGTTCCGGCGGCTGGCGCCGCAGAGGGTGGGCACGAGGCGGCGCCCTATGCATGCAGTGCGCAGCTCGCGTCTTATGAGCTCCGGGGGCACGTCCCTGCCCTCGAGGTAGAGGGCGGTGATTTCGTCAGAGTCCGCGGAAAGCGCGTCTATCAGCTCATCCCGGCGGGACTTGGCTTCGGAGATACGCTCCTCGGCGATCGGGCTTGAATAGATCTCGTGGCCGTCCTCGCTCCAGCGCAGCTCCTGCATGCCGACCAGATCGATGATGCCTTCGAAGCCCGCCTCGCGGCCGATCGGGCAGGAGATGGCAATGGGATGAGCGCCCAGCTTCTTGCGCATGTCCTCGAGCACGGCGTCGAAGTCGGCGCCGAGCCGGTCCATCTTGTTCACGTATGCGATCCGCGGCACATGGTAGCGGTCGGCCTGGTGCCAGACGGTCTCCGATTGCGGCTCGACGCCGCCCACCGCGCAGAACACGGCGATGGCCCCGTCGAGCACGCGGAGCGAGCGCTCCACCTCCGCGGTGAAGTCCACGTGGCCCGGCGTATCGATGATGTTGATCTGGTGCTTGCGCCAGAAGGTCGTCGTCGCGGCGCTCGTGATCGTGATGCCGCGCTCCTGCTCCTGCTCCATCCAGTCCATGGTGGCTTCGCCGTCGTCCACCTCGCCGATCTTGTAGGTCTTGCCCGAGTAGTAGAGGATGCGCTCGGTCGTGGTCGTCTTGCCGGCGTCGATGTGGGCCATGATGCCGATGTTGCGGGTGCTGCGAAGGTCCATAGAACCGCACTATATACGGGAAAGCGTGATATTTGCAAGAAGAGGGCGGGATGCGCCCTTCTGCCCGAGCCCGACCCCGCCGGGCGGAAGCTCAGCGCGGGGAGGGGCGCCGCGCGGTTCCGGTCCTCGCCTCCACGAAGCCCAGGGCGCTCAGCGCGAGCGCCGCGATGAGGCCGACCAGGCCGAGGAGGGGCCAGACCGCTCCCACGCCGCGAGTCTGGACCAGCTGCCCGACGATCGGCGAGCTCAGGGCGAATCCCGAGCCGGCGATAAGCGGCACCACCGCCTGGAAGCGGCCCCGGTGGCTCATGGGCGTGTGATTCGCGACATAGGCCTCGTCGTTGGTCGCGTTGACGATTTCCCCGAGTGTCCATATCCCCGTCGAGAGGAAGAGCAGTGCGGGGCTCCTGCAGAGACCTATCATGCCAAAGCCCAGGGCGAAGAGAAAGCCGGAGGCTGCGACATTGGCTATGGGTTTCCAGCGGCGCGTGAGGGCGACGATGGGCGTGGCCAGAATGACGACGAGGACGGCGTTGAGGGTCATCAGGCCCCCGTAGAGCGCGGCGCCGCCCCTGCCGAACAGCGCGTCGGTCTGAAGGGGCAGGGCAAAGCGGTGCTGCGCGTAGACGAAGCCGTAGAGCGCCGTCAGGCCGAGATAGACGAGAAGGACCGGCCGGGACCGCAGCGCGGAGAGGAGGCCGCCGCGATGCCCCGCCTCGCTCGTCCCCAGATGGAAGCTCGCCTCGATCTGCGCCTTCGAAGGCCGCGTTTCGGGGACGAAAGCCATGACCAGCATGAGGGCGCCGAGGATGGAGAGCGCGTTTCCGAAGAAGAGCCAGCGGGGGGCGGCGTAAAAGAGGTAGCCGGCGACTATCGGCCCGCAGGCGAAGCCCAGATTGTGGCCGAGATAGATCAGACCGAAGGAGCTCTGGCGGTTCTCCGGCCTTGTCAGGTCGGTCAGCATCGCGGTGCGGGCGGGGTCCGTGATGCCGTCGAAGAAGAGATTGGCAAGCGCAAGCCAGGCCACCGCCGGCGAGTCGCCGAGGATGCCGCAGGCGACAAAGACCAGGCCCGCCATGGCCTGGGACAGGACCATGACCCGCTTGCGACCCAGACGGTCGGCCAGGGCACCGCCTATGAAGGAGCCGGGCAGATAGGCCAGATTGGCCAGGAACATGAACATGCCCGTGGCAGCGGCGTCCCAGCCCAGGCGCTTTGTCAGGAACAGGGCGAGGAAGGGAAAGACGAAAATCCCGATGCCGTTCGCCACGGTGGCGAGGAAGAGGGTGTAGATCGGCGCAGGGAGTCCCTGGTACATCCCGAACAGCCCGACGAGCCGACGCCGTACGGCCTGGAGGATCGAACTGTCGTCCCGCGGTGGATGTGA
>DATJQN010000175.1:0-11101 GCA_035505775.1 Rectinemataceae bacterium | reverse complement strand
CGGAGCCCTCAGAGGTTGAGTTCGAGGGCGCCATAGCGGTCGAGCGTCTTCATGAGGGGATAGAGGGAGCGGGCGCTGTACACCAGGTGCAGCGATCCGTTCGGCCCGCCGAGCGAAACCAGTACGATCATCTCGTCGCGCATCATGCTTCGGGGATCCGCGGTCTCCTTCCTGCCGAGATCCAGGCCCAGGAGCTCGGGCTTCCCATCAAGGCGCTCGGCATCGGTGAAGCGACAGTCCCCGACCAGCTTCCATCCCGATCGCAGCGCCGAAAGGAAGGGGTCGAGCTCTTCGAGTGCCGCTCCCGCCGCTCCCGAGGCGAAGGCGAATACAAGCCTTTCGCCCATGCGGGCCTCGTCGAGGCTGAGGAAGCGGGACAACTCCTCTTCGAAGCCAGGGGGGAAGGGGTGGCGCGCTCCGTGGGGCTGGGCCAGGGCCCGCCGCGGGCCGGGAGCCGTGCTCTCCCTCCCATAGTCCCGAGAAAGCCGGTCCATGTTCATCCGCAGCACTGATTCCGTCGCCGAGTCCGGGCTTTCGAACCACTCCCCGATGGTGAGCTGGTCGACGCAGCGCACGGTCCAGGATGCCAGGAGCGGCCATCGCACACCGAGGGCCTCCACAATCCGCCGGTGGATGCCCAGCACGGAGGCGATGCACGCCCTCGTGAACCGGTCGGGTCTCTTCCAGTCATAGAGCTTGACGCCCGTTGTGTCGAGGCCGGCGGCGAGGACATTCGCGCCGAATCGGGGCTCGCCGAAGGCGGGGCAGGGCGTCTCGAGGCGGTCCACGACCATGCCGAACAGCTCGCCCATGACCACGCATCGGCCCACCGCCGCATCGATGCCTGCGATGCACATTCGCACCGGTACCGGGCCCTGCGAAGGATAGGGGGAGTCGAGCGAGATGAGGCTGCCGACACCGGCGCCGTCGAGCTCGGCGAGCGTATAGTCCGCCTCGCCATAGACCAACTCGAAGGGGAGGAGCTCGAGGAGCTGGTCTCCCCTGTCGGGTTCCGGATCGGCGCGCAGCGGTCGCTCCAACGAATCGATGCGTGCGGCCGCGATCCCGCCCTCAGCCCCCAGGGATACGATGACCGCCGAGCCCGAGGCCATGAAGATTTCGCCGAAGCGGATTTCCAGGTCCTCTCCGGCCTTGGTTGCGGCCAGCACGACAGTCCCGACCTTGAGCCGCGAAGCCTCCCACGACGATATCCAGCCGGCAGCGTAGACTGCCCGGAGTCTTCTCTTCACCTCGGTAAAAGCCGCCATGGCGCCCTCCCGGTATCGGTCATCCGCGCCCGCCCGCGCGTGGCGGATCACCGATGCACTGATAGTATAGCCGGCCGTCCTCCGGCACAGTGATCCATCGACGTGATTCCCGGTCACAGACCGGACCATGCCGCCGAGGGTCTTGAACCCCCGCGTCGGCATCGTGCGCGGCGAAGCCGCGGGCGACATTACCGCAGGTGTTTCGCAGGCGCCGGAAACGCGCGGGCGTGGCCTACGGAGGCGCTTCTAGCAAAAGCCCACGGCCCGTGCTATCGTTGTCCCGATGGCCTTGCTCGACTCTATCCGCTCCCCGGCTGATCTCAAGAATCTGGACATCGGGCAGCTCTACGCGCTGGCCGAGGAAATCCGAGGCCGCATCATCGCCACCGTGACCCGAAACGGTGGTCATCTGGCCTCCAAT
The DNA here is from genome assembly GCA_035505775.1 of Rectinemataceae bacterium. Classification (GTDB taxonomy): domain Bacteria; phylum Spirochaetota; class Spirochaetia; order Treponematales; family Rectinemataceae; genus JAJXZP01. Next base: position 9,412 of record DATJQN010000175.1, on the reverse strand, counting down.
CTGGGCGTGGTCGAGCTGACGCTGGCCCTCCACCGGAGCTTCGATTCGCCCTCGGACGCCATCGTCTGGGACGTCGGTCACCAGTCCTACGCGCACAAGCTGGTGACCGGAAGGGCCTCCAGCTTCGAGGGTCTGCGGCTCAAGGGCGGCATCTCCGGCTTCCCCAAGCGATCGGAGAGTCCGCACGACATCTTCGATACCGGGCACGCCTCCACCTCCATCTCCGCAGCCCTCGGGCTCCTCGAGGCGCGCAGGCGCCTCGGCGTGTCGGGAAACGTGGTCGCCGTCATAGGCGACGGTGCCCTCACGGGGGGCATGGCATTCGAGGCGCTCAGCCATGCGGGTCAGCTCGGCCTGCCCCTGATCATCGTGCTCAACGACAACAAGATGTCGATTTCGCCCAACGTCGGCGCGCTTTCGCGCTACCTGTCGCGGCTCTCCGCCACCGCACGCTACCAGGCGGTCAGGCGCCGCATAGACCGGATCGTGCGCGGCCTCCCGCTCGTGGGTCGCTGGGCATACGATCTCATGCTCCGGGCCAAGAAGGCCGCCAAGGCCCTGATTTTCAAGGAGAATCTCTTTTCCGAGCTGGGTTTCGAGTACGCCGGTCCCATCGACGGCCACAACATTCCCACCATGATGCATGTCTTCAGGGAAGTGCGCGCGCTGCGCAGGCCCGTCGTGGTCCATGTTCTGACGCGCAAGGGCAAGGGCTTCATCCTCGCCGAGGAGGATCCGACCAGGTACCACGGTCTGTCTCCCATGGCCTGCAGCGACGAGGCGGTGGAGCCCCGCTCGGGTCTCACGTTCACGGAGGCCTTTTCGGAAGCGATCATAAAGAGGGCCTGCGTGGATCCGCGCCTGGTGGCCGTCACCGCCGCCATGACCAAGGGCACCGGACTCGAAGCTTTCAGGGCCTCCTTCCCGGAGCGGCTGCACGATGTTGGCATCGCCGAGCAGCATGCAGTGACCTTCGCCGCCGGTCTGGCCGCCGGCGGGCTTCGCCCAGTCGTGGCCATCTATTCGACCTTCATGCAGCGGGCCGTGGACCAGGTCTTCCATGATGTCGCTCTTCCCGGACTCCCGGTCGTCTTCGCCGTGGACAGGGCGGGCGCGGTCGGAGAGGACGGGGAGACCCATCAGGGGATCTACGACATCGCCCTATTCCGCTCCCTGCCGCGCCTCTCGATCCTGGCGCCCGCCAGCGCCGCGGAGCTGGGACTCTGCCTCAACTGGGCCCTCGACTCCGCACTCCCCGTGATGATCCGCTATCCCAAGGCAGCCTGTCCACGGGAGGAGGCGGTCTACACGACTCCGCTCGTTCAGGGGCGCGGGCTGTTCGTCCGACGCTCCGGCGCCGACACCCTCCTCATGGCCATGGGGGGGCTTGTCCACCATGCGGTGGAGGCCTCCGACGATCTCGCCCGTCGGCACGCCCGGGCGAACCAGGGAGAAGCCGGCGCAAACGGCACGGCCGACGTCTATGCGCTCCGCTTTGCCTGGCCCATCGACGAGGATGCCTTCCTCGAGGCGGCGGCCCCGTATCGCCGGATCTTCGTCCTCGAGGAGGGCGTGGTCTCCGGAGGGATCGGCGAGTACCTCTGCGCCCTCATCGAACGCCGCCTGCCGCGGATTTCCATCCGGGTCGTGGGCTTCCCCTCGCTCCCCTCCTCGCAGGGCAGCCGGGAGGAGTTGCTGGAGGAGGTCGGCCTTTCGGCTTCCGGTATCGCCTCGCTCGTGGAAGAGGCCGAACTCGGCAGGGAAGGGCAGGCGGGCCGCATCTACATCTTCCGCGCCGCGGGGGAGGGCGCATGATCCGCCACGAGATCCCCCTGCCGCGGGGACGCCGCCTCGTGATCGACGATCGGCCCCTGGTCATGGGCATCATCAACGTGACGCCGGATTCCTTCTACCCCGGAAGCCGTCGCAGGAGCTGCGTCGAGGCCCTGGACACGGCGCGCGCCATGTCGGCGGCCGGCGCCGCGCTCATCGATGTCGGAGGAGAGTCGACGAGGCCGGGTTCCGAATCCGTGTCGCTCGATGAGGAGCTCGAGCGTGTCGTGCCCGTCATAGAGGCCGTTCGCGGCGAGTCGGACCTGCCCATTTCGGTCGACACACGGAAGGCCGCGGTCGCCGCGGCCGCCCTCGACGCGGGTGCGGACATTGTCAACGACATCGGCGGCCTCCGGCATGATCTGGAGATGGCCCCCCTCGTGTCCGCGCGCGGCGTTCCGGTTGTCATCATGCACATGCTCGGGGAGCCCAGGACCATGCAGGTCGCCCCGCTCTACGGCGACTGCCCCGCGGAGGTCCGCGACTTTCTGCTCGAGGCGGCAGCCCGGGCCCAGGGAGCAGGCATAGCCCGCGGCAACATCATCCTCGACCCCGGCATCGGCTTCGGAAAGCGGCTGGAGGACAATCTCGCGATCCTCCATCGACTCGAAGAGCTGGTCGCCACCGGTTTTCCCGTCCTCGTCGGCCTGTCGCGCAAGGCTTTCGTCGGAGCGATCACCGGCAAGCACGTGGAGGGACGGCTCGCGGGCAGTCTCGGCGCGGCCTGCGCGGCCTACCTGAAGGGCGCCCGCATCTTCAGGGTCCATGACGTGGCCGAGACAGTCGATGCGCTGGCCGTGCTCCGCTCCTCGCTCGCGGGAGCGGCGCCGGAGCCCGCGGAGTCCGTGGAGCGGGCACGATGAGCGGCGCCGATCTCATCTCGCTGTTCTCGAGCTACATCCGTCCGGCCCTCGACATTCTCCTCCTCGCCTTCCTCGTCTACAAGACCTACGAAGTGCTCGTCAGGACGCAGGCGATCCAGCTGGTCAAGGGCGCGCTCATGCTCGCGGTCTTCTACGGAGCCGCCTTCTTCCTCCAGCTCACGACCGTCACCTGGGTGCTCAACATCCTCGCGCCCGGACTCGTCATCGCGCTCGCGATCGTCTTCCAGCCCGAGCTGCGCAAGATCGTCATGAGGCTCGGCCAGGGCAGCCTGTTCCGCGGTGCCTCGAGGCCCCGCCTGACGCAGATCGAGGCGGTTCTCGCCGCGGCGGAGATGCTCTCCTCCACGAGGCGCGGCGCGCTCATCGTGTTCGCGCGGAGCGTCGGCATCAAGAACATCATCGACACGGGGACGCAGCTGGACTCCCTGCTGTCCTCGAGTCTCATCGTCACGATATTCGGGCACGACACGCCGCTCCACGACGGGGCCCTGATCGTCCAGGACGGACGCGTGGCGGCGGCGGGCTGCTTCCTCCCCCTTTCCGAGCAGCAGGACATCCGCAAGAGCTTCGGGACCCGCCACCGCGCGGCCCTCGGTCTGTCCGAGGAGACCGACGCCGTCGTGCTCGTCGTGTCCGAGGAAACCGGTGCCCTCTCCCTGGCCTACGAGTCGCGTCTGTACTACGGGCTGTCGGCGGAGCATGTCCGGCGGCGGCTCGGCGAGCTCATCGAGTTCCCCTCGAGCCCCGTCGAGGAAGCGGAGGAGGCGACGGTTGTCGAGTAGGAGTTTCTGGGCCAGCCTCGCGACGAACTGGCCGGCCAAGGTCCTCTCCCTTGCCGCCGCCCTCCTGTTGTTCTTCTTCTACCGCCTCAACCGTCTCGAGGACCGCTATATCTCGGCGCCGCTCTCGGTGATCCTGAACGACGAGTTCGTCCCCTCGTCGCAGGTGCCCCATTCGGTGCGCGTGACCCTTCGCGGGGAGTCGAACGCCCTCTTCAAGATCCAGGAGGACGACATCAAGGCGACGCTCGATCTCAGCGGCTTCCGGAACGAGGGCGCGGTCAGGGTGCCCGTGCAGGTGGAGCAGCGCGGTTCGGCGCTCGGGGTGGATCCGCTCATGATCCAGGTGGAACCCGCCGAGGTCCCGCTCACCCTCGAGCGGAAGATCAGTCGCATCGTGCCCGTCACGCCCACCTTCCGCGGATTCCTGGCGCCCGGTTTCGAACTCGTCTCCTTCGACATGGCCCCCTCGGAAGTGGAGATCACCGGGCCGGCGAGCGCGGTGGAGAGAAGCTCCGACGTCCCGACCGACTTCATCGAGCTGACCGGCCGGAACTCCGACTTCATGACGCAGGTGCGGCTCATCAAGAAGGACAGCCTGATCTCGCTCACCGGAGTGGACAGCGTGGACTTTCGGGCGGTCGTCCAGAAATCCCTGGGCGTCCGCAATTTCGACGGACTCGAGATAGTCCTGGCCGGGCTGCCGCCCACGCTCAGCCTCGTCTCCACTCCGCCGCGCGGCTCCGCCAGTGTGCGCTCGGCCAAGTCGGACATCACGGGCTTCGAGCCCCCGCCCGGGCTCCTTTCTGCCGACCTTTCCTTCATACATGCCCCGGGCACCTTCACCGTGACGGTTGTGGCCACCGCTCCGGAGGGCTATTCGGTCGAGCGCTTCGAGCCCAAGACCATCTCTGTCGTCGTCCAAAGCGGAGGCACCCGGTGATTCTCGGTATCGGAGTCGACGTCGTCCACGTCCGGCGCATCCACCACTGGCTCGAGACCCCCGGCCTCGTGGACCGCTTTTTCCATCCCGACGAGATCACGGCCTCGCTCGGCAGGGGGCATGCCGCCGCCCTGTCGCTCGCCGCCCGCTTCGCCGCGAAGGAAGCCTTCGGCAAGGCGGTCGGCACGGGCCTCGCCGGCGTCAAGTTGCGCGACATCCAGGTGATCAACAACCACAACGGCCGCCCCGACATGATCCTGCATGGGACCGCCCTGGATCGGTTCAACGATGTCGGCGGGGGAAGGGTACACGTGTCGCTCACGCACGAGAGCGACAACGCCATCGCGATGGTGGTGATCGAGGGGTAGCCATGGTTCGATACGCCCAGAAACCGGATCGGGACGACAAGGAACGCAAGATCACCTTCATCTCGAAGGAGGCCACGCGTTGCCCGGTCTGCGACGCCAGCTTCCGGCGCGAAGAGCTCTTTTCCGGTCGCGTGAACGCAGGCGAGCTGACGGACGAATTGCACAGGACCTACATACCCATGCAGGCCTACGGCGAGGTGCATCCCCTGGTCTACGACGTCACCGTGTGTCCGTCCTGCTGGTACGCCGCCTACAAGACGGACTTTCTCGGCATTCCGCCCAAGGTCGTGCATCCGCTCTCCGAGGGGATAGCAGCACGGGTCGAGGCCGTGCAGCGCCTGTTCTCCCCCCTGGACTTCAGTTCGCCCCGCGGGCTCATGGAGGGGGCCGCCTCGTACTACCTGGCCATGCTCTGCTACGAGCACTTCTCCAAGGAGTATTCGCCGGCCATCAAGCAGGGCATCTCGGCTCTGCGCGCGGCATGGCTCTGCACCGAGCTCGAGGAGAAGCACGGCGGTCAAAACTACGGATACGCCGCAAAGGTCTTCTATTCGAAGGCGCGCTTCCTGTATCGCGTCGCCGTCGAGAGCGAGCAGAAGGGCAAGGAGAGCCTGACCACGGTGAAGTGGCTCGGGCCGGACACCGACAAGAACTACGGCTACGAGGGCGTGCTCTACCTGGTCGCCGTGCTCGAGCTCAAGTACGGTCCCACGGCGGATGAGGCCAAGCGCGCCGAGCTGCTCACCGACGCCAAGCGTACGGTGGCCAAGATGTTCGGCCTGGGCAAGAAAACCAGGACAAAACCCGGGCCCCTCGTGGACAAGGTGCGCGACCTCTACGACATGCTCAAGGCCGAGCTCAAGCAGGAAGACGACGAGGACGATGACTAGGCGCAGCATCAGGCTGGACCTCTCCTACGATGGCACGGAGTTCGCCGGATGGCAGCGGCAGAAGAACGCGCGCTCCGTCCAGGCGGCGCTTGAAGACGCGCTCGCCCGGATGCACGGTCACCCCGTGAAGACGACCGGCGCCGGCAGGACCGACGCCGGCGTGCATGCCATGGGCCAGGTGGCCAGCTTCTTCACGGACATCGCCTCCATACCCGCCCGCAATTTCACACTCGCCCTCAATCGCCTGCTTCCCGCCGACCTGCGGGTCCTCTCTGCGAGTGAGGCACATCCCGATTTCCACGCGCGCTACGATGCCCGACTCAGACGCTACCGCTACTTCATCGTCTGCGGGCCGGTGGCCGATCCCATGCGTCTTCGCTACGCACATCGCATATCCCGCAGACCCGATCTGGCGTCGCTCAACGCCATGGCCTCGACCATTCTCGGCGAGCATGACTTCACGACCTTTTCCTCGGCCCGCGATCCGAGCGGCAACCGTTCACGCTTCGTGCACGAATCGGCATTCCGCTGGGAGGGCGAGTTCCTGGTCTACCAGATCGCAGCCAACGCCTTCCTGCTGCGGATGGTCCGCTCCCTTGTCGGCTCGATGCTGTACCTGGAGGCCGCCGGCGCAGCCACCGGCTCGGCCACCGGCGACGCGGACGCCGCGGATCTCCGCTCGGCCATGGCCGGAGCGCTCGCAGCCCGCGACCGCTCCCGTGCGGGGCCCACGGCTCCCTCTCATGGGTTGTTTCTCTGGAACGTGGAGTACTATGCGCAGCCCACGAGGCCGGGACGGAATGCCGCCGTCATGGATTTCGGGGCCGAGCCGGAGGACGAAGGGGAATGACTCCGGAACCATGGCCCCTGCAGGCCGCCATATTCGACCTCGACGGGACGCTCGTCGATTCCGAGCCGCTGTACGCGGAGAGCGACTGGATCTTCCTGGAGAAGCACGGTATTCGGCTCCAGGCCGGGCTCGAGGAATTCCTGGGAATCGGCACGCGGGACTTCATGCTCGCCCTTGCCGAACGCTTTCCCGACAATCCACTCTGCACCCTTCCCCTGGAGGAGCGGATCCGGCTCAAGGACGAGGGCTATATCGACTGGGCCCGGGGCAGAATCCGCCCCTTCGAGGGAGTCGTGACGGTGGCCCGGGAGTTGGCGCAGCGGGGCATCGCGCTGGCGGTCGCCTCCGGTTCGAGCCCCAAGGTCATCGATTTCGAATTGGACAGCAGCGGCCTTCGCGAGCTCTTTGCGGTGGTGGTATCGGCATCCGAGGTCGAGCGGGGCAAGCCCGATCCGCAGGTTTTTCTGGAAGCCGCGAGGCGCTTGGGGGTGGAGAGCTCACGATGCATCGTCTTCGAGGATTCGGGGCCCGGGATCATTGCCGCCCGGCGGGCCGGCATGACCTGCGTGGCGATGCCAACGCAGATGACAGCCGCGGGCGATGCGCGTTTCATGATAGAAGGCGGCGCGGGCGCCCTCGTTCCGGGGCCTTTCATTGCCGCGCTCGAGGTCTCGGGCCTGCTCGATCGAATCCCGTCCGAGGCCCCGAGGGGCGCATAGACTACGGGCGACGCGGCCTGACCGCGTCGCCCGTGCTTATTAGCAGTGCTTGACCGAACCCAGGCCGACGAGCGCCTCGTTGGTCTCGCGGAATCGCTTGACCACGATGGGCAGAATCTCGAGCGCGGCCTCGGGGTGCGCCTTGAGGAAGGCGTTGAACTCCCATGAGGCGAGAACGAGACAGGTGGTTTCCGTGACCGCGGCCACCGACGCGGAACGGGGAGAACCATCGAACACCGCCATCTCGCCCAGGATGTCCCCCGCTCCGTTCTCCGCGAGCTCCACGCGTTGGCCGGCAGCGTTCGACTTCTCGACCTTCACCTTGCCCGACAGGATGATGAAAAGGCCGATCCCGTTCTCACCCTGCTTCATCAGGTAATCGCCGGGCCCGAAGGTCCTCTCCGTGCAGATGGCCGCGATGCCCTTGATGTATTTCGGATTGAGGCTTTCGAAAAGGCCCACTTTTGCCAGGGCCTGCTCTTTGTCCATGCTGTGCTCCTTTCCGCAAAAAGATAGGGGAAGTGGAGGGCATCGTCAAGACAGTGTCTGAAGCCTTCAGGCCGTCGGAGCGGAGCTGGCCGGTCCGAACCGGGTCGCTGAAGGCTGCCGGTGCGCGAAAGGGGCTTCCTAGGGTGCGGCGCGGCGGGCCGTCAGGCCAGCGCCTTCTCGAAACGGATCCCCGCGGCCTTCCAGTCGATCACGTTGTAGAAGGCCTCGACATACTCTGCGCGGCGGTTCTGGTATTTGAGATAATAGGCGTGCTCCCAGACGTCGATGCCGAGAATCGGCTCCAGGCCGTCGCTGAGGGGGCTGTCCTGGTTGGCCGTGGAGAGAATCGCCAGCTTCCTGCCGGGACCGAGCGCGAGCCAGGCCCAGCCGGAACCGAATCGGCCCATCGCCGCCTTGCTGAATTCCACCTTGAAACTGTCAAAGCCGCCCAGGTCCCGATCGATCGCCGAGGCCAGGCTTCCCGCCGGTTTCCCGCCCGCCCCTGGCCCGATTGCGGTCCAAAAGAGACTGTGATTGAAGTGCCCGCCGCCGTTGTTGCGCACGGCTGTCCGCATGGATTCGGGAAGCTTGGCGAGTTCCCGGATGATGCGCTCGATGGGCCAGGAGGCGAACTCGCTGCCCTCCACCGCCTTGTTCAGATTGCTCACGTAGGCACCATGATGCTTGTCGTGATGGATCCTCATCGTCTCGGTATCGATGTGCGGCTCGAGGGCTTCGTAAGGATAGGGAAGGTCGGGTACGGAGAAGGCCATGATAACTCCTTTACGTGGGCCGGATGGGCCCCTGCTGATTGCAATTGTATGATTAAAATAGTCATTTAAATTCCCATCGGCAAAACAGAATGCCGGTCCCGACCGGCTCACCTACCGGCCCTGGGCCGGGCCCGTGCCGAGCTGTGCCGTCGAGCGCCTCAGCGGATGGATGATGGAGTTCGGTCCCGGTCATGAGACCGAGTCCAGTCTGAGTCCTGATTCCCCGCACACCTGATGAGGATAATGAAGCGGCGCGAATGAGCGCGGACTGTCGCGGCGGGCGTTCAGGCCCCGGACTTTCTCCGCCCAGCGCTCCTGGAAGAACGGCTGGTTTTTCCTTCCTTCCCAGTCGGTGGAAGCATGGAGACCACCTGGACGGCGGGCCGCAGACCTTCGCGTTCGAACCGGGCGACAAGCCCCGAGAGGAGGCCGTTCTTCAAAGCAAGGAAATTGTCCTTCTTGAACCAGACACCGAACATGAAGACGATGCCGTTGGGACCGAGAGAATCGACGAGAAAGAAGGGCTCGGGCTCGGTAAGCGCCGCGGGCACCGACATGGCGGTGTCCCTGAGCAGAGCCTCGATCATCGTCGGGTCGACCCCGTAGGGGAGGGTGAGGGTCAGGTCGAGGCGGCGCTCGGGCCAGCGCGTGACATTGACTATGTTGCTCTTGATCATCGTCTCGTTGGGGATCCGCACGAGACGGTTGTCGAAGGTCCTCAGCTTGATGGAGAGCATGTCCACGGACTCGATCACCCCCGAAATGCTTTCCAGCTGAATGACGTCCCCGATCTCGAAGCTCTTCTCGGAGAACAGGAACAGTCCCGATATTATGTTCGATACGGAGGTCTGGGCTGCGAAGCCGATGGCGATACCGACGATCCC